>JAJZCY010000022.1 GCA_021828835.1 Acidobacteriota bacterium | reverse complement strand
GGAAATCGATTGCCGGGGCCGCCTGGCCCTCTGCCCGTGCCAATGAACGGATTTACGTCCCCCGTCACGTCCTCTGTCGCCGATTGCTGCGCCGCGATCGAGCACGCCGTCAGCATGAGAAGTCCCACTAGAGCAGCAGACCATTTGAGAATTTGCATGCACCGAGCCCTCTTCGATTGGATGTGGCAGTATGGAGACTCACCCGTCAGCTCCTTCAGAACATGATTGGGCGCTTTACGCTCAATCTGCCAACAGCCCTACTCGGGTAAATGCCGAGACGACATTCAGTGCCCTGCGCCGTCTCCTCCAGCCATTTTAAAGTTCCATCAGCACAGCGGCGGAGCGCGCCGGCAGATCGAGGGCCCCTGAACTCGGCACACGATCAGGACGTTCCGGAGAGACGACGGCCAGCTTTCCTGGATGGGGAAGATGGACGGTAGCGTGAATGGATCGACGAGAATTGTTTACGACCACAACCGCACGTTTACCTGAGACTGTGACAAACACCGAGTGGCGCGTCGTACCGTCCGAGCTGACCGTTGCGCCGAGGGTATCACGGAATTCCGCATCCCACAGGTACTCCTTGTATCGGGTGCGCAACGCATCGATCTTGCGGCCGTAGGCCAACGTCAGCGGGAAGTTACTCAGCTTGCCTTTGAAGTTGTATGGTTCGTAACTGATGATGTACCGGTTTAACAGAATCAGGTTGAGCATTTCGCGATCATCGAAGCCGGTCACGGCTACCATCAGGGGCGCGTGAGGATCAATATAGCGGCTGACAGGGCGCGAGCTTTCACTGATGCGGAAATAGGAAACCGGATAATACTGCATCAGCCAATCCTGGGGACCTTCGCCAGCAAAAACGAACTCGGCAGACTCGGCATCGGCGGCGGCGCGCAGAAGCGCGGCCACGGGCATGTCTCCGTTGTAGATGTACCCCGGTGGCGCGTAGCCGTGAGTCGAGCTGAAGGAGTACTCCACCGGACCGTGATGGCAGACCTCGTCGTACAACCATCCGGCTGAGCCGAGCGCCAGAATCTTTTTGAATTGGGCCACAGCGATCTGCTGGTAGGCGGGACAGAGGAAGTCCATCACCTCTCTGCGACGGTTATTGATTCCCGCGAGCTGGGTCGGAGTGAGGTAGCTATAGCCATTTTGCTGATAGGGAATCGCGTATGGATCTGTGCACGCGTATCGATGCAACTCGGTCCTGAACCACTCCGTGGTCATATCCGCCCAGTTGAGCTTGCCAAACAGGATCATCTTCACGCCTTTGCGTTGGGCGTAGGCGATCGCGTCATGCAGTTCCTGCCAGGTGCCCAGGCCAGGATCGGTCTCCTGAGCGGGATCGTTCCCGTCCTGCCCGCCCTTGTTCCATCCCACGAGCTGAATGGCGCGGACTCCGGAAGCGGCGCACTCGTCGATGTAGTTCTTCAGGTCACGATAGGGGATGCTGTAATCCTGCTCGGGCGAGTTCTCCTGCAACTGCTGCCAGGAGTGGACTTCGGTGACCCACGGCGCGACAGCCGGCTTGCGAAACCAAGAGGCGCGCCAGCGCTTGTAGGCATCCAGACCGGAGTGCCAGTCACCGCGATAGGGCTCAAGGGCCACAGGAGCCAGCTTTCTCTGCGCGCCGGGGTGCGCGAACAAAAAATGACAGGTGCGGAATTCAAGGTGCACGGGGATCCCAGCGATGGCATTCCGTTCAGGAACATGATTATCGACTGAGTCAAGAACGCCCGGCCGCTGCACAAACGTGAACTGCAGCAAATATGGTTGAGTCGGATCCTCCATCGCGGTGTACAGTCCCTGCTCGGGGGCCTGCAATAGGCAAAGTAGGCTTTGCTTGGAATCGATGGTCTTCAGCGGGGAGCGAACCCCCCAGTAGCCATGCTCATTGCTGAAGGTGGGATAGATCTCATCACCGACCAGATTGCCGTACCACATATGCTCGGTAGTGAGCGTGGCTTCGCGCGACGGCGGCTTGAGGTCGCCGAGATAGGGATAATCCACGGTCTCCACCGTCAGGGGCGAACGGTTGATTAGTTCCGACTCGAATCGAAGGTGACCCTGCTGTAGAGTGACTGTGGCGTTGAAGGTGATGTCGAGGGTACCGCCATGCTCGCTCACCAGGTTGTTCCATTGCAGGCGCACCTCCTGGGCAGATACCTTTTCTACCAGGGCAGCGTGCTGTCGCTGAGGCAGGACGAAGTTATCGCGGCGGTCGGGAAGCGGCGCCAGAAGACGGAACGAGAGTCCCAACTCAGGGCGCTGCTGGATGGCCCAGCCGGTGGATTTGTAAACCAGGCGAGTGAGCGCGCCCGAATGACGGTCAAATGCTACGAGGAGTGCTTCGTCTTCGAGGGCAACTTCATCAGCGCCATTGGCAAATCCGCCGATGTGAGAGCCCGTCTGCGCCAAGGTGCCCGTGCCCTGGGCGACTGCGGTAAAGGCAGTGAGGCCGGCCAGCTTGTTGAAGGTGCGTCGGTCCATCGTGGTCCACTCCTGGAGGCGGTATGCATCGGTCCCGGAGCGTTGGATGGCCCGGCTCTGACGCGCAGCTGAATTCGGTTCACGTACTGCGAATCTCAACGCGGATGGTTCCACGCCGGTTGGAGCATGGTTCCCGTAGCGTTGAGCGCGGCGAGGAATCGGCGGCAGGTCAAGGGCTGAATATAGGCGGCCCGGAATAGCGGTGTCAAGAGAGCGGTCCCTAGCAGGGAGCCTCCACCGCTGTTGCCCGAATCGGCGGCGAATGGTGTAGGCTTAGGGCGAGAACATGCATGTGGGGCGCGCCTCGATGTCCGGCAGCCTTCTTGACTCCCATCGGATGACCGGTATCTTACAAGGACCGAAAGATAGATGAACCGCCGTAGCTTTCTGGCAACCGCTGTGGCCGCCTGCGGGACCGTCGCTTCGCGGAGCGCCTGGTCGCTCACCCAGCCCGGGCCAAAACCCGACCCGCAGGTGAAGCGGGTGCTGGCCATGTTCAAATGCCATTTTGACGCGGGCTTTTTGAACACGCAGAAGGCTATTGTCGATCTCTATTTTCAGGACTATTTCCCGAAGGCCATCCAGGTTGCCGAGGAGATGCGCCGGACTGGCCCGTGCCGCTACGTGTGGACCACGGGCTCCTGGCTTCTGTACGAATATCTCGAGCAGGCAACCCCGGCGCAGCGCAGGCAGATGGAAGCGGCGATTGCGCGCGGCGATATTGCCTGGCATGCCCTGCCCTTCAACTGGCAATCGGAGTTGCTGGATGGCTCGCAGATCTCCGCGAGTATTGGCCTCTCCAAGGCGCTGGATCGGCGGTTTGGCCGCACCACCACCGGAGCCAAAATGACCGACGTGCCAGGGCACACCCGCGGCCTGATCGCTCCTCTTGCACAGCAGGGAGTCACGTTTCTCGACATCGGCGTGAACAGCGGCAGCACCCCAGCACAGACGCCCATGTTCTTCCGTTGGAAGGATTCGAATGGCGCCACGTTGACGATGATGTACCACCACAATTACGGTGCCGTGGCGCGTGTTCCCGGGGCTGACGTGGCCGTGGCTATCGTGGTTCGCAATGACAACAGCGGGCCCCACACTCCCCAGGAGATTGCCGAGATATACCGCCAGTTGAAACAGCAGTACCCCAATGCGGAAGTGATTCCGACCAGCCTCACAGAGATTGCCAACGCTGTGGCGCCGCACAGCCACCGATTTCCGGTAGTCACCGAAGAAATCGGCGATACGTGGATTTATGGAGTGGCGAGCGATCCGCTCAAGCTGGCCCGCTACCGCGAAGTGTCGCGCCTGCGCGAGAGCTGGATTCAGCAGGGCAAGCTGGAAGCCGGCGGCGCCGTCGATCTGGCCATGCTGCGCCATTTACTGCTGGAGCCGGAGCATACCTGGGGCGTGGATGTGAAGAAGTGGCTCGATTATGAGCACTACACTCCCCGACAGCTGGCCTCCATGCTGCACACCAAGAACTATGAGGTGGTCCAGTTCAGTTGGGAAGAGAAGCGCCGGGATCTGCTGGAGGGCATCGCGACACTCCCCGCCGCATTGCGGCAAGAGGCTGAGCAGCGAGTGCAGAGTCTCGCCGCCAGAGAGCCGTCGTTTGCGTCCTCGGCAGTGCTTCGGGCCGGCGAGGACGTCGAGGCAGAGCACTTCACCTTGCGCCTGGACGCGAAGACCGGAGCGATCATTGGCCTGCGCAACAAGCAGACGGGATATGAATGGGCCTCCCCGGATCATCCCCTCGGGTTGTTGTCGTATCAGACGCTCTCGCAGGACGATTACACCCAGTACCGTCAGGCTTATCTGGTGGAGCACAACTGGTGGACCAGGAAAGACTTTGGGAAGCCCAACATTCAGGACTTCGGAGCGAAGCACCAGGAGTGGTATTCGACGGCCGCGGACATTCGCTGGCACGAAGATGAGCTGGCCCATCGTGTTCTGGTGCGCCTAGAAATCGAAGACACCGCAGCACTCGATTCCGGCCGGGCCGCGTTTCCAGGCAGGATGTATCTGGAACTTGTGCTGCCCAAGCAGGAACCGGTGGTGCAGGCTTCGTTCTCCTGGTTCGATAAACCCGCCACACGGCTTCCAGAAGCCTTGTGGCTCAGCTTCAATCCCGTAGTATCGAGCCCGAGCGGGTGGTTTCTGCGCAAGGTGGGTGAGCGGATTTCGCCGTTCGAGGTTCTGCCGGGGGGCGGGAGGCACATGCACTCCGTATCCAGCGGGTTCGGCTATGACGGGCCGGAGGGCTCGTTCTTTGTCGAGACACTGGATGCCCCTGTGGTGGCGCTGGGCGGGAAGTCTCCGCTCAATTTCTCGCTCTCCCAGCCCGATCTTTCCGGCGGTGTGCATTCCAACCTGTTCAATAATGCCTGGGGAACAAACTACGTGATGTGGTACGGCGAAGGCATGCGCTTCCGCTGCATCTTGCATGCGTAGCGTAGTTGTGAAAGGTCATACGATACTGTGCGTCTTCGACACGAAATATAAGCAACTTGAACGTTTTCCCGCGCACGACGACGTGTATCAGCTGTTCTCACACTGCAGCGCAATGGCTGCTTCTCACGGAATTCTGATCTATCCGGGCGATCAGGTTCATTTTGAGTGGCTCGGGAACACCGTCTCTGGCATTCGGATGGCTTTTAGCAGCGTTCGATTATCCAATCTGGAACATGACCTCATGGCAATACGGCAAGAGTGTTTGCCGCAGCCGGTTGCTTAGTCCCAACACCCTCTGAAGGCATCGCCTCTGTTGGATCTTCTTTCGGAAGCCAATCGTTTCCTCTGACCACAGACAGCCACTCGTCAAATTCCTCTGCGCCGGCACTGTTTTTCGCGAGGTTGCACGCCAGATGGGTGATCTGAAGGTTCGAGCTGTCATATGATCCGCAGCCGCTGTCAATCCGATCGACTGAACATTGAAGGAGTCTATTGGTCGCCGCGAGCACAAGGGCTCCATCACACAATGAGCAACGCGCCTGCTGCTCGCGCCATTTTTCCCCTAACAGAATGTCGATATCGCTTTCCACCCTGCGCACCGGGTTGGTGTACGAAACCACGGTGCCGCTGCTGCGCTCCCGGTCGAGCAGGCGAGCTCGCATCCGCGCAATCTCTTGCTTGATCGCACTCTCAAGGTTCAGGAATGCGCGTATGTTATCGAAGCCGGTTGCTGTTGGCTGTAATCGGAGGTCGATCTTCTCCAATGTGAGATCGAGAATGGCAGTCCGTTCGTTCTGATGGAGTTCGACCACGTTGCCAAGGTTCTCCATCAAGCCAAGTCGACTGTAAGCTGCCGCTGTGACCTCGTATGCCGATGGAAAGCCCACTATCTGCCATGCACGCAGGACCGCAAATGAGCGGCCCCATCTTCCCCTGTAATTCTCCTGCCAGTTGGCCCAAGACTCGGCGGGAACCAAATCTCTCGTGTCGTGAATGGCATTTGGCTCGATTTGTATTGCCGAAAGCAGCCGCTGTCTATGTGCGGGATTCGGCGTGTTCTCTGGGCGGCTAGTTCCGACGTAGATGATGATGTCCCGCTCAGGATTGAATCCGCGGAGGCGAGCGCCCACGGAATTCTTCGTGAAGGACACGGCTGGCCATTCATCTGAAATGGGCTCGAACTCAGACTTCAGATAAATCTTGCCGTCGGCGGCGATTACCTCTCTGAGAAGCATGGACGCAATTCTAATCCGCGCATCTCAAACCGTAGAGATTCGGCGCAGCAGATGTCTACCGATGAGAAGCACTAGGTGCAACCTGAAGGTTGAGTCCTCTTCGTCGGATAGCCCCGGATGAGCGCCTGCAGGATGCAGTCTGCGAAATGCGCCTTCCAGGAATCCGTTGCCATTACCAGCCCACTCATTCAACGCGGCAAACAAGAACGGTGGCGTACGCGGAGCGAGCCATTGGCGCCGGGGGGTTCCTGGCGCAGGCACTGGAACTCCAGCACCGTTCGCCAGATGCTCTGCGATTGAGTCATACAGGCTTTCGGTAAATGCACGGAATTGGGCATTAGCGGCTGCCCATTCGCCGCGAGAATGAGCAGCAATTCCTTGGTCTAGGTGTCCTCTCGGTACCTCGAACCCGTACCGATTAGAAGCGTGTGAACTTCGTCGTCGGCAGCGGGCAAGTCAATTGCCTGAGGCAGGGCTCGACGCAATACGCCGCCTTCTACCGTGAAACCGTCACGATCGAGACCACGGCGCAGCGCTGGAAACTGTTCTTCGAATGCTTCGAGGTTAAATACCTGAGGATAGCCGCGAAGCGAACGTCCGATCGCCCTCTCTACGAGATCTCCAACGATCACGTCTGCGAGATTCTCCCGCTGCCCATTTAGCTCATCGAGATGGCGCAGCAAATAGTCGGCGAGAGAATTAGCTCGATTGGCTCGCGAATAACCGCCAACCTTGTTCTCCATCCCATGCTCAAGCAGAAATCGATCAATATCTGTGTGGCCCCAGACGGCAGCCGTATCTGTCGCTGCAAGGATGGTGTGTCGGCTGAATTGTGACATTGCTCCGGATTGTACTGCTTGACGGGATCGGCACACCCGGCGTTTGGATTCTCTTTGTACAATCACTTCCGTTTTGTACAACAGAAGTAGAGAAGGTCCGGGTTTAGGTAGAAAACATGGACTATATGGAAAGACGGCAATGCCGCCTAATTCCTTTTGTTCCTGCTATTTGATTGATTCTTGAGGGTATAGCTCTTAAGACTGGTGCCGAAGAAGGGACTCGAACCCCCACACCCTTGCGAGTACATGGACCTGAACCATGCGCGTCTGCCAATTCCGCCACTTCGGCACGGGTACAAGGTTCAACCTCAGGCTGAACCCGGCAGCAGTCTTGAGTCTTACAAATGCCGGGCGCGGTGTCAAATCAGCGCGCCCGGCAACCGGAAATTCCCTCGTTCTGCGGCGGCCGAAGGTTATTCCAGCGTCGCGTTGAGGGTGATCTCGGTGTTGTTGGCGAACAGCTTGGAGATCGGGCAGCCAGCCTTGGCGTCGGCAGCCGCCTTGTCGAAGGCTTCCTTGCTGGCGCCGGGCACCTTGGCTGTGGTGGTCAGGGCAATCCGCGTTACCGCGAATCCACCGTCGGTTTTGGCCAGCGTGACAGCCGCCTCGGTTGCGATCTTCTCCGGCGTCAGGCCGGCGCCGCCGAGTTGCGCACCCAGAGCCATCGAGAAGCAGCTGGCGTGTGCCGCCGCGATCATCTCCTCTGGCGTGGTGCCGCTCGCCGCGCCCTCAAAACGCGTCGCGAACGAGTAGCTGGCGTCCTTCAGCACGCCCGTTGCCGTCGAAATTGTGCCCTTGCCTTCCTTCAGTGAACCGGTCCAAACCGCACTTGCCTTGCTAGCCATATTTCCTCCTTGGGTTCCAAATCTTTGGGGGTGGGAGTTGCTGTCCGGGTGAAACGGGGAAGTATCCGGACGTTGCAGAACTCAAATCTGAAGGCCCGCCGGTGCGACCCGCGGCAGGTTTCCTCTCCTCTATGCTAATCTGTCCCCCCATGCACCCTGAGCTTCCCCGAGCCTTCATGCCAGATTACGACGCGAATTCGAACAGGGAAGTCCCGCAAAGTGGTGTGTCCTGTGACCTGCCCAGCGCCGAACATTGCCTCCAGATCTGTCCTACGTGTGGCGCCCGCCTGGCCAGTCACCGCTGCAAGCTCGTGTGCGGAAATTGCGGCTATTATCTGAGTTGTTCGGATTATTACTGAATACGAGTGATCGGTAACTCGGCGCACACTGCGAATAAGTCACACTCATTCTGGATACCGCCTGCTACGCTGAAGATGTCTTAAGTTCTCCCTGAGCCGCCGATTTTCCTTGATTTTTTCCGGCGGGCAGGTGATTCTAGTGCCATCAGCTTTGTTACCGTAATTTGATACTCACAAGCAGAACGCCGAACAGGGCCATGCTCGCCTGCGTCCGAAACTAGACTCTACTTCGCTGTCCGTTCCCGCGATGTTTCCCGTCGATTGGGCAGTGAGGTGTTGGTTTCCCGCTCTTCTGGAGTCATCTCCGTTCTGTGGCAGATGTTCAGAGGTGTCCCTTCACCGACTGGCTCCGTTGTTACGCTGACCAGAATTTCGGCGGCTGCGCTTCTTCGGCAGCAAAGCTCCCAACAGCGCCGGTTCATGGAACGGCGAACAGCCGCACTTTCTCCTCAAGGTCTGTTGTTATGGCGAGTTCGGAGTTTTGGCAACAGCTATCGAGTCACACTTCGGGCGAGCAAGAGAGCACCGCAGGCGGCTCTGTCCATCAGGGCAGTACTGCGCCATCCAAGATGTGGATGGCCGCCGACGTGGCAACCGTGCTGGCCGTGGCTGTGGCTACCACGTTCTATCGGCTGCACACCGGTCCGGTAACGGGAGCCAGGGATCTCTGGGCCGGAACCCTGATCCGCGGGCAGTCGATCTGGATCCTGCTGGGATTTTTGCTCGGCTTCACCATCGTCCTGGTGGTGGTCAGCCGGCGCCTTCATCTCTATACGCCGTTACGCATTGCCAGCATCCTGCACGAGCAGCGCAGGAACGCACAAGCCTGCTTGACCTCGGGGCTGTTGTTGACTGGCGCTCTCTACCTAGCGCGCGCCGGGGATATTCCGCGCGGCATTGTCCTCACCACGGTCGTTTTGGTCATGTTGCTGCTCGGGTTGCGGCGCCTGCTCTACCGGCTGGTGCTCTACCGGCAGTTTGCCCGCGGCGTGGGCACGCGCAATGTGCTGATCGTGGGGACCGGGCCTGAGGCCTATGCGCTGCGTCACCACCTGGATACCCTGCGCTACCTGGGCTATAGCTTCAAGGGCTACATCGCTGCCCCCGGCGACGGGCCCGGCAAGGAAGGCGAGGTCGTCGGCACGCTGGAGACCCTCTTCCAGAGCGCGCGGCGGTTCTTCGTCGACGAGATCTTCTTCACCACCCGCTGCGACCGTAAGACCGTGCAAGGGGTGCTTGAAACCTCACGCGCTCAGGGCATCGACCTGCGCCTTGTGCCCGACCTCTATGAAGGGCTGGCCTGGAACAGCCCCGTGGAGTACATCGGCCAATTTCCCACGATTCCCCTGCACTGTGGCCGCGTTCCCGAGTTAGCCTTGACCGTCAAGCGCGTCATTGACGTGCTCCTCTCGGCTTTGGCCCTGCTGATTCTGTCCCCCTTGTTCCTGGTCGTGGCCATCGCGATCAAATTAGACTCGCCCGGTCCGGTGTTCTACTGCTCGGAACGGATTGGCAAAAAGGGAAGGGTCTTTCGCTGCACCAAGTTTCGTACCATGGGGGTGGACGCCGAGCGGCGTAAGGCCGAACTGCTGCACATGAACGAGCGGGATGGCGTGCTCTTCAAGGTTTCAAACGATCCCCGCGTGACCCGGCTCGGCCGCTTCCTGCGCAAGTACTCGATCGATGAACTGCCGCAGTTCTGGAACGTGTTGAAGGGGGAGATGAGCGTGGTCGGCCCCCGCCCCCCACTGGCCAGCGAAGTCAAGGAGTACACCCTCAACCACCTGCGCCGCCTGGACGTTACCCCTGGAATTACCGGCCTGTGGCAGGTGCAGGGGCGTCGTGATCCGTCCTTTGCCAGCTACGTCTCGCTGGATGTGACCTACATCGACAACTGGAGCGTCTGGCTCGATTTCAAGATCATTCTCCGCACGATCGGCGTCGTCCTGACTGGAACCGGTTCCTGACGTGTGCTCCCGATTTCCCAGCGCTTCTCCGGACCGCCCACGCATCTTCGTCAGCTCCCCGCGCCCCTGGACTTGGCTGGCAAACCGAAGTGCACAAGTTTTGCAGTACCGGCAGCTAACCTCTGGTCGCCTCCAACGTCGGCCCTTAGCTCGTTTCAAATCCGGTACCAAATCGAGCAACTCGTTGAAAAAAAGTGTTCTACGCGCTTTCAGCTATGGTACTTTAATTGACTGTAAGGACAGGATAACGCGCTGTTGCTTGATGGGGAGGTGTGCCTTGCCGGCATGCCGCTGGCGCGCGCATTTCTTGGCATTCCCAGATCAGAAAGATCAGCTCAATTGCGGAGGATTGCATGATTTCTCACAGATCCAAACGATTTCGTCGGGCCCTCGCTGTGGCCGCGCTCGCTGCGCTGCCCATGGCGATGGTGGCCCAGTCTGCCCCGACGAGCAAGAAGACCAGTGCTGCATCAGAAAATTACGCTTCCCGGTGGGACATCTTTACCGGCTATTCCTACCTCGCCCCCCACGGCACCGTCAACACGCCCACGGCTACGCCGGGTGTTTCAGTACCACTTAACTACAGTTCCATTAATTTGGGCGCAATTGGTAGCGTAGCGTATTACTTCAACCGCTACATCGGCGGCCAGATCGAATATGCCAATCATCCGGATGGTCCTGGCGATGGAGCGCAGGATATCGGCGGCGGCCTGATCGCCCGGTACCCCACAGGAAATATGACTCCGTTCGTGCATGGTCTGATAGGTGCGGTACGTCTCGGCGGCCCCAACGATCCCCCTGCTGACCTTTGGCATGGTTATACCTGGGGACCGGCGCTGACGGTCGGTGGCGGCCTCGATTACGAGACTCCGCTGCTCAATCATCATCTGGCGCTGCGCATCTTCCAGGCCGACTACCAGTACTATCACGCGAACTTTGGTCCCGCTCCGCAAGTGGGTGGCCGAGCCAACGTCAATGCAGCCCGTCTTAGCGCTGGCCTTGTCTTCCACGTCGGCTCCATTGCACCTCCTCCGCCCGTGACCCTGGCTTGCAGCGCCAACCCCCAATCCGTCTTTCCGGGTGAGAAGATCACCATCACCGGAACGGTCGGCAACCTGAATCCCAAGGAAAATGTTCTCTACAACTGGAGCGGTAACGGCGTCTCCGGCAGCGGAAACACCGCCACCGTTGATACCACCAATCTGGCTCCTGGCAGCTATACGGCAAAGGGTACGGTCAAGGAAGGCAAGAAGGGCAAGGAAGGCCTGAAGCCTTGGCAGACTGCCGACTGCTCGGCCAACTTCACGGTCAAGGAATTCGAGCCCCCGACGATCAGTTGCTCGGCCAATCCCACGACCATCAAGCCCGGCCAGACCAGCACCATCACCTGCGACGCAGTGAGCCCGCAGAACCGGCCGCTCACCTACAGCTACAAGGCTTCCGCGGGCACCGTCAGCGGCAGTGGCAATACCGCCGAGTACTCCTCGGCCGGCGCGCCCACCGGCGCGGTTGAGATCACCGGCACCGTCAATGATGACAAGGGCCACTCGGCGAGCGCCAACACCACGCTGAACATCGTTGCTCCGCCTCCGCCGCCGCAGCCCAAAACCCAGGCGCTCTGCTCGCTGACCTTCAGCAACGACAAGCGTCGCCCCACCCGCGTCGACAACGAAGCCAAGGCCTGCCTCGATCAGGTGGCTCTTGACCTCAAGCAGCAGGCCGACGCCAAGGCTGTCCTGGTGGGCAACTCTAACGCCAAGGAGAAGGCTCTCGAGGCACGGCAGGAAAAGCGCCACGCCCGCAACAAGCGCGTGAAGGTGGAGAACTTCGCCGGACAGCGCGCGGTGAACGCCAAGCAGTATCTGGTCACCGATCAGGGCATCGATGCTTCCCGCATCTCGGTAGCGAGCGGCACCGATGACTCCCAGACGGTCCAGGATTACCTGGTTCCGGCGGGCGCCAACTTCTCCAACGACGTCCAGGGCACAACCCCGGTCGATGAGTCTACGGTGACGCCGCAGACCCGTAAACCGCTGCCCATGCGTCATCACACCAAGCACCACAGCACGAAGTAATGCTGTAGGGCCCTGCTTTTACCTCGGCTTTCCGTCGAGGCCAATTCTCGCCGGGCCCTCACAACCTGCGGGTCCGGCGAGAGCCCTCCGCAAAATTTGAGAGGCTGACCGCTCTTCGGTCAGCCTCTTTGTTTTTCTAGCTCGCGGAATTGATTCCGGGACGAAGAGGACCTGCTCTAAAGGAAGAGGACCTGCTTTGATTCACTGATCATCTGGATGAAGGTCCCCACCCCAACGTAGTCGATGTCCGGATACGCGATCATCTCTTCCTCTTGGAGCCCCATCACCCCCATCGACATCTCGCAGACGTGGATGCGCACGCCAAACTCCCCGGCTTCCTTCATCAACTGCTCGAGAGATTTGACCCCACGGGCCTTCATGACCGAGCGGATCATCCGCGGCCCCATCCCGCACATCTGCATCTTCGAGAGAGGCAGCTTCTGGCTGCTGCGCGGCAGCATCCAGCCGAACATCTTGTCGAGTAAGCCTTTCGCGGGCGATTTCTTTGGGTCTCGCAATGCCGCCGTCGCCCAGAAGGTAAAGAACATATCCACCTGGATGTCGTAGGCTACGGCGCCCAGCGCGATGATGAACGCCGCCATCGTGTTATCCAGATTCCCGCTCATGACACCGATCGAAAGCCGGTCGTTGCCTGCGGTTCTTTCCAGGGCGTCCACGCGCTCGGTCAATGCCTCCAGCGCCTGCTGCAATACTCTTTCTTCCGTAAGTTGCATAGGTCTCCCTTCTCCGTTTCGGATCGGCCTCAAGCGTGCGCATCGGCGGCGGCTTCGGTGGCCGGCGCGCGGCGCCAGCCGGCAAGCGTGAGCGCCATCGTGCGATAAAGCACATGCGCAAACTTGGTCAACGGCAGCATGGCCACCAGGTCCATGGCCAGCACCACATGCGCGAAAAAGACCGCGTGCCCAACCTCACCCATGGGCGCGTAGACGGCGATCTCCGTGACCAACCCGGTAAGCACTGTCCCAGCCAGAAGCAGCGGGAAAAACCAGTCCGCAAATGAACTTCTGCGCCAGGGAACCTCCTCGGCGCGCCAGCGCCGACTGAGCACAATCGCCAGGCCGTAGAGGCAGACAAGCCCACCCAGCGCGCCCAGCAAGCGCATCGGATACCACGGCATTACCGGCGAGCCGATCGGCTTCAACAGATAATCGAGCGTCGTCGCAATCAGCATCGCCAGGAACCCGCCCATGACGGCGGCATGTGCCGCCCAGGTGCGCTTGTACCAGGGCTCCGCGGAGCTTGCCTGCATCTCCTCAACGGCGTTGCAATTCTGAAACCGCGTATGCATCAGCGCATCGGAAATCGCCGAGAGCAAGGCACCGGGCAGAGCGGAGAAGCGCAGCACATGCCCCTTGCGGACCTGCTCTGCGCGCACGTGCAAGTACATCGACAAGAGCCCAAGAGCGGCACTGAGCCCGACCAGAACAAAGAGAGCGACACCGATGCTGTGAATCCATTCGCCGGGAAGGAAGCCAAAGAGGGGCGCATCCGGCGCGCCCGCCCGATGCTTTGCCGCGAGCAGCAAGCTGAAGATTCCTGAGAATAGCGCAAAGACCATCAGATTGCCCCATGCCGAGCGATTCGCCAGCCCCGAGAGGCCCGTGAAGTCGTATTGCGCGATGGCGTAACTGCGCGCCGCGGCCATGAATGAGGCCGGATCCGCCTGGCGCGGACAAGTCTGCGTGCACTCGCCGCATGCATAGCACAGCCACAGGTCCTCGCTTGCCAGCAACTCCTTTTCCATGCCCACCTGTGCCATGCGAATCATGCGCCGCGGAAATCCCGCCGCATCCTCGGCTAACGGGCAAACGGCAACGCAATTGCCGCAGTTAAAACAGGCGCTCACATCGAGCCTGCCGCCGGATCCGTGGCGTTTGATCTTCCCCAGGAGCTGTGTGTTGACAGTGCGAGCCATATCTATCTTCCCTCAGCGGATGAGTGGCCGCCGGCCGATGGAGCATCATCTGAGACCAGCGCGTAGAGCAGATAATCGCCGTCTTCGCCGGCCTCGGTCACCTTGCCGTACTTGCGCATACCGGTCACGTGCCAGAGCGCTTCGTGGGGCGGCATCTGCAGCGCTTCGGCAATCTGTGGGACAGTGGAGGGCTGCGCGGCCAGCAGCTTGGCGATCTCTTTGCGCGCGGCCAGCAGTTGTTTTTGAGCTTTGCGCTTGTCTTCGCTGATGCCCCCCATGCTTTCGCGGAGTGCCGTCAGCGCCTGCCGTTGTTCGGCGGTCAATGTTCTCAAGGCCATGATTCTGTCCTCCCCGCGCCTTCAGCCAATCTGCACAAGTTCCTGCGCGCAGTTCTGTCCCGGCACACCGTCGGCAATGCCGTCCACCATTGCGTCAAACTGATCGAGACGCCAGCCATTCAACTGAATGGCCCGCTGCGGACATACCGCGACGCACGCGCCGCAGCCGACGCAAAGACCCGCGTTGACCTCGGCACGCTCCACCAGTTCACCGTTCACCTCCCGGGTCACCAGGCGCAACGCTCCCTCATACACGCACTGGGTCACGCATTGCGCTTCGCCGCAGCAGGCGTCCTGATCCACCTCGGCAACAAACGGGTTCAGCTCCACCTCTTCTTTGGCGAACATGGCCGCCGCTTTCGCCGCGGCAGCACCGGCCGCCGAGAGCGTCTCCTGGATATTCATCGGTCCTTGCGCGGTACCCGCCAGCAGCACACCGTTCACAGCAACTTCCACCGGGCGCAGCTTGGGATGAACCTCCTGCAGGAACCCGTCTTCGCCGGTAGCCAGCTTCATCTGCTCGATCAGATCGGCGATATCGCCCGGGATCATGCCCGTGCCCAGAACCAGCAAATCCACCGGCACCGTCAGTTCCTCATTCCAGGTCAGAGTGTCTTTGACGGTGATGGAGAGAGCGCCGCGGCGAGCGTGCTCCCTCGGTGTCGCTTCCGCTTTGGGCGGCTCCTCGCCGTTGTAACGGAAGAAGACCACGCCGGCTTTGCTGGCCTCGATGTAGTAGTTCTCTTCGCCGCGTCCATAGGTGCGGATGTCCTGATAGAAGCTGTAAACCCCGGTCTTGTTGAAGCGGCGTCGCACCGCCAATGCCTGCTGCAGAATTGTGGTACAGCAGGTGCGCGAACAGTAGGTGTTCAGCCGCCCGTCCGTCTGGGGCTCGTGCACGCCATCCAACTGGCGGCTGCCCACGCAATGCAGGAATGCAATGTTGTTCACTGCGCGGCCATTTACAGTCAGATGGCGCGCACTGTCTGGCGTGGATCGCATGAGCTGAATGAAATCGGGCAACGTGAGGACGCAGGGATCCATCCGGTAAAGGAATTCGTTCTCTTGCGGCTGATAGCAACGAAAGCCTGTGGCTACAATGATGGCCCCTGCCGTTACCTCGCTCGGCAATGCGCTCTCTGATTCCACCTGCACCTTGAAGTTGCCGATGAAGCCGCTGACGGCCTTGATCTGACTGGAGAGGCGCACTTCGATCCTGGCGTCGCGGTTGACTCGCTGCGCCAGCTCCGCAACCAGCTTGGCCGCGTCCTGTTCGCTCGGATAAACGCGGCCGCGCTCGTTCAGATGTCCCCCCAGCTCGCCACTCTTTTCCACCAGCAGCACCCGGATACCGCGGGCGGCGAGGTCAGAAGCGGCTTTCAGCCCTGCGATGCCCCCGCCAATCACCAGCGCCCGGCGATGATTGGGCAGCTTGATCTGCTCCAGCGGCACTGCGTGCCGCAGCTTGCCAATCGCCGCCGCGATCATGCGAATTGCCTTTGAGGTGGCCCCAGCCGGGTCATGCTTATGCGCCCACGAGGCCTGCTCGCGGATGTTCACGTGCTCGTAGAGATATGGATTCAATCCGCCGCGCGCCACCGCGCCGCGAAAAGTCTGCTCGTGCAAAAAAGGCGAGCAGGAGGCAACCACCACGCGGTCCAGATTCTCCTTCAGAATGTCATCGCTGATGGTGTGCTGGCCCGGGTCGGAGCAAACGAAGGTGTGCACCTTCGCTGTCGCTACGCCCGGAATCAGCTTCACCGTCTCCGCAACCTGCTCCACGTCCACCACATCGGAGATGTTGCCCCCACAGCGGCAGATATAGACTCCGATCTTCAACGCCGCATCGTCGCTGCCATACGTGCTGCTGTTTGGAGCGACTGCGGCTCGCTGACCGGCCGCGATCTGTGCTTCGCTGCGCGCCGGATCATCCTGCTCAACTTCGCAGCCGGGCTCTTCTCGAAATTCATTCTGAGTGCTCATCGCTCTTCTCTTTGCGCGGGCTTCGGATTCGCTATCCAACCAAAGCCGCCTCCCGCTTCTGGTAGAGATACTGGCAGGCCTGCATGGCGGCAGCGCCGGCCTCCGCTATGGTGTCGACAATATCTTTGGGCCCGGCGGCGGTGCCGGCGGTGAAGATGCCGGGAGCCGTGGTGGCGGTGGGGGCGGTCAAACTGGGGGTGGCCACAAAACCATCCGTTGCGCAGGCAACGGGCGAGATCTGCGCCGGATTCCAGCCGGGGATCATTCCCTGCGCCAGCACCACCAGATCGTGTACGCGCTCCTGCATTGGGTTCTCGGCATCCTCGGTGGTCTCCACGTGCAACCGCAGGTCGCCGCCCTGGAGGGGATCGATCCGCGCAACCTTCCCACGCACAAAATTGATCCCCATCGCCTTGGCGTTCTGGAAGAACTGCTCGTACCCTTTGCCGAAGGCGCGAATGTCCATGTAGTAGATGGTGATGTCGGCCAGCGGCAGCGCGCCGGAAAGCAACATTGCCTGCTTGATGGCGTACATGCAGCAGACGCGCGAGCAATACGACACGCCAATGGATTCGTCGCGCGAACCGGCGCACTGCACAAATGCGACTGAGCCGGGGATCTTGCCGTCTGAGGGACGCAGCACCCGGCCATAGGGCCCGTGCGGCGCCAGCAGCCGTTCCAGCGTCATTGGCGCGATCACGTTCTGGCTGCGCGCGGCGTTGTACTGCGGCTTCAGCGTCACGCTGTTCAATTCAAAGCCGGAAGCGACGATCACCGCCTGGGTCTCAATCGTCAGGCGGCGTGGTTTCTGATCGAACTCAATGGCATCCGTCGGGCAGACACGCGCGCATGTGCCGCAGGTGAGGCAGTGCTCGGCATCGAGGACTGCCTTTTGCGGAATAGCGTTGGTGAACGGGACGGCGATGGCGCGCACCGCACCCAATCCCTCTTCGAAACGGTCGCGAAACTCCGTGTCGCAGGCATACTCGCATAAGCGGCAGCCGATGCACTTATCGAAGTTCACATACGTTGGCTTTTGCAGTAGCTTGACCCGATGAACCCCATCTCCCGATTCGATCGCTTGCACTTCGGTGTTGGTGAGGATCTGGATGTTCTCGTGATGCGCGGCCGCCGACATCTTGGGCGTGGTGATGCAACTGGCGCAATCGAGCGTCGGAAAGACCTTGCTAAGGGCGATCATGTGGCCGCCGATGCTCGCGTTCCGCTCCACCACCAGGACCTTCAGGTCCTGGTCGGCCATATCGAGCGCCGACTGTAAGCCGGCGATCCCGCCGCCCACAACCACGGCATCCGGCTTGAAATCCGATGAGATCTTGGTGTTCATACCAGAATTCCTCGCGCATCTGAGGAGAGTGCCTCGAGCTGATCCGTACCCTGCAATCGGGCCAGCGATTCAGTGCGCAACTGCTCCGCCAAAGCCCGGTCTACGGGACCAATGCGGTTAAGGTGTTCGTTCAGCAGCGCAATTTCTTTCAGAAACGCCTTGATGCAGACCGTACAGATCGCGGTCAGGCGGATACGCTCCGTCTCCAGGCCGCCGGCTTTCATACGATCCGTCAGTTGATCGATCCGCGCAGCCAGCTTCTCGTAGGCGCCGTGATAGGGGCAGTCTGATCCGCACGCCGCAATCAAGATCGCATCTATGCCCTTGCTGAAGCTGCGCAGATAAAAATCCTCGGGAAAGAGCACTGGAGAAAGAACGCGCAGGATGTGCACATTCGAGGGGTACTCCTGATGTGCTTTGCCCACGGCGTCTGCGCCGGGGTAAGCGCATTTTTCGGTCGCCAGGACCAGAATCTTCGGAACGAAGCTCTCGCTCATGCTGCATCTCTCCGATCCCCGCCCGAAGGGCAGGGATCTCCCGGCCGCCGGCAAAGTCCGGCGTGGCGTTATCGTCACCTGAGGGAAAGCGGCTACTTCTTGCGGCGCACCAACAGCCGGTCGTGACCTTCGGCATCGAGAATGCCGAGAAATTCGTGGCCTACCTTGGCTGCCCAGGCCGCAATGTCCTTGCGGGAGCCCTTATCGTTGGATTTGATTTCAAGAATCTGACCGACTTTCACCTGGCCGATGCCCTTCTTGGCCTCGAGAAGAGGGCCGGGGCAGGCGGTTCCGCGGGCATCGATGGTTTTATCGGGGACGATGGTCATGACTGCTTCGCTCAAGGGAATCACTCCTGGATGAATCTTGCCGCCAGACGAGCCTGGTCAGGCGTTCTGTAAAATCGTGCCGTTGTTGTGCCGCGCCGCCTGGGAAGAGGCTTGAGCCGCTTCACGGCGCAGCCGCTCTGAAAGTGCGTTGCGGATCAGGTGCATCGCTTCAAGAATGCGCGGATCGGCAACCCGGTAGTACACGCTCTGCGCGTGTTTCTCGGCTGTCACCGCGCCGCGCTCCCGCATCATGCGCAAATGCTGCGAGGCATTGGTGATGCTGATGCCTGCGCTTTCGGCGATCTGTGTCACCGTGCGCGCCTCCTCCTGCAATGCACAAAGAATTCGCATCCGCGTGCAGTGCGCAAGTGTGCAAAAAAACGCGCCCAGCAACTCGCAGGAGGCATCATTGACTGGATTGCGCATCGACCTTTCTCAACCTGGTGACCTTGCGTGTTTGCGTAATCTTGCAACTACTGGAATGACTCTAGCCTGCGCGGGGAGTCCGCCTCGGTGTCTCTGGTCACCTCGCTGTGTGCTTCTGAAGGGCGGCGGGCGCGGAGGCTCGTGATCCATTTGGGGATCTTATTAGGGTGGTCTCCGCACAGATGAATGCACGCGGCGTGCCACAACGCGTGAGCAGCGCAGGTGCATCCTATGCTGTTCATCCTGCGGATTGATCCGCTTTCAGCAGGACAGGGATCTTACAAAATCATCGCCGCGCCGTTGCAGGATGCAACGCTACCTGATGCGCGTGGGGGCAGGATGCGGCGGGGATGGCTCCTCCGCGGCCTTGAGCTTTCGATAGAGAGTGCTGGGGTTGATGCCGAGTTCCCGAGAAGCCTGGCGGCGATTGCCCCGGTTCCGGGTGAGCGCCGCTTCGATCATCTGCATCTGCGCGGAGCGCATATCTGTCGCCACCACGGCAGGGGCGCTCGCGGGCGCATGACGCAACTCCACTGGCAGGTGCTCGATTTCGATCCGGCCGCCGCGGCACAGAACAAAAGCCTGTTCGATGATGTTCTCGAGTTCGCGTACATTCCCCGGATAATCATGCTCCATCAGGCGCGCCATCACGTCTGAAGATACGCCGCTGATGTGCTTCTGCTGCAGGTGGTTGAACTTGGCAACCAGATGATCCACCAGGAGAGGCACATCCTCCCGGCGCTCGTGAAGCGATGGGATGCGCAGGTGGACGACGCGAATCCGATAGAATAGATCTTCCCGGAACTTGCCTTGCCGTACCAGTTGCGCCAGATTTCTGTTCGTAGCTGCCAGTACCCGCACGTTGATTTTGACCGCTTCGGTCGCCCCCAGCGGTTCAATGCTTTTCTCCTGCAGAACACGCAGCAGCCGAACCTGCATCGCAGGAGAAATGTCGCCGATCTCGTCAAGGAAGATGGTGCCGCCGTCGGCCAGCGCAAAGCGGCCGGGCTTGTCCTTTTTGGCATCCGTGAAGGCCCCGGCTTTGTACCCGAAGAGCTCCGATTCGAGCAGAGCATCGGGTAAGGCCGCGCAGTTCACGGCGACGAACCGCCTTTTGCTGCGGGGCGAGAGGTGATGGATGGCCCGCGCAAACAGTTCCTTTCCGGTGCCGCTGTCCCCTTCGATCAGCACAGTGCTGGGACTGGCGGCTATTTGCGGCAGCAGGTCGAATAAGCTCTGCATGGCCGCGCTCCGGCCCACGATGTCTTCGAACGTGTAGCGCGCCTCGAGTTCTTTGCGCAATTGGGCAACATAGCTCAGGTCTTCAAAGGATTCGACACCGCCGACCGTTTCTCCTTCCGCGTTGCGCAGCAGCGACGTCGAGATGCGAATGGGAATCGTGGCGCCATTCGCGCCAATAATGTTCGCTGTGGCTCCCACCACCGGTTTGCCGCTGATCAGCGTGCGCCGCAGCGCGCAGGCTTCTTCGCAGATGCTGGCCCGAAAGACATCCGAGCATCGCCGGCCGATGGCATCCTGGCGGCGAACCCCGGTAATCCGCTCAGCAGCACGATTAAATGCCGTAATGTGCCATTCGTGATCAATGGAAAACACACCTTCGTTGATCGAGTCGAGAATCGGATCGCTCTGGAAGCTGGCCATACCAGCAGCTTATCCAGACGCGTTGCATCGTGCGGTGACGGCTCTCACCACAAGTGCAGATTGCAACCTCGCAGGGCGTCTCATCCGGCATCCGCAACGGGTTACCTTTTGGCCCGCAAACTGCATCATCGATTGCAATGAGAATCGCGATCCCGCAATGGCAGGGGCGCATTGCGCCTGTCTTCGATGTCGCCAGCCACCTTCTCCTGGTGGATATTGAGCAGGGACACGAGATCCATCGGGAGGAAAGGCATCTCGGCAGAAAGACAGGACTGCCGCGTGCTGCCTACCTGGTCCGTTGCGGTACTAACGTCCTGATTTGTGGCGGAGTATCCGCATCGCTTCAGTTGAGAGTTGCCGGGCTAGGCATTCGGGTCGTCTCCTTCATCTGCGGAACGGTGGACGAGGTGCTTGCTGCCTATCTGAGCGGTAAACTTGCCAGCCCGGTGTTTGCAATGCCGGGCTGCTGCCGCTGCCGCAGAAAGGGCGGAGACAAGGCCTCACCCAACGGCCGCCAGCGTGGCCCGACCTTACCGTTTTGAGGAGATATGGCAAACCAACGCGTGGTCATTGTCGGGGGAGTTGCAGGTGGAGCAACCTGTGCTGCCCGCTTGCGGCGTCTGGATGAAGATGCGGAGATCGTGCTTCTTGATCGCGGACCCTATGTATCCTTTGCGAATTGCGGATTGCCCTACTATGTAGGCAACATCATTCGCGATGAAGCCAAGCTTCTGCTGGCTACGCCGGCGCTGTTCAAAGAGCGGTTCAACATAGAAGTCCGGACGCGTACGGAAGCTGTTGCCATCGACCCCGCAGCGCGGTCCATCACCGTTCATGACCACGTCACCGGACGCGAATCCAAAGAGCATTACGACGCGCTCGTGCTGTCACCGGGCGCAGCGCCGATCCGCCCGCGTTGGCCTGGTATCCATCTGCCCGGGATCTTCACTCTCCGCAGCATCCCCGACAGCCGCGAAATCCGCGAGTGGGTCGACTCACGGCATCCGCAGAAAGCGGTCGTGGTCGGCGGCGGGTTCATCGGCCTCGAGATGGCCGAAAACCTCGCCCATCGCGGAATCCAGGTCACCATTGTTGAATTGGCGAATCAGCTCATGCCGCCGCTGGATCCGGAGATGGCCGAGTATGCGCGGCGGCACGTGATCTCCCGCGGCGTTCAACTGCTGCTGGGCGATGGCGTCGCGGGCTTTGAACAGTCTTCCAGCGGAGCGCTGCGGGTGCGCACGCAGGCCGACGCGGTTCTCGACGCCGACTTGGTCATCCTGGCTATCGGCGTCCGGCCGGAGACCAAACTCGCGCGGGATGCCGGCCTGGAGATTGGGGACCGCGGCGGCATCCGGGTGGATGGCTCTATGCGCACCAGCGACCCGCACATCTGGGCCATCGGCGATGCCGTGGAAGTGAAGAGCCGCCTTACCGGACAGTGGGAGTTGATCCCGCTCGCCGGGCCTGCAAATCGCCAGGGGCGCACTGCGGCGGATGCCATCTGCGGCCGCGACACGCGGTTCGATGGAGTTCTGGGGACGGCGGTGTGCGGATTCTTTGGCCTGACGGTATCGCTCACCGGCGCAACGGAGAAGGCGCTTCGCAATGCCGGATTCGCAGATTACCAGGCTGTCTATCTTCACCCCAACCAGCACGTCAGCTACTACCCGGGTGCGCATCCGATTCATTTGAAGCTGCTCTTTCGCAAACCCGACGGCCTGCTGTTGGGCGCGCAGGCCGTCGGTGAGGCGGATGTGGCCCGCCGCATCGACGTGCTGGCCGCTGCCATACAGATGAAGGCAACTGTCTTCGACCTGGAAGACGCGGAGCTTTGCTACGCGCCCCAGTATGGAGCCGCAAAAGATCCCGTGAATCTGGCCGGAATGGTGGCCGCGAACGTCTTGCGCGGAGACATGGAGCTTGCACCCTGGAGAGAGGTGGAATCGCCGCGCGCCCTTCTTCTCGATGTGCGCGAGCCGCAGGAGTATCGCGCCGACGCTATTCCGGGTTCGCGCAATATCCCGCTGGGCCAGCTTCGATCCAGAATGCACGAACTGCCCCGCTCCGGCGAGATCTGGGTCAGCTGCGGCATCGGCCAGCGTGCCTACTACGCGGCCCGCATGCTCATGCAGCATGGATTCCGCGCCCGCGTCCTCTCCGGTGGTTTCCAGACCTACGAGGCGCTCTACCCTACCCCCTAGCCGGCAGCCTTCTCTCCTGCACCAGCACCTCGTCTCGACCCCCGCAGCCACCGGAGCGCGCTTGGGAGTGTGCAATCATAGAGGCATCGAGAGATGCTTGCTGCTGGGGTAGGGCTTGCCCTCATCGACTTTCACCATCTGCTGGATGGAACACACAAATCCTCCGGGCCTGTAGCTCAACGGTTAGAGCAGGGGACTCATAATCCCTTGGCTGGGGGTTCGAATCCCTCCGGGCCCACCAAAATAAATTACATAAAATCAATAATTTGAACGCGAATTGCGGCGCAATTGTGCTTTTCCTGCCTTGACGTAGTGATACTTCTGGTGATACTTTCTCGATTCAGGTATCACCGGAGGGAACATGGCAAAGGCGGAGCCTGTACGGGGAATTTGGGAGCGTGAGCCGGGCAGCGGTGTGTGGTGGGCACGTTACCGTGACGCGGCGGGCAAGCTACACCGGGAAAAAGTGGGGCGTAGGTCAGACGCAATCGCCTTGCTTGAAAAGCGCCGGAATGAGCGCCGGGCGGGGGCGAAGATGCCCGAGAATATCCGCGCCGCTGCCGTCAAATTCAACGACCTTGCAGACGCGGCAGAGACGTACTCGAAGGCCCACCATGCAGACTCCAAAAAGTACCTTGAGCGCATGGCAAAGTTGCGGGCGGAGTTTGGTGAGCGCGGTGCAGAGTCCATCAAGCCGGAAGAAATCGACAAATGGCTACGGGCCAACACAAAGACACCGGCAACAGCCAATAGGTATCGTGCCGTGATGAGCCTAGCCTACCGTGAGGGCCTACGCAACGGTAAGGTGAAGGCAAACCCGGTGCCGCTGGTACGGCAGCGCCGGGAAAGCTCCGGCGTGATTCGGTTTCTGCTTGATGATGAAGAGCGCCGTTTGAGAAAGCACATTGCGGAGCATTGCCCCGAGCGTGCCAATGACCTCACCATCGCAATCGGCACAGGGATGCGGCAGAGTGAGCAGTACAGCTTGACGTGGGGACAAGTGGACTTTGAGCGCAAGGAAATTCGGCTCAAGAAAACGAAAAATGGTCTTGCACGCACCATCCCCATGAGCGCGTCCGTAATGGCCGCGTTCAATACCCTCAAAGGTGAGGACAAACGCGCCGCGTCCACTCCGGTATTCACAGGCGGGTGGGAGCGTGCTTGGTGGGATGCCGCAACCGATGCTGTCCTTCCCGATTACCGTTGGCATGACAACCGGCACACTTTTTGCAGCCGCCTTGCTATGCGCGGTGTGAATCTCAAGGTCATTCAGACGTTGGCCGGGCATAAGACCATCACTATGACGGCCCGTTACGCGCACTTAGATGATGCGGCATTGCGGGCCGCTGTGGACGTATTGCCGGAGCCTTTGGCGGAGCCGGATGTCACCACGGACTCACAGTGATTCCCGGACGCATAGCGTACCAGGGAAGCGTGCGTCACCAAAACCTTGCTCCCTATGCGCCGTGTGTCCAGCCCCTTGCCTGCAATGATGTAGTCAAGGGACCGGACGGAAATACTCAGCATCCGGGCAGCGGTTTTGCGGTCATACAAGAGCCGGGATTCCATGATGCAAACCTTGTGCTTTCATAGACTTGCGAATACGACTTTCCGAAGTGTGGTAAAAAAGCCACAGAATAGTGTAAAATTTACACATTTCTGAGAATTATTCGTCTATGTAAATAAAAGGATTGCGGCGCTCTTTAGAGGGGTGTCTTTTGAGATTCACCCCTACCCCATCCCATTCATTCTTAATGAGTTGCAAGCACCGCATCCACGCGCCTATTTGCGGCGTGACTCAGTGTTGCCCGTGCAAAGACGGCAGGAGCACCGCTAACCGGGCTTCATGCGGTGTGCATGGTGGGGCATGGCGTCCGGGTTGTTGCACCACTTGGAATGGAAGCGGTCGGGCTTGGTGGTATCCATGCGCCATCCGCATACACAATGAGGCTGAGCATCCACATGCGTGTGCATTGATTGCTATTCCTTTCGGGGTCTGTTGTCCGGCATAAAAACCAGAAATGGGTGGGGAGAGAACTTCGGTTCTCCCCACACCCGGATATGGTGGTTGGAGTGGTCGCGGTTGTTCTCTTATCTAAGAGACACCCACCACCTCAATCCGACTTCAAGACAGACCCGCTTTGTCCGGCATTGTCTGCCAACCGCACCTCCCGGCGTCTGTCTTTCCACCAACCGCGCTTGTAGTCAACACCGGCAGTCCGCCCGCTGGCTACAAGTTCATCCACGGTCATCTTGGGATTGGCCCGGATATACGCTTGTGCGATTTTGACTTTCTCCGGGTCAATCTTTGGACCGCTCTTCTTGCTGACCAAGACAGCGGCAACGTCCGGGTCACCAACACGGGACATAATCCCCGTGGGCTTGTCACAAAAGACTTCAAAGTCTTTCGGCCCGGCATAGTCCCGCACCTTGACGTGGGAGATGAAGTTGAGGCTGTCCCATCCTTTTTCCGGCTCTTGCATCCGTGTGCCCCAACAGTCAGTCAACGATGCGCCTAGTTCACCGCTGCCACGCAAGCAGTTTTCAAGTGTCAGCTCGAACGCATCCTTGGTTGTCTTTGGGCTGTGGTAGAGGATGATGATTGCACCGTGCGGACCTTGCAGACGTTGCAGCCCAAAAAGCATGTCGCTGAATATCCGCATGTCCTTCGCGCTGTTCTCATCTCCCTCAACAAAGCGTATGGCCGTGTCCAGGATGAGGACGGAATCCTTCAACGCTTCTTTGTTGAGGTCCATCAAGTCCAGCCCGCCAAAGTTCATCGAACGCAAGAGCAGTGTGCCACCCAAGCAATCAGTCAATCCGGCATTCCGCACCCGCGCTGACATAGAAATCAAACCCATCTCGGGACACAGATACAGCACACGGCTTGGCCTGTTCACAACGGGCAGGAAACCAAACAGCGGTTCGCCCGTACACAGTGACCTTGCCACGTTCAATGCAATGAGACTCTTCCGTTGGCCCACGGGGGCCGCAATTCCGCAGATGGCCTCATGCTGCAAAAAGTCCTGAATGAAATACGTTGGCTCCGGGCAGTTCAAAACGTCATCCTTGGTGTGGAACAGGCCGCGCCAATTGACAATCATGGATTCCCGGCTTGTCACCACATCGTCAGCCTCAGCCTCCAAGGTTTCCCGCAAGGTGCGCGGATAGCCCGGTGGTTTCGGCTTTGGCTCATGGTTGCCGATGGTGACCTCTATGTCCGGCGCGGGCACGTCATATCGCGCAACACTCCGGGCAATCCTGTCCAGGTCTTCATCGCTCTTTGGGTCAGCCATGATAGCCGGGTCTGAGTTGAGTTCCTCCAGGTGCGCACGGAGGATGACCTCTGATGCGCCCACATTGCGCATCCGCCCGGCTTGCTGTGTCAAGAAGTCATCCCGGCCTTCACCGTCATGCACGGGCAACGCCCACTCACGCTTGCCGGTTGCATCCATCCGCTGTTTCCGGCTCTTGTCCACGATGTCCGGCACCGGAGCAATGGGCGCGTCCACTATGACTTGGTATTTCTCTTTGGTGTCCGGGTGAATGCTTCCGGCAGCAAGCACCAAGCCTCCGGCGCTCTTGATGTCACCGGAAACACCATCCAACTCAAACTTGCCATCCTTCAAGTGCCCGGCATAGTAGCTTTGGACACCAAACTCCGGGCGTCTTCCCGAGCGCACGGCATACGTGACAGGAAGGCCATTGCGGTCACGCCATGCAATGAAGTCCTCCATGCTCATGAGGCCGTGGTCGGCGTCTAGGACACACAGTCCGCTTGGCGCACAAGAGATGCCCACGTTGGCCTTGGGCATGTCTGCCCACCATGCTTGCACTTTGGCCTCATCCCGCGTGGCATCATTCTTGCCATGCTCCGTGATTGGCACTTTGTCACAAGGCTTGAGCGGGTGGACAAACCACCCGCGCCGGATACAACTGAGAGCAATGTCCAGAAAATGAGCCATTACAGCGCACCCCCGGCACGCTGCCAGATGGCTTTCCAATCCGGCACCCATTGAGCGATGCTCTCTTCACCGCCCCCGGAGCCATGAGCCATCGTCCAGAAGGTATCCTCCGGGTTGTCACCAAAAAGGGCGGGACTCGGCGTCCCCCATACCTCTGTGACATCGAACAATTCATCGTGGAACTTTTTGAAATACTCACGGCTGCCGTGTTCTATCCGAATCAGTAGCTCATGTGCGCCGGAGCATTCACTATGCGTGCATGGAATGGTGAGGTTGAGGTCAAAGCCCGGCGCACGTGAAACGCGCCATCTCCATCCAAGCAGTGAGAAAAACCGTGCCCACGTCAGCCCAAGTCTTACGTCCTGTGTGCGGTGCATATCTGTACTTCCTTTCTTGGTTGCTGTTGGTGTTGTGCGCACAATGCCTCTATGCGCGTTGGTGCGCTGACGCGATAACCGAATCCGATCGATCTTGAAAAAATGCCCGGCCCACAATAGACGCCACCATCGGGGCCGGGCTTGCATGAAGACCGCCACACAGTTGAAATGCGGGCGCTTGACTCGCCCGTTGCGGGGCTGTGCGGCGGGGCTGCCCCCGCAATCTTGAACCTGAAAAAACTCCGCACGTGGTTGGAAGAGGCACCGGGGAGTACCCGCAGGAGGCCACGTGCGGAAAGCGATTGCCTCCCGCTTTTGGAAACTTGCGGGACACCGGCTCCACAGGCACATGAAGCCGGGTCCCTGTTGTCAGTCCCGCTTAGAAGGCGTGACGCATACGCCCGGCGCGGTGAGCAGGTAACCCGGCTGACTCCAGGAAAAAGGTTCCGCGCCTGATGTGTGGCTACTCCGGCCCACGCTCCCCGTCTTGCTACGTGGGCCGTTTCGCTCAAACGTCAGTTATGCCGACTGACGGCGGGGTTTAGCTGTGGGACACCTTGATGGACTGGATTGCTTCCGTGAGTCTCACACGGGAGTCAACCCGGCGATATGCAAGGATGCCAAGCTGTCCCTGTGCGGCCCACGGTTGGTCAAGAATCTTGACGTTGACGCCCGCACCGCCGCGCACACCAATCAGGTTTCCGGCCTTGAAGTCACCAAACAGGATTGGCAGGACGCCGGAGCTGGTTGCAGTGGGCAGTGATGGTGCGTTCACGTCATAGAACACCGGACGGCCAAGGATGCGCTCCGTGCCGTCAGCGTCCACAGTTGCCACGGGCGCAAACAGATTGCTCTGCATCTGAGCACGGCGGATTGCCAAGCCGGTTGCGCGGCTCATGACCCATGAGGCGTTGGCCTGATAGTAGCCCTTCAGAGTCCCCGTCACATCAAACAGAGCATTGAGCAAGGTCTGTGAATCCGCCGTTGTCCCGGCAAGCTGGTATGCCGTGCCGGTGCCGTTGCCCGTGTTGCCAAAGACGCCCTGTGGCTGATTGG
>JAJZCY010000021.1 GCA_021828835.1 Acidobacteriota bacterium | reverse complement strand
GGCTTGCGGACCATCGCAATAACCGCGCGTGATGGCCATGAGCCAGAAGAAGGCCAAAGCCAGCATATACCGAATTGGGGAATAACCCGGCTGTTGCTGCATGTGTCTTGAACTGCAGGTTGAGAGACAGCGTGGTATGCTTGGAGCCCGTACCAATAGGCCCATTACGCGGCGCGGGGGAACAACTTTCGAAGAGCGCCGTCTGATTCATTATAGGCCAATTGCGCCTTCAGGAGGAGCGCCGAACAGGCAATCGCACAGGGCATGTTCACCATGTGCGATGGAGCCTGCCGCGGTTTCGCAATGCGGATTCGACGCGCAAGCGTTCGCGCCGTGACAGTTCCAGTTTGGGAATGTGCTCCATGCATCCCAGCCCCAGGGTTGGATCATCCAAGACACACAGTGTCGCCATCTGCAGCAAGCTTTCCATGCGACGAATCCCATGGTCCACATATCGAGTACAGTTGCATGCGGGCTTCACCTTTGAGCATGCGCGTGCCATCGCCGGCTACTTGCGACGCATCGGCATCTCCCATGTCTACAGCTCGCCGTACCTTCAGGCCGCTCCCGGCAGCATGCACGGCTACAACGTCGTCGATCACGAAAGGGTAAACCTCGAGCTTGGCGGCGAAGAGGGCCTCCTCCGCTTCAACGCCCGGCTCAAGGAACTCGGCCTGGGACAGGTCCTCGACATTGTCCCCAACCACATGGCCACCGGCCTCCAGAACCGTTACTGGTGGGACGTGCTCGAGAATGGGCCCTCCAGCCCCTATGCAACCTGGTTCGACATCGACTGGCACTCCGCCGAGGTCCGCCTCCAGAACAAGGTCCTCATTCCGGTGCTCGGCGATCAATATGGACGCGAGCTCAGCGCCGGACGTATCCAGGTGATTCAGGATTGCGGCCGCTTTCAGGTCGCCTACTACAACAACCTATTCCCTGTAGCGCCGCGCTCTCTGGCCGGGCCGCTCGCCCGCGCGGCCGAAGATGCCGGCAACGCCACCCTCAGCTTCATCGCCGACAGCTTGGCGCGCCTGCCCGCGCCCGAATCGACCGATAGCGACACCGTCGCGCTCCGCCATCGCGATAAGAAGGTCATCTACGCACTCCTCCACCGCCTCTGCGAAGAGCATCCCGAAGTGCCCGGCGCCATCGAGCGAACCTTCGCCGCGCTGAATCGCGATTTCGACGCGCTCGACGAATTTCTCAACCTCCAGAACTACCGCCTCGCCTACTGGCGCACCGCCGATCAGGAGCTGGGCTATCGCAGGTTCTTCGACATCAACACCCTCATCGGATTGCGTGTGGAGCGCGCCCACGTCTTCGCCGCCACCCATAGCCGCATCCTGGGATGGCTGAAGAACGGCGACCTCGATGGCGTGCGCGTCGATCATCCCGACGGTTTACGCGATCCCCAGCAATATTTCGAGCGTCTGCGCGAACGCGCTCCCGACGCCTGGATCGTGGGCGAAAAAATTCTCCAACCCGGCGAATCGCTGCGCCCCACGTGGCCCATCGAAGGCACCACCGGCTACGACTTTCTGAATGCCTGCAACAGCGTTCTTGTCTTCGGCGAAGGCTTACAGGAACTCACACCGGTCTACAGCAGCTTGACCGGCGAACCTACGGACTTCGACTTACTCGCCCACGACAAGCGTCTCAGCATTGAGCAGGAGGTTTTGGGCAGCGACGTCAATCGTCTCGCCAATCTCTTCGTCGAGATCTGCGAAAACAATCGCGACCGCCGCGACTACACCCGCGCCGAGATTCGCCGCGCCCTGCGCGAAGTGGCCGCCGGCATGCCCATCTACCGAACCTACGTCGTTCCCGAGCGCGATCAGATCACCGACGAAGATCGCGCCGCCATCGAGCACGCCGTCGCGGAGGCCAAGAAGCACCGCACCGACCTCGACCCCGCCCTCATCGACTTCATCGGCGAGGTGCTGGCGCTGCGCGCCCGCGGCGGCCGCGAAAGCGAATTCCTGCTGCGTTTCCAGCAGTTCACCTCACCGGTAATGGCCAAGGGCGTGGAAGACACCGCCCTCTACTGCTACAACCGCATGATCGGCCTCAATGAGGTCGGCAGCGCTCCTGAGCGCAATGGGAGCAGCCTCGAGGAGTTCCACTCTTTCCTCGAACTGCGCCAGCGGCTGCATCCCTTCACCATGAACAGCCTCACCACCCATGACACCAAGCGCGGCGAAGACGTGCGCGCCCGCCTGGCCGTGCTCAGCGAGATTCCCTCCCGCTGGCGTTCCACGGTGGCCCGCTGGTTGCGCATGAACGAGCAGTTCAAAACCGACAAGCTTCCCGATCGCAATACCGAATACTTCCTCTACCAGACCCTCGTCGGAGCCTGGCCCATCGATAGCGCCCGCCTCGGCGCCTATATGGAAAAAGCTGCGCGCGAAGCCAAGCAGCAAACCAGTTGGACCCAGCAGAACCAGGAGTTTGAGCAGGCCCTGCGCAGCTTCATCGAGAAGATCCTCGCCTCTCCAAGCTTCATCGCAGAGCTGGAAAGCTTCCTCGCGCAGATCATCCTGCCCGGCCGCATCAACAGCCTCGCGCAAACTCTCCTCCACTACACCGCGCCCGGCGTTCCCGACACCTACCAGGGCAGCGAGTTGTGGGACCTCCGCCTGGTGGACCCCGATAATCGCGCGCCCGTCGATTACGGTTTGCGTGAGACCATGCTGGAACAACTCGAAACCGGATTGGCGCCCGCCGAGATTCTGCGCGGCATGGACAGCGGCCTGCCGAAACTCTGGATCATCTACAAAGCCCTGCAACTGCGCCGCGCGCACCCAGAGTGGTTCGACGCCGACGCATCCTACACCCCCCTCTATGCCGAAGGCGTCAAGAAGGATCACGTGATCGCCTATCTACGTGCCGGGTGCGTGGCCACAGTCGTCTCCCGCTGGAACGTCAAGCTGGGCGCGGGATGGCTGGCCACATCAGTGAACCTGCCCAAGGGCCGCTGGACAAATCTGCTCACCGGAACCGCTGTGGAAGGCGGACGCGTGCGCGTCCAGGCGTTGCTGGAGCAGTTTCCCGCGGCCCTGTTGACCCTGGAGACCGATTGAGCATGCACCACTTTGAGATCTGGGCCCCGAGCGCCCGCACCATGGCCCTCCGAATTGAAGATTCCATCGTACCCATGCGGGGCCCGGACGACCGGGGCTGGTGGCGCGCCGAAGCCGAGGCAGCACCCGGCGCAAATTACGGCTTCCTGATCGACGACGATCCCAGAGCTTATCCCGATCCGCGCTCGCGATGGCAACCCGAGGGCGTGCACGGCCTCTCCCGCATCTACGATCAAATCGTCTTTCGCTGGTCGGATACCGGCTTCAAAGCTCCCCCGCTGGCCAGCGCCATTGTTTATGAGCTGCACATCGGCACCTTCACCCCGCAGGGCACGCTCGACGCTGCAATCGAAAAACTTGACTACCTCCGCGATCTGGGCGTCACGCACGTGGAACTGATGCCGGTGGCCGCCTTCGCCGGGCAGCACGGCTGGGGTTACGACGGCGTCGCTCTCTACGCCGTCCACCAGCCCTACGGCGGCCCCGACGCCCTCAAGCGCTTCGTCAATGCAGCACACCAGCGCGGGCTCGCAGTGGTTCTCGACGTGGTCTACAACCACTTCGGCCCAGTCGGCAACTACACCGGCAAGTTTGGCCCTTACCTCACGGACTCCCACCACACTCCGTGGGGCGGCGCAGTCAATCTCGAAGATTCAGGCGCCTACGAGGTGCGCCGCTTCTTCTGCGACAACGCCTTGATGTGGCTGCGCGATTTTCGCATCGACGGCCTGCGCATTGACGCCGTGCACGCCTTCGTCGACCGCTCCGCCATTCACTTCCTCGAGCAGCTCGCCGCTAAAGTCGAAACGCTCCAGGCGGAGCTCGCCCGGCCTCTCGTGCTCATTGCCGAAAGCGACCTCAACGATCCGCGCTTCGTTACTCCCCGCGAGTGCGGCGGCCTGGGCATGGACGCGCAATGGAGCGACGACTTCCACCATGCCCTCTTCGTCGCGCTCACCGGCGAGAAACAAGGCTACTATGCCGATTTCGGCTCACTCAGCCAATTGGCGAAGGCGCTGGAAAAAACCTTCGTCTACGACGGCGTTTACTCGCGCTATCGGCGTCGCATCCACGGACGTCCGGCCGGCAATCTCTCCCAGCACCGCTTCCTGGGCTACATCCAGGATCATGACCAGGTGGGCAATCGCGCCCTCGGCGACCGCATCAGCCATATCGCCGGCATGCAGCGCGCCAGGATCGCCGCCGCCCTCGTGCTCCTCAGCCCCTTCGTGCCTATGCTCTTCCAGGGCGAGGAGTGGGCCGCCACCGCGCCCTTCCAGTACTTCGCCGATCACGAACCGGAGATGGCCAGGCTGGTCTCGGAGGGGCGCAAGAAAGAGTTCGCCGCCTTCGGCTGGAGGCCGGAGTCGATCCCTGATCCGGAAGATCGCGCCACCTTCCTGCGCTCCAAGCTGGATTGGAACGAACGCGGGCAAGGCCCGCATGCGGAGATGCTGGAGTGGTACCGCTCCCTGATCCAACTGCGCCGCAGCACACCCGCGCTCAACAACGGCGAGCAGGGAAACATTCGCGTCACCTGCGACGAACGCCGGGAGATTCTCAGCTTCGAGCGCGGGGCAATCCGCCTTTGCTGCAACCTGGGCAATGCGGAGTACGCTGTCGACGCTCCCGCGGGGAGTCGCATCCTGCTCGCTTCGCCCTCCGGCGTTGCCCTTCAGAATTTAGCCGTCGTGCTGCCCAAGGACTCGATTGTGATTCTTGAAAACTCCGGCGCTTAGAAGTGACGGATCGTCTCCGCAGGAGGCGGCTGCGGGGGCGCCGCAGGCGGAACGCCTCGCTCGCCGCGGTCCAATTGGCTCTCCAGCGAGCGGCTCACCAGGTCGCGCGATCCCAGACCCACCGCCAGCGACAGCGTCAGCACAATCCCGCCGAACAGAATACTGAAGGCCAGATCCACAATCGCCCCGCCAATCTCCAGGTGCTCCAGGGCCATGGCCGCGGTCAGAACCAGCACCAGCCATTTCACGCCCAGCGACAGGAAGCGCGCATACTGCAATTGCGCGTTCACCGCGCCGATCAGCACCGAGCGCGCCAGAAAGCGCGCGATCAGCGTGCCCACAATCAGAATCAGGATCGCACCCACTCCATGCGTAAGGTACGGCAGCAGCGAGAAGCTCAATGCCGTGCCCACCGCGTAAGAGGTATCGAAGGCCGATACCCCGATCAGCAGCCCCAGCAGCACGAACAACCAGAAAGTAATGCGGGCGACCAGGGCCGTGGGCGAGCTCGACGACGTCCACTCTCCGCCCCTCGCCATGCGCGCATCGAAATCGAAGGCCTTCAGCAGCCAGCGCAATACGACCGAAATTACCTTGCCGATCACCGCAAAGATCGCCAGCGCCACAAAGAACGCCAGGATGCCCGGCAGCACCGCGATCAGCAGCGAGAGCACACGATAGATGGAGACGTGGAGCGCATCCGAGATCTGGTGCCAGATCGACACGTTCTCTGAGTAGCTGGGGAATGGAATCACGATGCGACCCTGTTGCAGCATCGTTGCGGTGAAATCGATCATCATACGTACTCCTTCGAGAGCCGAGTGCACCAGATCTCGATCTTTGAGATCCGGAAACTCGAATTCATCGCCCCGATGCGCCTGCTCTCTCTGCTGTGGCTCCTGGCAAGCTTTCGCCCGGCGTCAGGCGTTGAAGCGGTCCGGCCAGCGCCAGCGCGCCACCACGTACGGTTTCTCGGCCTCGAAAGCGGCAGCCAGCGCTTCGATATGACTTTCGGCGCTGACCCCCGAGGCCGTCAGGTTGATATGCCCGGCGACCCACCCAAGATACAGCGGAATCAATGCTCCGAGCAGATGCCCCCGGTTGATGGTGCGCTGCCGGTAGGCCACCAAAAAGTCATAGACGATCCGCGCCCACAGCGTGTCGGGCATGCGGAACTCGCTTACGCTCATCGCCGACAAGCGCTTCAGCCCCAGCAGCGAATGCGGCGGCAGCACCAGAGACCAGATTTCCAGCAGGTTGCTGTAAGCGAACTTGAACGCCTCCACCATGCGCGGCACATCTGCCGCGCCATCCTTCAACGGCTCTTCGTGCAATCCGCGCCGCGCCGGGGGCGTGCGCCGTGCGCGCTGCCAGTATGCCGCCTTGGCTTCAATGTCGGCAAACAGCGAGCCCGTCACCCGCGCCAGAATTGAATTGATGTCGCCGCCGATCGGCTGCGGCAAGCTCCGCGGTCCCACATCGAACTCATCGATCGTGAATCCGGCCACCGCTGCCTCGGCCACCGGCCACAACAGCGGTTCTCCCTGATCGAGCGGAAGAGCATGCTGTCCCAGCGTGGCGAGACGCTGCGCCATCCGGATCGAAAGCCCCAGGTCCGGAGCCAGAGGAAACCGCGCCCGCGTCGCAAACAGCGCCCGTGTCAGCGGGTACAGAACTGCCGAATTGATCATGCCGGCGTGCGGCGGCAACGAATAGCGTGGCACCGCCAGATCCACGCCGCCGGCCAGCACCGCATTCGCCAGCAGGCGCAGTCCACCCGCCCCCAGCGACTCCGCGCCCGGCCCCAGCATCAGCACCGCGCGCGCCTGGCTCTCCTGCCCCAGTTCGTAGGCGTTCATGAAATCCGGTGCCGTAAGACTCCACCCTGCGTTCGCCGGCGGCGCCGCGATCACCCGCAATTTCTCCGGCACGTGCGCCGGCAGCGGGCTCTCGCTGGCAATCAACAGCCCTTCCATCGGGAATACCGCGGCCAGGTTCGTCAGCAGCGCCTCAAACTGCTCAGGCAGCATTGCCGTGACCAGCACCAGCAGGTCGGCCGTGGGCGGCGGTGAAGAGGAGCTAAGCTCGGAAATCGAATCTGCTGTCGCCATTGAATACGCCGAAGCTACCGCATCCATCCTGGGCGGCCCGGGAAATCCGGCACACCCTGCGCTTCTACCAAGTCTATAGGTTCAGAATACCGGTGATCGGCGTCCGCAGCCATCCCGGCCGGTTGTTCAGTTCGTAGACTAGTTCGTACAGCGCCTTTTCCAGCAGGTAGGCCTCCAGCAGCGCCTGCGCGGTCTCCGCTGGCGGCAGCAGCGCCGGATTCTCCGCAATCGTCGCGCGATAGGCAAACAGAAATTCGCTGGCCGCGGCATCCTGCCAGGCCCGCGCCCAATCTTCCAAGCCGCCCTCGTAGGCATTGCCCGCCTCTGCTTGCGATGCTGCGAAGCGCTCCAGCCCCGCGTAAGCCGCGTAGGAGAACGAGCGGATCATCCCGGCCACATCCTTCAACGGGGAATGCTTCCGCTTGCGCTCTGCCAGCGAGCGCGCCGGCTCACCTTCAAAATCCAAAAGAACGAAATCCGCGCCGTTCTCTCCACCTTTGCCGCGCCCCTTGGTGCGCAGCGTCTGACCCAAATGAAAGTCGCCATGAATGCGAATCCGCTGCCCGCCCGCCGGCAGCGTTCCCAGCGTGCGCGCCCGCGCCACCAGCGACAGCCGTCGCGACAGCAGCAGCCCGGCCGCGTCCGAAGTTGCATCGTCCAGGCCCGGCAAGCTGCGCTTGAGCGCCTCCAGATTGGTCCGGATCTGGGCTTCGATCCGCGCCGCGGCCTGGCCAAGATCCTCCGCCGTCAGCGGCTCGGGAACAAAGCCCGGCTGGTCCGAAGGTGTGCTCAAGGCCAGATGCATCTCCGCCGTGCGCCGTCCCAGCAGCGCCGCATCCTGCAAAAGCGCCTGCGCCGCCTGCATCTCTGTCGCAATCTCCTGCCGCTCAACAAGAAAGCTCGGCCGCGCGACTGCCGGTGGAGCTGACTCCTGCGTTACCTCAGCAAAAAGCTGCTGAAGCCGCGCCAGAAACCATTCCCACCCATCCCCCTGGTTGGCCACAAAACCCTGCAGCAGCGCCACCGTCGTCTTTTCGCCGTGTGCAGGCGTCACCGACAGTTCTCCCAGGAAAGGCGGCATGCGCTTGAAGTGCGCCACCTCCGTCAGGAAGCGCCCGATCTCCACATCCGGATTCTCGCCGCTCTCCAGATGCCGGAACAGCTTGAGGATGAGCTGATTGCCAAACAGAATCGAAGTGTTGGACTGCTCCGCCGATCCCGTCCGCGAGCTCAGCCGCGGTCCCAGGTGCAGACCGGCGAGCGCGCTCGATGCCCGCGCATCGAGTCTGCCTTCCAGCGGCGCCGGATTTCCCGCCGAAGGCGACTCCCGGGGCTGCAAGCTCTGCGCCCCCGCCGAAAGACTGAACGGCGCCGTGGAACGCGGCGGCGCCGCCGCCTCGCCCGGCTGTGCGCTCAAAGGCGCCGGCGCAACCGGCAAGCTCGTTCCTGCCTGTGAGAGCGGCGCATCATCCAGGGCGGCCACCGGCGCGGCCTCGCTGCTCAGGGCTGCCTGCTCCGCTGCGCGGCCTGCCAGCGCCAGCGTGCTGTTGCACTCGATCAGCTTCAGCAGCTCCTGATGGAATTCCGGCTTCGCTACCGCGTCGTACACCACCACCTGCCCGCCATATGACTCGAAACGGGCCACGATGGTGCTCGGCGGCACCGCCCCGGCCTCCTCCGCATCGCTCGCAATTTGGATCGCCAGCGGAAGCTGGTAGAGATCGGGCATGCCCTCGTCATATCCCACTTCGCAATAAACCAGCGCAAAGGGGAACCCGCCCGAGCTTGGCTTGCCTCGCCGCGGATCCGGCGAACAGCCCTCGCTCTCCGCCGGCAGCTCCACCCAATCCCGAACGCGCGCCGTCTTGATGGCCCGGGTCTTGGCTCCGAACCAGCGCTGCCGCGGCAGCCACGCCGGCAATGCCGTCTCCAGCAGTTCTCTCCCCGGCCCCGACAAAAATCCCGCCCAACCGCCCGCCATCATATCCGCCGCGGGCGTCTCCTGCTCCCCAAACTCCAGCTCCGGCAAAATGTCTGGCTCGCACTCCGGCGCGTGCAGCTCCAGCCACAGAAACGAGTACGGCGCCAGCGACAGCGCATACGGGTCGTCACTGATCGCGGGGAATGGAACGTATCCCAGCATCTCCACCGGCTGCATGCCTGCATAACTCGACAGATCGAGCGTAACCGGCTGCGCGAAGCGGCTCAGGTTGGCCACGCACAGCACCGTCTCGTGCGTGCCGTCGCCCCGGTCCAGGTCGCGCAGATAGGCCAGAATCTTCCGGTTCGCGGGATTCAAAAAGGTGAGCGTGCCGCGCCCGAAGACCTGGAACAGCTTGCGCAGCGCGATCATGTTGTGGGTCCAATGCAGCAGGCTCGATTGATCGCTGAGCTGCGCCTCCACGTTCACCACCTGGTACCCGTAGATCGGGTCCATGATCACCGGAAAGTAGAGCCGGGCCGGATCACACTTCGAAAATCCCGCGTTACGGTCCGACGTCCACTGCATGGGCGTGCGCACGCCGTTGCGGTCGCCCAGATAGATGTTGTCGCCCATGCCGATCTCATCACCGTAATAAAGTACCGGCGTGCCCGGAAAACTCAGCAGCAGCGAGTTCAGCAGTTCAATGCGCCTGCGATTGTTGTCCACCAGCGGGGCCAGCCGCCGCCGGATCCCGACGTTCACGCGCATGCGCGGATCCGCCGAATACGCAAAATACATGTAATCGCGCTCGTCGGCCGTCACCATCTCCAGCGTCAGCTCATCGTGGTTGCGCAGAAACAGCGCCCACTGGCAGTTATCGGGAATGGGCGGAGTCTGCGCCATGATGTCGGTGATGGGCAGCCGGTCTTCCTGCCGCAGGGCCATATAAATCCGCGGCATCAGCGGGAAGTGGAAGGCCATGTGACACTCATCGCCATCGCCGAAGTAAGGCCGCACATCCGCGGGCCATTGGTTGGCCTCCGCCAGAATCAGCCGGTTGGCATACTCCGCGTCGATCGCGGCGCGAATCGCCTTCACCGCCGCATGGGTCTCCGGCAGGTTTTCGCACGAGGTGCCGTCGCGCTCGCACAGATACGGAATCGCGTCCATGCGCAGCGCGTCCACGCCCATGTCCAGCCAGAAGCGCATCGCCTTCAGCACTTCTTCCAGCACCCGCGGGTTGTCGTAGTTCAGATCCGGCTGGTGCGCAAAGAAGCGGTGCCAGTAATACGCCTTCGCGGCTTCATCCCAGGTCCAGTTCGACTTCTCCGTATCGGTGAAGATGATGCGTGCGTCCTTGTACTTCTGGTCGCTGTCCGACCACACGTACATCTCCCGCTCCGGCGAGCCGGGCGGCGCCTGGCGCGCGGCCTGGAACCACGGATGCTGATCGCTGGTGTGGTTCACCACCAGCTCGATCATCACCTGCATGTTGCGCTGGTGCGCCGCATCCAGAAAGGCTTTGAAATCGCTCAGGGTTCCATACGACGGATTCACGTCCGAGTAGTTGGAGATGTCGTAGCCGTCATCGCGCAAGGGCGAGGGGAAAAACGGCAGAAGCCACAGGCAGGTTACGCCCAGGTCCTGCAAGTAATCCAGCTTTGAGATCAGGCCCGGGAAATCGCCGATCCCGTCGTTGTTCGAATCGGCGAACGCGCGCACGTGCAGCTCGTAGATGATCGCATCCTTGTACCAAAGGGGATCGATTGCGCTGGCCAGCTTCTTCACGTTCTCTCCGACTCTCCGATTTCAGAAAGCTCCCGCTCGATCGTTCTCAAGCTCGGTGCTCGCGCCACACCCGGAAGACATGCGCGGGCTTGGTTCCCGGCCGCAGCGCCACAAAATTGCGCCGCCCCTTCCACACGTACTGATCTCCGCCATTGAGCAGATCCTGAACAACGAAGCTCTCCTCCGCCTTCAGCCCCAGCGCTGCCAGGTCCAGATCCGTCCATCCGCTCTGCTCGTAAGCCGCATCGAGATTCACCACCATCAGCAGCAGATTATCGAAATCCGGCGTCGCTTTCGAATAGCAGATCAGGTTCGGGTTCTCGACAGGATGAAACCGCAGCGACTCGTTTGAGTGTAACGCCACATTCTCCCGCCGGATCTGGTTGAGCCTGGCAATCAGCGGCACCAGAGACCCCGGCGCGTTCCGGTCGCGCTGCCGGATCTCGTATTTCTCGCTGTTCAGATACTCTTCCGACTCGCTCCTGCCCGGCGCGGGTGCAGCCGGCGCATTCTCCGCCAGTTCGTAAGCCGGTCCGTAGATGCCGTAGCTCGCCGCCAGCGTAGCGGCCAGAATAATGCGCTGCATGAAGGCTGGCGGGCCGCCCTCCTGCAGCGTCTTGTGCAGAATATCCGGCGTATTCGGCCAGAAGTTCGGCCGGAAAAAATCGCTCACCGGGGGCTGCGTCAGTTCCTCGAGATACTCCTCCAGTTCGCCGCGGGTATTGCGCCAGGTGAAGTAGGTATAGGACTGCGTAAAGCCGCGCTTGGCCAACCCGTACATCACATGCGGCCGCGTGAAGGCCTCGGCCAGGTAGATCGTCTCCGGATACTTCCTGCTCAGCGCGCCCAGGCACCACTCCCAAAACGGCAGCGCCTTGGTGTGCGGATTATCCACCCGGAATATAGTTACCCCGCGCTCGATCCAGAACTCGAACACCGAGTACAGCTCATCCCACAGGCCACGCCAATCTTGACTCTCGAAGTTCAGCGGATAGATGTCCTGGTACTTCTTCGGCGGATTCTCGGCATACTGGATCGTTCCATCCGGCCGGATCACAAACCAGTCCGGATGCTCCTTCACCCAGGGATGATCTGGCGAGCACTGAAAGGCAATATCCAGCGCGATCTCGATGCCATGCGCTTTCGCCGCCTTCACCAGCCGGTCGAAGTCCTCGAAGCTGCCCAACTCGGGATGAATCGATTTGTGCCCGCCGCAGCCCTGTTCGCATTCGCTGCCGTCGGGCCGGACGTCCGGCGCGTTGGCATCGCCGATTGCCCAGGGGCTCCCCGGCGCTCCCGGCGGCGCCGTTGTCGTGTTGTTCGGTCCCTTGCGGTAGGAGCGCCCAATCGGATGAATCGGCGGCATGTAGAGGATGTCGAAGCCCATCGCCGCAATCTCGGGAAGCTGCCGCTCCACGTCGGCGAAGGTGCCGTGCCGCCCCGGATGCGGCGAGGCCGAGCGCGGAAACAGCTCGTACCACGCCGAAAACCGCGCCCGCTCGCGATCCACCCACAGCGGCAGCTCCGGCTCGTAACGCGTCGCATGGGTCAGGTCCGGATAGGCATCCATGAGCCGCAAAATCTCTTCGCTCACCGGAAAGCCCACCACTTCGATCGCGTGGAGCGCCAGATCCTCCAGCCGCTGCGCGGCCTCCGCCAGCTTACGGGCATCCGCGCCCCGCGCGCGCTTCGCGCCCTGGTGCAGAAGCAGTGCCCCGCTCCGCAGCGCTAACGTGATATCCTCCTCCGTCGTCGGCGGAATTGCCCCCTGCTGCCGTCCCGCCAGGCGCTTGCGCATGTCGCCCGCCCAGCCGGCAAAGTGGTCGATCCATCCCTCCACCGTGAAGATCCATTCGCCCAGCCGGTCCACGGCAAACGATCCGCTCCACAGGTCATTGCCGAGAGCGCGCAAGGGTGCGCTCCGCCATGGCTTCTCGCCCACCCGCTTGTACAGCACGCGCGCGGCCACCACATCGTGCCCATCGGCATAAACCGCCGCGCCCACCTGCACGGCATCGCCCACGATGCGCCGCACCGCATACCGTCCGCAATCCAACTGCGGCGTCACTCCTTCAATGACCACCCGGTTACGGCCATGACTTGTCTTCCGCACCAACCCTCCCTCCAGACAAGCGTGCTGCCTCTTGTGGCATCTGAGAACTCTGCATCCGAAACACACTGCCATCCTGAGCGAATCTGGCCGGTTGTGCAAGCGCAGGACGCGCCGGCAGCGATTCCCTCTTCACTGTAGGACACGACACCGCTCAAGATGAAGCGCTGGAATCAGAATTCATCCGCACGCGAAAGGGCAAAAACGGCTACGGATGCGCCGTTCCGGACGCCGCCTGCGGATTGCCGGTCTCGCCCGCGCTCATGGGCAGTTCCAGCGCGAACAACGAAGCCCCGCCCTGGTCGGCGTGCAGCCACATGCCGTGAAATGCATTCTGCAACTCCGGATGCTGCGCTAGAATGCCGGCCATCAGAGTCACCACCTGCTGCCGCGCAACCGGCGGAGAGCGCAGCTCCGCCACCTGCGCGGGATCCGGCGCATAATGCACATCCAGATCGAGGGGGCCCAGCGCCGTAGTTGTGTCCACCGCAGTCACGTGGAACGTCGTCCCATGAGCATTGATCGTGATCGGCGTATTGTTGGCCGGAAGATTCGCATGTACCTGGCTGGTCTCGTTGCGCAGCTTCTCCAAGTTCTGACTGGCCAGGAAGTTCACCGGGTCAAGCAGGTAAGTCGCAATGTGATAGTAGAAGTATGCGCCCCAGTCCGCGTTTTCCTTGGCGAGCTTGCGCGCATTCTGCCAGTACCACACCCCGTCGTGACCGTTCAGCACCATCGGCTTCTCAAAAAAGCCCGCGAGCTGCCACTTGTTGCCGGGCGCCTGCGCCAGGATGAGCGCCACCTGCTGCGGCTGCGGCACGCCCGTGGCATGCAGAATCGCCACCGCATAGGTGCCTTGCGGCAAATTATTAAAGTTGAATCCCACCACCGGCGATCCGCAGTAAAAATCCGTGCTTGCGGAGGACGGGTCCATCGATGCATCCAGCAGATACACCTCGTCCACCGTCACCGTCGCGCTTTGGATCAGCGGATGCAGATAGTTGACCGTCTGCTCAATGCCATTGAAGTCCGCCGCGATGGCCGGCAGCGTGTTGGCGCGCAGACCCTGCAAATCGCTGCTCTGCACCTCGCCCAGAATCGTGCGCGCGGCATTCACCAGCGGATCGCGCTGCGCCGCTGTCATCTGCGCCTGCGTGGTGCACGAGGCACCGTAAGCCTGGGGAAGAAACAAGAAGGCGCAGACCAGCGCCGCCCCGGAAAATATCCGCCGTAGCATTACTCGATTCCGAAACATGGCCGCAGATCACTCCATCGCACAGAACGCGCAGGGCCAGCCTGCACCCCGCCGCACGGGCCGACACAACTTTGCCCTGTCACAGGTAGGATGCGAAGACCGGCTTTCGCGGCGGCATACGCCCTAAAATGCGCGTCGGGAATTCCCTGACCTGCGCGCCGCCGAGCGTTGCTCACGCCGCCGGCCGCTCTAGGGGCCCTTCCATGGCTGGGCCGCCCCTGTGCGCCACCTCGCTCCGCGAAAGCGCCGCCAGCGCGTGCCGCAGCACCTCCTGCTTCACCGCTTCAATCGGCATCGGCGCAACTACCGTCATCCCCCCCACCAGCCGGCTCAGATCCTGATAAGCGCGCCGGTTGATGTGAATGAACTCCAGCGGATACTCCGGCTTGCGCGACCGCGCCTGCACCGGATCCGCATCCAGGATGTAGCTCACATCCGGCCGCGGCACCACTGCCATCACCAGGCGGATGAACATCCGCATCAGTGGATTACTCAGCGTGAGATTCGCCAGCTCATCGTACATGTAGCGGTCGAAGATCACCAGGTCCGCGCCGGCGTTGGCCGCTTTGCGCATCGCATCCCGCGTGGACAAGGCATCCAGCGAATACAGAAACAGACGCACGCACGCCATCGGCCAGGAACGCACGTTCTTGTCGCGCCGGTTGATAGGCCGCTCCGGGCTGCCTACCCCCTTGTCGCCCTTGAAGATCTTGTGTCCCGAGCTCTCGCGCAGTCCCGTAAGCCGCGCGATATCGTCCCAGAACCGGATCACCCGCACCCGCAGGCCCATCTGCTCGGCCGCGGTGCGCAGCGCATCGATCTGGGTGCTCTTTCCCGCCCCGTCAATCCCTGAAAAGCTTACGCTGACCACCTGTTCGCCACCCCGGCGCTGCTGCATGATCTCCGCTCCATTGCAGTTGATTTGTCCATTGGTTAATGCGGCTGGCTCGGGCTGGCATGCGACAGCGCCGCCACCGTGCCCACCGCCGCCGCCGCGCCCACCACGATGCCCAGCCGGATAAAAATCCGCCGCACGCGATGCTGTTTAGCGGGTGCAATGACTGCGCCCGCCGGGCGCGACGCAGTTATGCCGGAGGCCTTCTCGTACGGAGCCGCTGCCGTGCCCACCGCCGGTGCCGCCGGCGCGCCCGCCTGACTGCTGCTCTGCCCTTCGTCCTGCTGTGCCGGCGTCTGCTGTCCCTGCGCACCGGAAGAAGTCGCCTGCGGTTGCTGCGCGCCCTGCTGGCGCGGAGCCGCTGCCACCGGTAACGCCGGCACTCCGAGCAGCACCGCGAGCACACCAACAACGAACCGCTCTGCCAATCCTCTTCTCACCTTGCCTCCAATCTTGCCTGCCTCAGCAGCAGCCTGCCTCAGCAGCAGCCTGCCTCAGGCGGCGTTGGCCGCGGCCTGCTCCGGGCAGGCTGCGCTCCGGTACCCCGCAGCCGCCGGACCAAAGCTGGCCACCGCTTCCCCGTTCGAGCCATATACCCGAAATAACCGTCCCACGCCCGTCGATCGCAGCGACGGCCAGATCTCCGGACGAATTCCCGCCAGCCGCACGTCTCCATTTCGCTTGAGCGTCTCTTCCAGGCACGAAAACAGCAGATGGACGAACGCCTTATCCACGTTCCGCACTCGCGAGCAATCCAGCACTACGGCCGGACGAATCAAGTTTGAGATGCGATTCTCCAACCGCCCCACAAACTCTCTTTCCCGCCGCGTGTCGCTTCGCTCGGGAACCTCTTCCACCACTACAGCGCGTTGTGTCGATGTCATGCCTGTCCCATGTAGTGCTCAGTTGAAATCACCGCCTGCCCGGCCAGCGGGCCTGCGGCGGCCTGGCCTCAGGCGGCCGTGCGTTCCTCAAATCGGCTGGTCGGTTGCAACAGCTCTGCCAGTTCCGCTTCCGGATTGCGCCGCGCGTGCGTCACCATATTGCGTGCGTAACGCAGCAGCGTCCCAAGGTTGGTGTTGTACCAGCAGCATTCCGTCATCCGCGGCGACAGCCCGCAAACAAAGCGCAACCGCTTCAAGGTACTCTGTGATGCCAGCAGCGCCGACGTCAGCCGGTGGTTTCCATCCAGGATCGTCAGTGGTTCGCTTTCGTTGACCCCGATCAGGATCACCGCAGCAAAGCCTGGATCCTCCTGCGCATACAAATCTCGAATCGCCGCGATCTTGGAAAGGAAGGCGGGGTCCACCACGTGCTGCCGCGTCCGCATGCTCTCGACGATCTTGGGGATTGAGAAGTTGCCGTCGGCCAACTTGCGCCACTGCGCGCGCGGAAACACGCGAATCCTGCCCAGGTCGGTTTCGGTGATCTCCACCTCATACCACTCGGTGTCCTGGGGCAGTTCCTTCCATAACGCCAGGTGGCGCAGGAACAACAGCGCCCGGCGCTTGGCATTTTCCGCGCCGTCCTGGAAGTTGGGATTGAGCACGATATCGCGCAGCGTCTCGTGATACTCGCGGAACTCCGAGCAGCGGAAGTCGCTGCGCAGAAACTCCGCAATCACCTCGTCTTCGCTCAACCGCCGCAACAGCCGCACCGGACGCTCGTCATCCACCAGCAGTTCCTTGGGATTGGTAAGCGAATTCGCCAGGAACGGCACCGCCACGAACAGGAACAACACCGCCATCAACATCAGCTGCACCAGGATGACCTCGCGCAGCGAGTTATGGAAGAGCGTGATGCCCAATACCAGCACTCCGCTGAACCCCAGTTGCACCCAGCTGGTGTTGGCGATCTTGTAGGACATCTCAAAGGTGATGATCACCGCGCTCAGGCAATACACCACCGTAGTGACGGCGTAGAGCGCCAGCAGGTAGGAGAGATCGTATTTGCCCTCCAGCCGGAAACCCGACCCGAACAGCGACGTCCATACCCACCCAGGCGCAAAGCAGAGCGCCAGCGCCAGCCCCGCCCCGCTGCCCAGCACCAGCATCAGCGAGGTGGCAATCACCCGCAGATCCCTGCGTTCTTCTTCATTGGTGCCCGCCACCAGCGGGAAGGTCGTGTTCACCACCGCCGACGACATGGTGAAGATCACGCGCCCCACCATCGCCACCGCCGCGTAAAGACCCGCTTTGCTGGCCGGAAAGAAGTGATTCACCAGCACGATGCCGCAGTTGCCGATCAGCATCTGGCCGGAGTAGAAGACCACCGCCTGCGACAGCTCGCGGAATGCATAACGCGTAGCCAGAGGATTGGGGATGCTCGCCCCCAGCTTCGGCGCAACCCCCAGGTAAGCCACCACAACAGCCGCGGCGTTCGCCGCAATCACCCCGCGCACGCCGAATCCACACAGGATCAGCGTATAGGAGCCGCCCAACCTGACCGCGCCTTCCAGAACCAGGTTCATCGCCAGGCCCCGGAAGCCGAACGTTCCCTGGATATAACCGCGCCGCGGGCCGAGCGGCACATAAAACGCCGCACCTATGGCCAGCAGCGCCACCAGCGTCGAATCGGGCAGATTCAGGTAATTCGAAATGGGAGTGCGGCACGCCAGCAGCAGCAGAGCCACCAGCACCCCCCCAATCCACGCAATCCGGTGAAAGACCCGGTAGACCGCGGCCTTGCCCTCCGTCGTGGGCTGTTGGGCCACCACCTTCGAAGAAACAATCTGGAACGAGAGCGCGACTGTCGAGAGCAGCGTCAGCAGGGTGTAAACAACGGTTGCCTGTCCATATCCCTTGGGCCCGAGAAAACGCGCGACCACAATGTTGTAGAGCAGGTTCGTCGCGATCGTCATCCCCGATCCGGACAACAGGATCATGCTGCCGGAGATGATGCGCGCAGGCAATGTTTTCGGTTTTGAAGCCAGACTCTGTACCACGCTCTTAACTCTCCAAGGGCGAAGCGGGGGGATTTTACTCAAGCGCAGCAATCAACCGGCGGCAATCTAATCCGATGCAAAACTTGGCGCTTCGGCTGCTCAAACCGCCCACTTCCCACTCGTTTTCCCCTCCCTGCAACCCCTGCGCACAACCGCCGCTTCTAAATTCATGAGCATGCTCACTTACTTAAGCTCTGCCGTTCTCTGCCTCGCCCTTGTAATGCACGGATGTTCCAGTTCCACACCCGCGCCCAAGCCCCTGAAGTACCGCGCAGTTGGCCCCTCGCCACAGGTGCTTGCCGTCTACGAAGCCTGGTTCGGGCATCCCGCTCATATCTCCGTGGGCTACTCCTCGCATGATCCCAACGTGATTCGCGACCAGATCCGCCACGCCAAGCAGATGGGCATCAGCGGCTTCGTCGTGGACTGGTACGGCGACCGCGAGCCCTTCATCGACCGCAGTTATCAGTTGATGCAGGAGGCGGCCGGCAAGGAGAACTTCAAAGTGGCCATGATGTACGACGAAACCGATCAGGACGACGGCGCCACCGACGAAGCCATCGCCGACTTCACCATGTTTCGCGACACCTATCTCTCCGATAAGGCGCCCGGCCATCAGGCCTACCTCACCTATGACGGCCGCCCGGTCATCTTCATCTTTCCCAAGGGGATGCACACTGATTGGAGCAAGGTCCGGGCCGTGGTCGAAAAATGGAAGCCGGCTCCGCTGCTCATCTATGAGAACGCGCCCGGCGCCGATGCCAGCGCCTTCGACGGCTTCTACGCGTGGATCAATCCCGGACCTGCCGGCTGGGCCGCCAACGGCAGCAACTGGGGCAGCCAGTATCTCACCCACTTCTACCAGACGATGAAAACCAAATACCCCGACAAGATCATCGTCGGCGGCGCCTGGGCCGTCTTCAACGACAGCAAGGCTTCCTGGGGCCTCAACCGCCATATCTCCGCGCGCTGCGGCCAAACCTACACCGACACCTTCAACTTCTGGCATAAATTCTTCCCTGCCGATCAGCCCATCCCTTTCATGCTGGTCGAGACCTGGAACGACTATGAAGAGGGCACCGCCATCGAGCGCGGCATTCCCTCCTGCGGCCCCGGGAAGCCGACTACCGTGCCCCTCTCCTCAGCCGCCATGCTCAGCCATCCAGGCAAGCAATAGACGTCGGCAACCCAGATCCCAGCGCCGTCTCAATGCAGCTGCAGCGCAGGCCTGCGAGCAGTAGCGCCGGCCTCCAGGCCGGCTGTAGTATGGGCCTCCCGGCCCACGCCCCTAACCGTCACTCATCCGCCTTCAGCACCCCTCTCCGGAAACCAGAGGCTCTCCTCCGCGCCAGCCTTCAGCGGCGCGGCAGCACCCCTGCTAAGCGCCCAAATCACACAACCCAGCCGCATAAACGAGCCCGTCGCAATAAAAAAAGGGCATCCTCCGCGCTACGCGGAGGATGCCCCAAGCTTTTTGCTGTCTACGCTGCCTTCGTGATCTTTTCCGGCTCCGCAAATACCTCCGGAGCGCGTATTCCAAAATTCGCGCTGGGCACCGCCACCATGCCGATCTGCGCGGAGACCGAAACCGGCGAGCGGTGCACCCGGCTGATCAGCGACAGCGGGCGATCGCGCACTTCGTCATACACCCGGCCCACGTATTCTCCCAGCACGCCCACACACAGCAGCAGAAGGCTCCCGGTAAAGAACACCGCGGCGGTAATCCCCAGAGCCGCCAGGGTGACGGGATTCGAAGCCAGCAGCATCGAGAGCAGCAGCACCACCGCCAGGCTCGTCGAAAGGCCGAACAGCGCAAAGCTCAGCCGCAGCGGCTTGTAGCTGAAGCTGGTGATCGCGTCCATCGCATACTTGATGCGGCTCAGGAACGAGAGCTTGCCCTCGCCGCCGGCGCGGTCCTGCCGGTCGTAGTAGACAATCGAGTTGCGAAAACCTACCCATGCGCGCAGCCCCGGCAGATACCGGTTCTTTTCCTGCAAGGCCAGAACCGAATCCAGCGCCTTGCGGTCCATCAGACTGAAGATGCCGGCGTTCAGCGGAATCGGATAATCCGACAGCGTGCCCAGCACCCGGTAGAACATCGGGAAGAGCATGGCCAAGAGCTTGCGGCTCTCCTGCCGGCTGCGGCGCACCGCCACCACCACTTCGGCGCCCTTGCGCCACTCTTCGATCAGATCCGGCAACACCTCGGGCGGATCCTGGAAATCGCCGTCCATCAGGACCACGGCGCGGCCGCGGGCAGTGTGCAGGCCGGCTGAAATGGCGCCCATGTGTCCCCAGTTGCGCGACAGCTCCACCACCACCACGTGGGAATCCACTGCCTGCAATCCGCGCAGCAGCTCGAGCGACGAGTCCGTGGAGCCGTCGTTTACATACACCACTTCCCACTCGTCGGCTACGCCGGTCAATGCGCCGGCCACAGCCTCATGAAAACGTACAATCAGTTCTTCCTCGTTATAAATGGGGACAACCACTGAGACCATATACAGCTCCTGAACGTCTGATTTGATCGGTACTGTTCTTGCCTGCCGTGCAACGTACTGACAGATGGCGCAACAGATACTTGGATGCGCCTTCCGCGCCTCCTATTGAGCTTCCGTCTGAAAAATCCGGACCATCCACCGTACCTGGGCCGGCGTCATCACCACTACATATCGCCCCTGCGCCTGGCGCGTAGCGATCTGCTTGTCGTGATTGAAGATCTGCACGTCATACGACACCTGGTCCGTCAATTCGATCGACAGACCATCCGGCGAATAAAATACCACCTGCACGTCGTGCGAACGGTCAACATACCGCGTATGGATGCCGGCTGCGGCCTGTTGGTCGATGGTCTTGGCAAGTTTTTCCTTGGCCAATCCCACAAAATCCGCTCCCAATAGCCCCGCATTGTTTTGATTCAGCGCCTTACTCATGGCTTGCCACGATTGCAGGTAATCCCGCACCACCGCCTGCGCCGTCTGGTCCGCCAGCTTCCGCGGCCCATCCACATGCGGCGGCTCAACCGTCACCGTGGGCTGCTGCGCGCCGGCCAGAAGGGACGCCGTACTCAAGACCGCTCCGAAAAGAACTGCCCGCTTCAGCATGCCTACCTCTCCCAACGGATCTGGTTGCCCATCATCACACCGCTGGCCACGGAGATGGTTGCTCCAGGGTGCGCCGGCATCTCCACCTGGGCAATGCCCCGCTTGATCGGCACATCCACCGTCGATTCCCCACCGCGATAGTTCTCGGTAAAGGTCACAATTGTGCCATCAGGAATCGCATTGCCGCTGCAATCACGGATCGGATCCGTTTGCAGCCGCACATCCTGTCCCGCCGGGCTGGCCGTCATCTTCAGCGAGCACGGATCCCCGGGGACCTGTCCGACAACCCGTGTGCTGGCTACAGAACCGATGCGCGCCACGAACTTGTCGTTGCCCTGATGGGCTGTGGAATCTAATTCCGTCCACGCTGCCCCCAGAACCGTAGGCACCGTGCGCGTCTGGGTCTTGCCGTCCGGGCCGGTGAGATCGAACGAAACGTTCTCCGGCTTCGTGATCAGGTTCTTATACGGATCGAACACGTACACCGCTCCCGTGATGCCATCTTGCAGGCCCACGGGCAGCCGCGACGGCCGTGCCAGAAAGCTCACCGCCCCAGGATCCGGAGAAGGCGTTACCGTCAACGCCTCCGTTTCGTTGGCGCCTGCACCCGTCAGCACAACCGTGTACTGCCCTGCCCCGTACAGCGAGCCCGCAGCGAAAAATACCGTGCTCCCCAGTTGCACGTCGCGCTTGATTGCCTGCCCCAGCCCGACGATGTACAGCGTGCCGTTCCCGCTACCCTGCGTCTGCACAGTGAAGGCGCTTCCCGCCGCAATCGAGCTGGGCAGCGTCAGGTTCTGCGCCGCCCCCGGTTGTGCCGCTGCCACTGCGAACGTCGCCGCCAGAATTGTCAGTCCCGCCCTCACACCGAGCCTCCCGTGCTGTAGGTCGCCACGACCGTGCGCTCGCTGCTGATGCTCCGCGCCAGGTCTTCTGGGATGTGGATCTTGAACGGCACCGGCGTCTGCGGCAACAGCGCCCGGTCCACGTACTCATCTGCCACCCACACCACTTGGCCGTTCTTGTTGTAAAACGTGCCCAGCACGTGTGCCACGTTCACCACCTGGCCGCTCTGGTTGATCAGGTTTCCGGTCAACGATGGATTCGGCACCGGATTCAGATGCTGGCTGTCGATCCCGATCACCGGATCCGCCGAAGCCGGTACCAATGTCGAAAACGGCGTCATGCGAATGCTGCCCACATCCGATAACTGCGCGTTCGGAAAGTTGATGAAGAAGGGCGTCACCTGCTTGGGTAGCAGCACGTGCATGATCTTGTCGAAGCTGCCCTCCGTGCCCAGCGGCTTCTGATCCTTCGATAGCAGCGTCGCATCCACCGAAACGTAGGCCGGCACCACATCTTCGTTCAGCAACTCGCCCAGGATCACCACGCCCTCGGCGCGCTGCACCGGGTGCATGTCGATGATGCGCACGTGCGGCGCTTCCACGCCCTGTTCGCCCCAGTCGTCGCCACCGGTCGGATAAATCACGTCCCAGCGCAGGTAGTTCACCGGAATCACCTGCGGCGGCACCACCGGCTTCTTCACCAGCGGCCACTCCGCCTCCCACCGGTTGCCGTTGCGTACCACGTGCACATCGCGCGTGCTCTCGGACGTGCCCATCATCGTCGACCAATAAAGATCCAGCCGGATCACCGCGTCGTCGGCCGACTGATGCAGCGGCCGCACGTCGTAGTGGTCGAGTTCGGCATAGCTGCGCAAGCTCTGGTAGTAACCGGTCAAATCGTGCTGGAACTCTGCCTGGGTGAACTCTGCCTTGTTAGCCAGGCTCCCGTAGGCACGGCCCCACGAGCGCGTCTTGATGTCGTCCGCCAGGTTCCGCACCGCGATCTCCGGCGTCGTCGGCGCCGGCCGCAGTCCCTGTCCGCCGGCAAAGGCCAGCGCCGAGGGAATCGGCCAGATCGTCCCAATCGCAATCAAGGCAATCGTCGCGGCGCCCAGCAACAGCGCCAGCAAAACTCCATTCCGTTTCACGAGATCATCCTCCCTGGCAGCAGACTTTCTTCGCGATGCACCGGGTACTGCTCCATCTCTTCCTCGCGGCGCTTATCGGGAATCAGCAGCACCAGAAAAGCGAAAATGCTGCTGCCGAACGGGAAGATTCCCCACATCAGACCCTGCCACCGCGGCGGCATCTGCGGCGCGTTCAACGGCTGGGCTGGCGGTATCCCGTCCTTCGCCCAGATCACGATCGTCTTATCGTCCAGATTGTCTACCGGACGCCAGCCGGCAAACGCCAGCAGTGGATCGTACGACGGATCGCGCACAATCACCCACTTCAGACCGTAGTGACTCGCATGCATCAGGATCGCCCGCAGCGCCCTCAGGCCGTCCGCGCCGAAGTACTTCGAGTTGGTCAGCGAGCCGCCACCGTTCTTGGTCAGTTCCGGCAACATACGGCCGGAGTTCCACTCGCCGTCTACGCTGTCGGCATCTGTCAGCCGCCCCAGCCGCGCGATCTGGTTGCCGAAGCCCAGCGTCACGTAGCGGTACTGGTTGTGCCCGTCGCGGTTCAGCCACGCCGCCACCGCATTCGAGTCGATGCCCAGCGTGCCGCCGTCAGCGGGATGGAAGGTTGACCACGAGACCGCCAGCGCGCAGGTAAACGCCGCGGCCACGGCCAGCGCTCCGGCCGCCTTGACCCGGTAGCGCGACACCAGCTCCGAAGCCAACAAGCCTACAAACGGCAGCGCCAGCAGCGTCGCCCAGTAGCTGAAGCGCTCCATGGTGATCACTTCAAAGGCCCGGCGCAGTAGGATCGGCCCCACCGGCGTGGTGCCGCCCAGGCCCAGCATGAAGGCCACCCAGAAGCCGAACAGCAGCGGCCGCAGCTTGGGCACCATCGATCCCCGCCAGAAGATGAACGGCAGGGCCAGAATCAGCGCCCCGTAGGGCACGATGAAATAGTTCAGGCCCCATTGCGGGCTCAACAGGTAGTTGGCGCGGCTGGGGTGCGGAATCGGCGTCTGCGTCACCGGATAATGAATCAGCGCGATCCAGAAGGGCAGCAGCACAACGATAATCGCCGCCGTCGTCACACCCACAATCACCAGCGTGCGCATCACAAAACCGCTCACCGTCGGCTTTTCGCCGCGGTCATCCAGGAACGCCAGCGCCAGCACCGGCAGCGCGAAGAAGAACGAGCCGAAGAGCAGGGTTGCGTGGTGCGCCGCCGCTGCAGCAGCAAACAGCGCCGTCGCCTTTAGGAACGGCCGCCAGCCGCCTTCCCGCACCCACACGTACATGTACGGCAGTGCGTTCAGGTAAAGCGGAGCCGCCGAGGTCGTGCCCAACTGGCCGGCCGAGTAGACCAGAAAGCTCTCCGAGCCCAGGAACACCGTCGCCAGCGCCGCGAACGAGGCCGCCCGCGGGCTCACCCACAGGCGCGAAAACCTGTAGACGCCCACCACCAAAAGCAGAATCGCCGCGAACTGGACCACCATGTAGCCCATTTCCAGCCCGAAAAGCGGCGAAATCACCGCAATCCACTGCTGCGGCAGCGGCGGATAGGTGGCCTGCGAGAATCCCGCGTACCACTTCACATTCCACGGATTGAACCAGTGGTGCAGGTAATGCGAGGCGAAAAAGATATGGAAGTTGGTGTCGTAGGACTTCAGAGGCAACTTCATCAGCATCAGCGGAAGATGAACGGCCACCGCCAGCAACAGAATCAGGCTTAGCGGTATTGGCTTTTGTGAGGAATCGATCGGCTCAGTTTTCTGCACAGTTGCCACTCCAGACATACTCGGGAATTGCTGAATCAATACGCATGAAATTCGCGGCGTGAGCGCCGCTTCGCATTTTTATTGCGGTAAGAAAATGAAAATTGTGAACTCCGCACACTATTCGATTGAGGATGACCCGCTTGTGGTTGCTTTCCCCGACAGGGAATCGCCGCGGTCCGCGTCTCAGGTTATGGACCGCACTGCATTTGCGTTTGATTGAGCCAACATCCACAGCTTTCCGGGAATCCAATCAATCAACGTGAAGTCCTGGGTTGGTGAATCCCCTTTGAACGCTCGATCTCGATTTGTGACAACTGCATCGGTGTTTCTCCTGACCGGCTTCGCCTGTGTTTTGCAAGCGCAGGTGTATCAGGTAAATCAGGGAGCATCGCAGAGTCCGCAGGCAGCCAAGAGCGCGCCCGCGGCCCAATCGCAGAGCGCCCAGTCCCTCGGCTGGGGCTCCAACATCCAGAACGCCCGCCTCGCCCGTGCCGCGCAGATGGCGCTCCAGCACGGCGATAAGGCCCAGGCGGTCGCCTACGCCCAGCGCGCCGCGCAATCCGCGCCCAATGATCCGCAGTTATGGTTTTTGCTCGGGTACGCTGCGCGCGTCGACGGCCGCTATCAGCTCTCGCTCGATTCCTACAATCGCGGCTTGCGCCTCAACCCCGGCTCCCTCGACGGCCAATCCGGGGTGGCGCAGGACTACAACCTCATGGGCCGGGCGAACGACGCGGAAAAGCTGCTGCAAAAGATCATCGCCGCCGATCCCCGCCGCCGCAACGACATCCTTCTGCTCGGCGAAATCAACGTCAGAGCGCGCGACTACACCACCGCCCTCAACTGGCTCAGCAAAGCCGAGCGCTTGCAGCCCGATGCCCGCTCCGAGCTGCTCATGGCGCTCTGCTATCAGCAGCTCAAGCAGATGAATAAGGCGCGCCTCTATCTCGACATGGCCAAGCGCCGCGCGCCCAATAATCCGGATGTGCTCCGCTCCCTGGCCGGCTTCTATCGCGACACCGGCAACTACAGCGCCGCGATCGACGCTCTGCGGCAGATTCCCCATCCCGGCGCCGATGTGCTCGCCGAGCTCGGCTACACCTATCAGCTCGACGGCAAAATGACCGATTCGGCGCAGGTCTACGAGCAGGCTGCCAACGCCAAGCCCAAGGACCTCAATCTGCAACTTGCCGCCGCACAGGCGCAGGTGGCCGCCGGGGCCATCCCGCAGGCTGATCCCTTCCTCCACCGCGCCCAGAACCTCGATCCCAACTACTACCGCCTCCACGCCATTCGCGGCGAGATCGCGCAGATGCAGGATCGCACCCAGGAAGCGCAGAAGGAATATCAGCTCGCCATCCGCGCTCTGCCAGCCGCTCCCGTGGAAGGCCCGCTCTACGGCATCCAGCTCCATATGGACCTGGTCGCGCTCGATCGCGCCCTGGGTCAGGACGACCCCGCCCAGCACGAGCTCGCCACCGCCCAGAAGCAGATCGCGGCGGTCGATCAGACGGGCGTCAACCGCGAGCAGTTTCTCCGCCTGCGCGCCCTCATCCGACTCAACGCGGGTGATGCCGCCGGCGCGCTTACCGACATCAGGGATGCGCTGGCCGCCAATCCCAACGACCGGAATAATCTCCAGCTCAACGGCGACATCCTCATGAAGCTGGGCCGCACACAGGATGCAATCGCCGTCTACCGCCGCGTCCTCCACCAGGATCCGAGCAACCGCTTCGCCCTCACCTCGCTGGGCTACGCGGAACGCGCCGCCGGCGACAGCAAGCAGGCAGAAAAGTACTTCCTGCGCCTGGCCAAAGCCGATCCCAAGCTCTACGTTCCTTATCTCGCGCTGGGCGACCTCTACACCTCCGAGCACCACTACGACAAGGCCCAGGCCGAGTACACCCGCGCCCTCAAACGCGCTCCGCATAACGCCCTCATCATGGCCGGCGGCATGAACGCGGCCATCGAGGCCCACAACCTCAAGCTCGCCGGCGTCTGGCTCGGCCGCACTACACCGGAGATGGACCGCGAGCCGCAGGTGCTGCGCGAAAAGGAGCGCTACTACAGCTTCAAGGGCGACTACCGCGAATCCGCCGCCGTCGGCGAGCGCGCCATCCAGGTGCTTCCCCGCGATCGCGACGTGGTCGTCTATCTCGGCTACGACTACCTCTATCTCAGCCGCTACAACGAGCTCCTGGCGCTCACTACCAAGTACATGAATCTGCTGCCCAAGGAAGGCGACATTCCCCTCCTCCAGGGCTACGTCTACAAACACGACGGGCAGAAGGAAAAGGCGCGCGACGCCTTCGCCGAGGCCATCCAGCGCGATCCTACCTCTGAAACCGCCTACGTCAATCGCGGCTACATGGAGAACGATCTGGGCCAGGTAGCCGATGCCGCCAACGACTTCAAAACCGCCGTGAAGCTCGACCCTAAAGATGGCCAGGCCCACCTCGGCCTCGCCTACGCCGACCTCGGCCTCCACCAGACCGACGCGGCGCTTCACCAGGCCGCCCTCGCCGAAAAGAGCATGGGCGATATCCGCGATGTGCACGTGATTCGCGCCACCGCCTACGGCCGCGAAGGCATGCAGCGCAGCGCGGCCACCGAATATCGCGCCGCCCTCAAGTTCACGCCCCACGACGGCGCGCTCTACCTCGGCCTCGGCAACGCTTTGCTGTCGCTGCGCCAGTACCGTCCCGCCATCGATGCCCTCAACCGCGCTGCCCGCTACTCGCCGCAGGATCCTAACCCGGACGCCATGCTGGCCAGCGCCTACGCCCACCTCAACGACCGGCAGCAGGCGCTTCACTTCGCCAACATCGCCGAGCAGCGCGCCAGTTCCTCACCCGGTCCCGTGCGCAGCAGCGTCTACGTCACCACCGGGCAGGCCCTCAGCAGTCTCGGCGACCAGTCCGCTGCCATGCAGCGCTTCAGCAAGGCTCTGGCGGTTAAGGGCAGTGACCGCATCGGTGTGCGCCTGGCCATCGCGCAGCTCATGGCTCAGCAAAACCACCCCCACGCCGCCGAACGGCAGGTGGCTCTGGGCATGATGGAAGCCGATGCCGGCGATACCGCGCCGCCCACTGGCTCGGAGTACATTGCGGCCGCGGACATCTTCCGCACCCTGCACGAATACGACCTGTCGCAGAATTACCTGCACCGCGCCAAAATGGCCGGTGCGCCCGATGCCGAAGTCCGCATCGGTCTCGCCAATAACTACCTCGCCATAGGCGACACCAGGCGCGCCGCAGCCGAATTGGCTGCGGTCTCCGCCACCAATGCCGATGGCGATCCCAGCTACCAGTTCCTGATGGCTCAGGCCAACGTCTACCGCCAGGAACACCGCGGCGCCCTCGCCCTTACCTCCTTCGCCCAGGCCGCCAATGCCGAAGGCGATGACCAGAGCGCTGAAGAAAGCATGATCGCTACCGGTGGCGACGAGGGTCTGCGCGTCAATCCGCACCTCAGCGTGCTCTCCGACTACACCGTATCGCCCATCTACGAAGACACCACCGTCTACGTGCTCGACTCCAAACTCGACGCCAACCAGCCCATTCCTCCAGGAGACTTCGCGCTCCTGCCGGGGCCCCGTTCCTCGCTTCAGAACCAGTGGACCGACGCCTTCCACCTTCACTGGAAGCACCTGCCGACACCAGCCGGCTTCTTCCAGATCCGCAACGCGCGCGGCCCCATCTCTGCGCCCAGTTCCTCCTGCGGACCGGGATCGAGCCCCAGCAGCATCTGTACGC
>JAJZCY010000278.1 GCA_021828835.1 Acidobacteriota bacterium | reverse complement strand
CGTTCGGGTCCAGGCGAATGAGACCTGCCTGACGCGGGCCTTCAGCGGCCGGGCGGGGCGGGCAATCCGGACCAAGTATGTGGAGGCCGCCGACGCGCCGGATGCGCCGCCGGCCGCTCCCTATCCGGTGCAGCGCGGCTACACGCGGGCGATGCGCGACGAGGCCGGACGCAGGAACGATGCCGAGCGCATGCAGATGTGGGCGGGGCAGTCGGCGGCGCTGGTCGAGGCGCGTCCGGCGGGGGAGATTGCGCGGGAGATATGGGAGAAGGCGGTGGGATCGCTGGGTTGAGGGCGCGGAAGTGCTTGCAACCAGGGAGGCGGTTTCTGAACGGCGCGAGAGGGCATGCGGGCGTTTGGGCAGTTCGCAAAGAGCTGTCCCTAACACGACCCAAATTAGTTCTTGCCCTGATCTGAAGAGTGCAGTAATGTTTACGTGCATCGCCGTGCACTCCCCGCGCGGATTCCGGAACGTCTCTTTTCTCCTTTTTACCAACCTGGACTTTATCGAAAACTGGGAGCGGGAATTCAGTCCAACCGGAGGTCACCACGATGATTCCCCCGAAAAGAAGAATGTGCCTGTGCCGCGCTGTATCGGCTGTCGGCCTGGCTGTCGCGTTCCTCGGCCCCTTTGCCTTCGCACAAAAGCCCAGCGATAACAAGGCCACGGTTCTAGCCGCGAATGCCAGTTTCTATGTTGCGCTCAACGCGATGCTGAAGGGTGAAATCGGCCCCATCGAGGCGGTTTGGTCGCACGCCAGCGACATCACCTACATGGGGCCTACCGGGAAATTTGAAATCGGCTGGAACGTAGTGCTCAAGGATTGGAAAGGTCAGGCGGCGCAGAAGCTGGGCGGCCGGGTGAATCCCGTCGATATTCACATGTTTACTGGCAAGGATCTCGCGGTCGTCGCCGATGTCGAGCAGGGCGAGATTCCCGATGCCGATGGCAAGCCGCAGCCGCTGAAGCTGAGGGCCACGAACATCTTCAGGAAAGAAGATGGGCAATGGAAGATGATCGGCCACCATACCGACACGCTTCCCTATTTAGCGAAATAGGAAGCGAAATCAATTGAGTGCAGTAACCCGGCAGCAAAGCTCCCCGGGATACCCTGCACCGGCGTGTAGTACGGGATTTTGGGTTCGCGGAGGTGGAAACCATCGATTCCATGTACCGGTTCTCCAACGAACAAGAGCTCCTTTCGGGTCCGGCCATTATCCTGCCGGCTGGGGTGCCCGCCTCCAACTGGATCCCCACGCCTTCGAGGGCTTATTACGACTCCCTGTATGGCTCGGGGGCGAATGCAAGCAGCACGATTGAGGCCATGATCCGCATGTACGCTCCCCAACCTGGTGGTGAGCCGCCCTCCATTCTGTCAGACCCGACCACCGGCGAATCCACAACATACGTGCTCCCTGCGATGGTGCAGGAACCGTGATGGAGATCGTGCTTGAAAACCGATTCAAGTGAAGACAGCAACAGCATGAGCACAGCCAAAGAGACAGATCAAAAAAACGGGGGGGTACTGAAGATGACTGCATTGTCAGCCGAACAGCAGGCAATGGTCGCGCTGTTTCAGCAGCATGTTGGCGCAGAGCTTGCCGGGGATCTTGATACGACGCTCAACACGATGAACGACAATCCCCATCTCAATCACATTCCCCTCATGGCCGGCGGCGTAGGCCGGGAAGGCGTACGGGCCTTCTATCGCGATCATCTGGTCGGCAAGTTCTTTCCGTCGGACGTGAAGATGACGAGCGTTTCATCCACAGTGGGGATCGATCAGATTGTAGAAGAGATTTACATCAGTTTTACGCACACCGCCGAGATTGACTGGCTCCTTCCCGGCGTTCCACCCACGGGCAAGTTTGTAGAGATGGCCGTTGCGGTCGTGGTCGGATTCAAGGACGGCAAGATTTCTCATGAGCATATCTATTGGGATCAGGCTGGAGTGCTGGTGCAGGTAGGCCTGCTCAATCCCGCCGGATTGCCTGTCTGCGGCGCTGAAAGCGCCCGCAAAGTTCTCGATCCCAGTTTGCCGTCGCGGCCGATGTAATTCCCGAAGAGGTGGCAAGAAAGACGACGAAAACCCTGCTTTCCGTCGTCTTTCAAAATGGGTCCGCAATCTTGGCAATGGCCGCTGTCCTCGCTGTTGCAGTCATCAGGTGCGAGCCCGGCGGGCAATAATTCGGCCGGCAGCATAGCCGCCGGCGTTTCCGTCGCTGGAGGCTTTCGAGCCCTACGATTCGGGACACTCGCATGTGTTCGCCCAGGCGCAGTTCATGGGCTCTTTCAACAGGTCGAACACGGTCGCGGTGGCGCAGTCCGCTCAGGGCGTACACTCCTCCGGCTACAAGATGTCCTATCTCAGCGAGAACAAAGCCTTCATCCAGGGCGGCGGCTACGGCGATGTCCCGGGCACGATCGGCCCGTTCGTGACGAAGGTCCCTGACACAGCAGGCCGTCTTGTCCCTCCGGCCGTCTCCGTACGCCTTCCACCCTACTGCAGCAGCGACCCCTGCTCCTCATCCTTGCCGTTGCCGTTCAGCTCTTCAGGCGGAATGATGACCGCGGCGGCTACCTTGTCGCCATCCTCCAGGTTGAGCAGGCGGACGCCTTGCGTGGCGCGGCCGGCGTTGCGAATGGTTTTGGTGTCGACGCGGATGATCTTGCCGAACTGGCTGATGACCATCAGTTCCGAAGCGTCATCGACAAGCTGAATGGTGCTTACGCGGCCGATGCGGTCGGTGACGGCCATGTTCTTGATGCCCTTGCCGCCGCGCGATTGCAAGCGGTACTCCTCCACCTCGGTGCGCTTGCCGAAGCCGTTCTCACTGACCGACAGGATGCGATAAGCGCCGGGCTCGTGCTCCTTGGGGGTCACGGCCACGCCCACCACATAATCGTTCTTGCCCAGCGAGATGCCGCGCACGCCGTACGCAGGGCGGCCCATGGAGCGCACGTCGGCCTCGTCGAAGCGGATGGCCAGGCCCAGATGCGTGGCCAGGAAGACGATCTGGTTGCCGTCGGTGATGCGCGCCCTCACCAGTTCGTCGTCCTTCTCGATACCGATGGCGATGATGCCACGCGCCATGACATTGGAGAAGTCCTTGAGCGGGGTCTTTTTCACCGTGCCGTTGCGGGTGGCAAAGAAGATGTACTTGCCTTCTTCTTCCAGGTTGCGCACGGCCAGGATGGTGCGCACATTCTCGCCGGGCTGAAGGTCGAGCAGGCTCTGGATCGACTTGCCCTTGCCGGCCGCGCCCACGTCGGGAATCTCGTAGACCTTGAGCCAGTAGACGCGCCCGGTGTTGGTGAAGCACAACAGGTAGGCATGCGTGGAGTCGATGATGAGCTTGGAGACAAAGTCCTCCTCGCGCGTCTTCATGCCCGTGCGGCCGGTGCCGCCGCGACGCTGCTGACGGTAGGTGCTGATGGGCGTGCGCTTCAGGTAGCCCTGATGGCTCACCGTCACCGCCACCTGCTCGTCGGCGATCAGATCTTCAAGCTGGAGCTCGGCGCTCTCGTCGATGAGCTGGGTGCGGCGCTCGTCGCCATACTTGTCGCGGACCTCTTCAAGTTCCTTCACGATCACCTTACGCAGCTTGGCGTCGCTGGCCAGGATGCCTTCGTACTCGGCGATCTTTTTGCGGATTTCGGCGAGCTCATTCAGCAGTTCATCGATGGAGAGCTGGGTGAGGCGATAGAGCTGCAACTCCAGGATGGCGTCGATCTGGCGCAGCGTGAGGCCGCGCTCCTCGTGACGCCCGAGCTCGCGGTCGAGCTTGATGACGATCTCGGTGCCCTTGCCCCAGGCATAGAGATTTTCCCTGGCCTCGGCGCGGGAACCGGAAGCGCGGATGATCTTGATGACCGTGTCGAGGTTGTCCAGCGCGATCTTGAGGCCTTCCAAGATGTGCTCGCGCTCGCGCGCCTTGCGCAGCAGGTACACGGTGCGGCGCTGCACTACGTCGATGCGGTGATCGATGAATACGCGCAGGGCGCTGTCGAGGCCCAGTTCGCGCGGCTGGCCGTTGACCACGGCCAGGAAGATCATCGAAAAGCTCTCCTGCATCTGGGTGTGCTTGTAGAGCTGATTGAGCACGATCTCGGGCTGGGCGCCGCGCTTGAGCTCGATGACGATGCGCATACCGTCACGGTCGCTCTCGTCGCGCACGTCGCTGATGTCGTCGATGATCTTTTCATTGATCAGGTCGGCGATGCGCTCGATGAGCCTGGACTTGTTCACCTGGTAGGGAATCTCGGTGACGATGATGGCCTGTTTCTCTTTGGTCAGGTTCTCGGTAGCCACCTTGGCGCGCATGATGAAGCGGCCGCGGCCGGTCTTATAGGCATTGGCAATGCTGCCCTTGCCGTAGAGATACCCTCCGGTGGGGAAATCGGGCCCCTGTACGTGCTTCAGCACCTCGGCCAGGCCGGCGCTGGGATTGTTCACCAGCTCAATGGCCGCATTCACCACCTCGGTCAGGTTGTGGGGCGGAATGTTGGTGGCCATGCCCACGGCGATGCCGCTGGAGCCGTTGACGATGAGGTTGGGAATGCGGGCGGGAAGGACCGAGGGCTCGAGCGTGGACTCGTCATAGTTAGGCACCATGTCCACGGTTTCCATGTCGATGTCGGCCAGCAGTTCGCCGGTGAGCCGCTGCATGCGGCACTCGGTGTAACGCATGGCGGCCGGGGGATCGCCGTCCACGGAGCCGAAGTTCCCCTGCCCGTCCACCAGCGGATAGCGCAGCGAGAAGGGCTGCGCCATGCGCACCAGCGTGTCGTAGATGGCGGAGTCGCCGTGGGGATGGTAAACACCCATGGCCTG
>JAJZCY010000277.1 GCA_021828835.1 Acidobacteriota bacterium | reverse complement strand
CTTGCGGCGATCGCCGAACCCGGGAGCCTTCACCGCGCAGACGTTCAGCGTGCCGCGCAGCTTGTTCACCACCAGGGTCGCCAGGGCCTCGCCCTCCACGTCCTCCGCGATAATCAACAGCGGCTTGCCGCCGCGGGCTACCTGCTCCAGCAGCGGCAGCAGATCCTTCATGGCGCTGATCTTCTTCTCGTAGATCAGGATGTAGGGATCGTCCAGAACCGCTTCCAGGCGCTCGGCATCGGTCACGAAATACGGGCTCAGATAGCCGCGGTCGAACTGCATGCCGTCCACGGTCTCAAGGCCGGTGTGCATGGTCTTGGACTCTTCGATGGTGATGACGCCGTCCTTGCCGACTACCTTCACCGCGTGCGCGATGATCTCGCCGATCTCGGCATCGCCGTTGGCGGAGATGGTGCCCACCTGCGCCACGGAGCCTTCATTGACAGGCTTGGACAGCTTGCCCAGTGCGCCGCCGTCGGTCCACTTGCCTTCCTTGTCGCGGATGCCGATGACCGCGTTCACGGCCTTCTCGATGCCGCGCTTCAGAGCGGTCGGATTCGCGCCCGCGGCCACCGTCTTCACGCCTTCGCGGAAGATGGCCTGGGCCAGAACCGTCGCCGTCGTGGTGCCGTCGCCGGCTACGTCCGAGGTCTTGGAAGCCACCTCGCGCACCAGCTGCGCGCCCACGTTCTCGAGCGGATCCTTCAGGTCGATCTCCTTGGCCACCGTCACGCCGTCCTTGGTGATGGTGGGCGAACCAAACTTCTTCTCGATGACGACGTTGCGGCCCTTCGGGCCGAGGGTCGCCTTCACCGCATCCGCCAGCGTGTTCACGCCGCGCAGGATGGACTGACGGGAATCCTCACCGTGCAGAATCTGCTTTGCCATTGCTGAAGTCTCCTTATAGCTGCTAGCTTCTAACCGCTAGCTTTTAGCTGCATCCGTGCAGCTCGCGAAAGTTGTGCTGTTTCCAGCGAAGAGCCTTTAGCTAGTAGCCAGGAGCTAGAAGCTAAAAGCTGCATTTCTACTTCTTGATGATCCCGAGGACTTCTTCCTCGCGCATGATCAGGAACTCCTCGCCGTCAATCTTGATCTCGGTGCCGGAGTACTTGCCGAACAGCACGCGGTCGCCAGCCTTTACATCGAGCGGGAAGACCTTGCCTTCGTCGTTGGACTTGCCCTTGCCAACCGCCACGACTTCGCCCTCCTGGGGCTTTTCCTTGGCGCTGTCGGGGATGATGATGCCGCCCCGGATGGTCTCGGTCTCTTCCACCCGGCGGACCAGAATACGGTCGTGAAGCGGGGTGAATGACGTGCTTACAGATGTTGCTGCCATCGCTACGTTTCTCCTTCGCACGCGTTCCGGTCAAACCCGGCTCGCGAGAATTGAGTGAAGATAAAAACTTGATAAAAGAACCGCGCCACGCGGCTGCGGTAGGCCGGCCAGCAAAACCGCCGGATGACTGCTAGCAGTCCTGTCTTTCAATTGCTAACGATAGGAGACAGCTTTCCTCTTTGTCAAGCCCCCGTTCGGGAAAATGTTAGCCTCCATCACTCATATTCTCCTTAGTGCATTCATATAAGCCACGCCACACTCTCTCCCCTGCCCCCGTACAGACTGCCGCCGACGGTATATTTGTCGCACCAACTTTCCAGTCGCGGCCCTGCCCCCGCCCTGCCGCAAGAGCTGCCCATGACGTACAATCGATGCCATGCGCAGAGGTACTGGACTCCATTTCGCTGTCGTACTGGCCGGATTCTGTCTGGCTCTGAGCTGCCTTGCTCACGCCCAGAACAATCAACAGCGGCGCGGCCGCAAGTACAAGGCGCCGCCGCCGTCTTCCACCATCACCGTCACCGTGCTCAAGGCCTCTAACGGCAAGCCCATCCGCAACGCCTCGGTCATCTTTCATCCCATCCAGGGCGATCACGACGAGGGCGGCATGGAGCTGAAGACCGATGGGGATGGCAAGGCCACCATCGATGTGATTCCCGTCGGGGACACCATCCTTTTGCAGATCATTGCCCCCGGCTTCCAGACCTACGGCGGAAAATACCAGGTCGACAAGGCCGAGATGGCCATGACGCTGCGCCTCAACCGCCCTGTAGCCGCCTACTCGATCTATAAGGATCACAACTCCGGCTCGAACGATGCGCAAAAGAGCAAGGACGGCAACTCCGATTCCAAGAACTCCGATCCCAAGAAGTAGGTTGCTGCACTCAGCAGCGAAATCAGGCAGCAGAGCCCACCCTATCGCTGCGGCCGCAATCGAAGCAGAGATGGCGAAGCGGAGCGAGAACCCTCGCTCCGCTTCGTTCAGGCGCCCCAAATGAATCCTCTTTCCGGATCAACGAACTTCTCCCTCGCGGGCAAGACCGCTCTGGTCACCGGCGGGGCGCGCCGCATCGGACGCGGCATCGCGCTCGCGCTAGCCCGTTCCGGGGCAAGCGTGGCCATCACCTACCGCAACTCCGGGCAGGAAGCCGATCTGACCTTGCGCGAGCTGGAGTCGCTGGGCGTCGCGGCGCGCGCCATCGAATGCGATGTGCGCTCCGAGGCCTCGGTGATCGCCGCCGTGGAAGCGGCCGTGGAGGCCTTCGGCCGCCTCGATGTTCTCATCAACAATGCCGCCGTCTTTGCCTCCACGCCCTTGGACCAGATCACGATGGAGGACTGGGATGCGGTCTTTGCCACCAATGCCCGCGGCCCCTTCCTGGTGGCGCGCGCCGCCTTGCCGCATCTGAACGCGGCGCAGGCGCGGATCATCAACCTGGGTTCGCTGGGCGGGCAGCGCCCCTGGCCCGGTCACGCCCACTATTGCAGTTCCAAAGCCGCCCTGCACATGCTCACGCAGTCAATGGCCAGATCCTTCGCGCCCCGCGTGAGTGTGAACTGCGTGGCGCCCGGCTGGATCGAGTTCGAGGAGCAGGCCAGTGAGCGTGCCGTCCATTTTGCCGAGAAGACGCCCATGCGCCGCAACGGCACTGCCGAGGATGTGGCCCAGGCGGTGCTCTTCTTCGCCGCCGGGCCGAGCTTCATCACCGGACAGATCCTCACGGTCGATGGCGGCCTGGGGCTCGTCTAGGCTGAGCCTTTTACTTCGAGAACAGCCGCTTCCAGAAGCTGGGCTTCGCGCCCTCGGCGCCACCGCCACTGCCCATATCGCCCCCTTGGCGGCTCAGCTTGAAGCGCAGCGGACGATCCTCCCACAATCCTTCCGGCTCCGGCTGTGCAGGTAGAGAAACTCCCTCGACGGCAGCGCGGGGATTGGTGACGAAGAGCCGCTGCGCCGTCTCCTCGCCCATGCGCTCGCGCACGTAGGCAAACGCCTTCCTCATGTGCGGCGGGCGCATGGTCGGCCGATGCGCGTCGGTGGCGATAAAGTGAATCCAGTTCCGTTCCAGCAGCTCGTTCGCCAAGGCCTCGGCGGCGCGGCCAAACCGGCCGTACAACGAGCCGGCCGTCACCTGCACCAGGCAGTCCTGCTGCATCCACGTAGCGATCAGTTCGGGATTCTGCTGCACCACCGGATAGCGCTCCGGATGGGTGACGATGAGCGTGTAGCCGGCGCTGCGCAGTTGGAACATCGCCTGGTCCATGCCCGGGGGAATCACGTGGTTCGCGAACTCGATCAGCAGGTAGCCTTTGCCGTCGATCGAGTAGCGCCGCGGGTGCGCGATCGCGTCCTGGATGTTCTCGGCCGTCATGTGAAAGTCGCAGGCCAGGCTCAGCTCGATCTCGCCCTTCAGCTTCTCGCGCAGCTCCCCGAAGCGCTCCAGCACGACATCCTCGCGATAGGGATACGTGTCGTTGGCATGCGGCGTGCATACAATGCGAGTCACCCCTTCGCTGGCAGCAATGCGCGCCATCTGCAGCGAAGAGTCAACATCCGGCGCGCCATCATCGACGCCGTAGATCAGGTGATGGTGAATATCAATCATGATTGCCTGAGAACAGCACCGCCAAGACGAGCGGGGACATCCGGGGCGATTCCGCAAACTCCGTTATTGGGAAGCCAGCGCGTTCAGCATCGAGGAAAAGATCTTCCAGCCATCGGCCGAACCGAGCAGCGACTCGCTGGAGCGGTCGGGATGGGGCATCATGCCGAGCACATTCCGGTTTTCACTCAGGATCCCGGCGATGTTGTTCAGCGAGCCGTTGGGATTGGCTTCGGCAGTGACCTCGCCGGCCGGGGTCGCATAGCGAAAAGCGATGCGGTCCTCGGCCTCGAGCCGCGCCAGCTCCTCGGGAGAACAGAAGTAGTTGCCCTCCATGTGCCCGATCGGCACCTGTAGCACCTCGCCCTTGGTGAGCTGATTGGTGAAGGGGCTGTTGGTGGTCTCGGTGCGCAGGTGCACCTGCTTGCAGATGTATTTCAGGCCGGCGTTGCGCATCAGCGCGCCCGGCAGCAGACCCGCTTCGGTCAGAATCTGAAAGCCGTTGCAGATGCCCAGCACCAGGCCGCCACCCGCGGCGAACTTCTTGACCGACTGCATCACGGGAGAGAAATGCGCGATGGCGCCGGTGCGGAGATAATCGCCGTAGGCGAAGCCGCCCGGGACCAGCACCGCGTCCACCCCACCCAGATCTTCCGAATCGTGCCAGAGGAACTGCACCGGCTGGTGCGCGATCTCCGCAATCACATGGTAGGTATCGTGATCACAGTTGGAGCCAGGGAAGACAAGAACGCCGAATTTCATATCTTCAGGGTATCAGTTTCAGCCAAGTTCGTTGAGCCGGAAAGGGTTGTTCTCCAGGGCAATCGCATGAACATCATTTGAGTCCGAGGAGTTCGGCGCGATAGTTGTCGGAAGTGGCGGCGATGAGTCTTCGGGCTTTGACGCCGCCTTTG
>JAJZCY010000276.1 GCA_021828835.1 Acidobacteriota bacterium | reverse complement strand
AGAGTTGATGCGCATCCGCCGCAAGGTGCGAGTGGAGAAGCCGGATGATTTCGAGATCTTCGGTCCCGATTCGCTCACCCGGCTCTGGGATCAGCTCACCGAGGGCCTGTGGATCTTCATGATCGCAGTGTCGAGCGTGGGACTGATGGTGGGTGGCGTGGGGGTGATGAACATCATGCTGGTGAGCGTCACCGAGCGTACCCGCGAGATCGGCGTGCGCAAAGCCATCGGCGCCACACGGCAAACAATCCTGACTCAATTCACCACCGAAGCCGTGACGCTCTGCGCCATCGGCGGATCGCTGGGCGTGCTGTTCGGCGCGCTGGTCACCTGGGTCGTCCGCCTGCTGCCGATCGGTCTGCCGGCCTCGCTGTCGGTCCTGTGGGTTACGGTCGGCTTCGGCGGCTCCTGCGCCATCGGGCTGCTCTTCGGCATCTACCCGGCATGGAAAGCTGCCAACCTCGATCCCATCGAGGCGCTGCGCTATGAGTGAGATAGTGAACAGTGGGCAGGCCGCGGTTCATCCTTCCCGCATTCCTAGCCGCGGTTCTCGGCCGCACGCAGCGCCAGCCCCTGGGCAACCGACGTGAACTCATTGCCGCCGCGGATGCGTTCCTGGCCGAAACGGCTGGCGAAGATGCGGCGCACGGCCGGCACAAATGAACTGCCGCCGGTGAGGAAGACCCGGTCCACTTTCTGCGGCTCCACGCCCGCGCTCTTGAGCAACGCATCGATGCTGTGCTGGATCGCGGCCAGGTCTTCCGCGATCCAGCTCTCAAATTGTGCGCGGGTCACAGGGATGCGCAGATCGACCATCGCTGCACCGGGCGGACCGTCGCGAAAGACAAACTCCGCCCGCTCGCTCTGCGACAGCTCGAACTTGACCTTCTGCACGGCCTGGTGCAACTGGTAGCCCAGATCGCCTTCGATCACCGCGATCAGCGCCTCGATCTTCTCCGGCTCCAGGGCGCGGATGCGTGCGCTCTTCAGAATCTCCCGGACGTTGTTGGTGCGCAGAAACGAAAGATAGTGCCAGCGTTCCAGATGCGCGTAGATCCACGCCGGCACCGCGGGCAAAATCTTGTTGAGCGACCGCGCCTCGGACTCCGACCCCAGCGCCGGAGACACCAGCTTGCGCACGATGCGAGCATCGAAGGCGTCGCCGGCCAGGCCCACGCCGCTGTTGCCCAGCATGTCCTCGGGCCGCCGCCCGCGCCGGCGAACCTCCGGCCCTACCCGCAGCAAGGAAAAATCGCTGGTGCCGCCGCCAAAGTCGCCAATCAGGATCAGCTCTTCGCGGTCGAGTGTGGCCTCGTAAGCCGATGCCGCGCCGACCGGCTCCAGTTCGAAGTCCACCTCCTCGAATCCGGCCGCCAGGAAAGCCTCGCGCAGCCGCGAGACGGCGAACTCATCTTCCTCCTCGGACTCGGCGCCCACAAACCGCACCGGCCGCCCCACCGTGGCCCGCCGCACGGGCTGCATGAACTGCTCTTCGGCATGTTTGCGCAGGTCGCTGACCATGCGGGTAACCAGCTCTTCCAGCCGGTGCCGCCGCCCGAAGACCTCGGTTCCGGTGAGGGTGCGGCTGGACAGGTGCGACTTCAGTGACTGGATGAGCCGCCCCTTCTCATCTGCGTCAAGATACCGCTCGATGCCCTCCGGGCCAGAGTAGCCGTGCACCCGGCGCTGCCCGCTGGCGGTCTTCCACTGCTCGAAATACAGCACCGACCGGCAGGCAGAGATCTCTTCCCCGCGAAAGGCGAAGCGCGCGAGCCGGACCTCTTCGCCCGGCCGCAGCATGGCCACTGCGCTGTTGGTGGTTCCGAAGTCGATGCCGAAGAATGCCTGCCGCCGCTCGTCTGCGCCCATCTCTGTATTATTCCGGATCGGGCGGAATGGAGCCGGATGCGTTCCGTACAGCACCGCCCCTGTGCACTGCGAACTGTAAACTAGCATCTATGCCGCACGCTTTGGCCCTGGCCGTGGAGATCGCGACGACGGCGCTGGCCCTGGCCGGCATGGGCTTCTTTGTGGCCAGCCTGATCGCCGCGCGGGTGTTTCTGCGCGCCCGGCGCCGGATGCTGGTGGCAATTGCCCAACCCTCCACAGCAACCGCGCCGGGCATCAGCATTCTCAAGTCGCTCAAGGGCGTGGATTCCGGCATGTTCGACGCCTTCCGCAGCCACTGCCGCCAGACTTACAGCGGCGCGTTCGAGCTGCTGTTCGGCGTCGCCTCGCTCCAGGATCCGGCTGCCGCCGAAGTCGAGAAGCTCCAGCGCGAATTTCCCGACCTCAGTATTCGGCTCTTCGAGTGCCCGCTGCGGCTGGGAACCAACGGCAAGGTGAGCACGTTGGTGCAGCTCGCTCCGCATGCCCGCTACGACATTCTGCTCATCAACGACTCTGATATTGCGGTAAGCCCGCGCTATCTGGAACGGGTGGCGGCGGCCTTCGCGACCGCGGCCGTCAGCAGCGGCAAGCCAGCGCCGGTGGGCCTGGTCACCGCGCTTTACCGCGGCCGCGCGCACGGCTCGGTTTTCCGCGGCGGCATGGCGGCGCAATTCGAGTCACTGGGCATCTCCACCGACTTCATGGCCGGGGTGCTGCTCTCGCGCATGCTCGAGGGCGGCCTGCACTACGGCCTGGGTTCGACGCTGGCGGTGCGCCGCGAGGCGCTGGAGGCCATCGGCGGGCTCGAGCAGCTTGTGGACCAGCTCGCCGACGACTATGAGTTGGGCGCCCGCGTGGCGCGCGCCGGCTATCGCGTGGAGCTGTGCGCAGAGGCGGTGGAGACCAGCGTGCCCGCCTATGGCTGGCGCGGCTTCTTCGACCACCAGTTACGCTGGCTGCGTACGGTGCGCGACGCGCGGCCCGCCGGCTACGCCGGACTGCTGTTCACGCACGGACTGGCCTGGGCGGTGCTGAACGTGATTGCCAGCGGCCTGAGCCCGGTGAGCCTGTGGTTGCTGGCGCTGAGCTTTTTCCTGCGGCTATCGGTGGCGATGACGGTGGGCGCGGAAGTGCTCTCCGACCGGCAGGTGCTGCCCTATCTTTGGCTGCTGCCGCTGCGCGACCTGGTGGCGATGGGGCTGTGGGTAGGCGGCTTCGCCGGCCACACCATCGTGTGGCGCGGCGAGCGCTTCGTGCTCCGGCAGGGCAAGCTGGAGAAGGAGACAGCTGCGCGTTCGTGAGTCTTGGTTCGTTAGGCTTGATTGGTGGTCTGCGAGCAGCGATCGTGTCACCAGGGACATTCAGGTCAACTTCAGCGCGATGACGCCTAAGAGGATGAGCCACCCCACAAAGGTGAGGCATCCCCCGACCAGGAAGATCCAACCACAGATCGCAAGTCCTCTCGAGAGACGGCTGGACCATCGCTCGTTCGCCGAGGCGAAGAAGCCAACCATGGCTTTGGAACGAAACGCCAGAAGCCAGCCGAATCCGATCTGGCAAAGAGCAATCACGACGCCGGCGTAAGAACTTATATTCAACACCAAAGCTGGATGCTGGTTCACGGGTTCGAGAGTCCTCCAACACCGGCCATTCTACCCCTAGTACACTGAAATCAGTCCCCTTTCCCGGGCGCGCAGGAGCATCCATGTCCTCCATCATCCTTCCGGCAAATCCGTCTGAGTCCCGGCCCGGACGCTTCGGCGTCTACGGCGGCCGCTACGTGCCGGAGACGCTCATGGCCGCGCTGGTCGAGCTGGAGCGCGAGTACGAGATCGCCAAGGCCGATGCCGCCTTTCAGGCCGAGCTCAGCTCGCTGCTGACCGACTACGCCGGGCGGCCCACGCCGCTCTATTTCGCCAAGCGCCTGACCGAGACGCTGGGTGGCGCCAAGATCTACCTGAAGCGCGAAGACCTGCTGCACACCGGCGCGCACAAGATCAACAACGCCCTGGGCCAGGGACTGCTGGCCAAGCGTATGGGCAAGCAGCGCGTGATCGCCGAAACCGGCGCCGGCCAGCACGGCGTGGCCACCGCGACCGTCTGCGCGCTGCTGGGCCTGGAGTGCGTCGTCTACATGGGCGAAGTGGACATGGAGCGGCAGGAGCTGAACGTGATGCGCATGCGCCTGCTGGGCGCGGAAGTGCGCGGGGTCAGTTCCGGCTCGCGCACCCTCAAGGACGCCATCAGCGAAGCCATGCGCGACTGGGTCACCAACGTCCGCACCACCTTCTACATCCTCGGCAGCGCTCTGGGCGCGCACCCCTACCCGACCATGGTGCGCGACTTTCAGCGCGTCATCTCCAGGGAGATGAAGGAGCAGATCCTGGCGAAGGAAGGCCGTCTGCCCAATGCGGTCGTTGCCTGCGTGGGCGGCGGCTCGAATGCCATCGGCGCGTTTTACGAATTTATCCCCGATCGCCAGGTGCGGCTCATCGGAGTAGAGGCGGGCGGGCGCGGCACGGCGCTGGGCGAGCACGCAGCACGGTTCAAGGGCGGGATTCCGGGGGTCCTCCAGGGCACCTACTCCTACGTGCTCCAGGACGAAGACGGCCAGATCGCGCTGACGCACTCCGTATCGGCGGGTTTGGATTATGCCTCCATCGGCCCCGAACACGCGGCGCTGCACGACTCCGGCCGCGCCGAGTACACCTCGGTGGATGACGCCACTGCCCTCGACGCCGTCGTAAAGCTGGCGCGCACCGAGGGAATTCTGCCGGCGCTGGAAAGCGCCCACGCGGTGGCCGAGGCGCTGCGCCTTGCGCCTTCGATGGCGCCGCATGAAATACTGGTGGTGAATCTCAGCGGCCGCGGCGATAAGGATATGGGTATTTTGGCCCGCGAGCTGAAACTGTAAGAGCTTTCTTGCTTGATCGTCTTGACTGTCATTCGGGTTTCTCCGCGCCGCAGG
>JAJZCY010000020.1 GCA_021828835.1 Acidobacteriota bacterium | reverse complement strand
GCATCCTGTGCCCTATCGCCACCGGCCCATCCAGCCAACCTACGGCCCCGGCTCGCAGTGGTACAACTGGATGACCGAAGACCAGCGGTTCGTGACCGATCGCAAGGACGTGGCGGTATGGACGCTGCCGGTGCTCCAGCACGATCTGACGCTCACCGGGGAAGTGGTCGCCGACATCTTCGCCGCCACCACCGGTTCCGATAACGACATGGTGGTGAAGCTCATCGATCAGTACCCCGACCATGATCCCGACCCCAAGATGCGCGGCTATCAACTGATGACCAACATGGAGATCTTCCGCGGCCGCTATCTCTCCGGCTTCGACAAGCCGACGGCGCTTGCACCCAACTCCATCCACGAGTACAGGTACTCGCTGCATGATGTGGATCACGTCTTCAAGGCCGGGCACACGGTAATGGTGGAGATTCAGAGCACGTGGTTTCCGCTCTACGACCGCAACCCGCAGACCTTCGTGCCCAACATCATGAAGGCCAGGCCGTCGGCCTACAAGGCGGAGACCATCACCATTTACTCCGGCGCCGGTCACGATTCACGGCTGCTTCTGCCGGTGGTCAGCCGCTAGGCTCGTTTTCCCGGGAGTCAATCTCCAGGCCGTTTCTGCTTCGGCGGGCGCCCTCAACGCCCGCCGAATCCATTCCTGGTCCGTCTGGATCAAAAGAAGGCGTGTACCCTAAAGGAGAGAGCGTACCCTGAGCGGTGCGTGGAGTTTTTACGTTGAACGTCAGGTATTTAACTTACATCCTCTCGGCGGCGCTGCTTAGCGGCGCGTCTTCGCTGGCAGGCCAGACGCATCCGGTCAAAGCTCCCAACAGCAAAAACCAGACCGTCACCAGGCTCGATTTGCCGCCCGCGCCCAAGCCCCTGCTTCCCGATGCCTTCGACGGCTGGGTGCAGACCGGCAAACCCCTGCTGAGCTCCGATCCTGCGCAGATCGACCCCGCGAACCTGGCCGCTCTCAAGGAATACGGCTTCAGCTTCGGCGAGGTAGCGCACTACAAGCGCGACGCCGGTGAAACTCTCACCCTGCGCGCCCTGCGCTTCGGAGACACCAGCGGCACCTACGGTGCGTACTCCTTCTATCGTCCCAACGGCTGGGCCAAGGAAGATATCGGCACCGGCGCCGCCTCAGACCACAATCGGGTGCTCTTCTGGAAGGGCAATACCGTGGTGGACGCAAATTTCTCCACCGTCGGCCCGATGACCGCCGGGGAGATGCGTTCCATCGCCGCGCATCTTCCCATGCCGGTGGGCAACAATGCTCTTGCGCCTCCCATCCTTTCCTTCCTGCCCACTGCCAATCTGGAGCATCGCACCGAACACTATGCGGAAGGCCCCGCCGGCTATAGCGGCGGGAATGGCGTGCTGCCAGCCAGCCTGGTGGGCTTTGACAAGGAGGCCGAGACCGTGACGGCCAGCTATTCACTCTCCTCCGGTCCCGCCACGCTCACCATCATCGAGTACCCCACGCCCCAGATCGCTCAGGCGCAGGAAAAGCTGATTCGCGATTACATCCAGGCTGGAGTCAAGAGTGGAGGCAAGGGCGTGCAGCCCCCCTGGACCAAGCCGCTCAATGACTCCGACCAGGCCTCGCTGGAGGTGCGCCGCAGCGGCCTGCTCGTCGCCCTGGTCAGCGGCGACGCCATTCCCGACGAGAGTCACCGCCTGCTCGAGATGGTGCACTACGAAGCCAATCTCACCCAGATTCCCCAGCCCGTCGAATCCGAGGTGGCCAAGACCAGCAAGCTGCTGATGGGCATCGCGGTGATCGTGGTGGTGGGTTCCATCGCCGCTCTGTTGCTGGGATTCTTCCTGGGCGGAGGCCGCGCCATCTGGCGCGTAGCCCATGGCAAGCCGGCTTCCTCGCTCTACGACGCGGAGTTCATTCACCTCGATCTGCGCGAGAAGTGGAAGGAAGAAGCGGCGATCCACAGGCAGAATCCGAAGGGTTAACGACCCCCGAAGCCTGTGGAAAACACGGCCGTTTTCGGGCAAAAACCAGCCGAAAAGCCTGAAATACCAGAACTTAACAGGCGAACATGAGGCGAATGTTTGCCGCCCCTTCGCTTGCTGTGGATTTCTGCAAAATGCTGATTATGCGGCATTTATTTCTCTCGCACATTCTCCTTGACACGGTCTTTCGCCGCTCCTACTATGCAGCCAGAAAGTTTCGGCGGTTTGCCTCCGTTGGAACTATTCTCCCTGAGGGAAGAGCTGCCCTGTTGCCGGGCGGCTCTTTCCGTCTTTACGCTGTTTCTTCGCCTGTTTCAGGCTTCCTGGTCCGCTGGATCGCTCCACTCCGCCCCGCAGACCTCGCAGAGCCAGGCATTCACCGGATCCGCGCTTTCCAGCACCGGGTCGGGAGCTCCGCAGCGCGGGCACACCGGGATCTCGTAGACCGGCTGGCCCAACCGGGATTCCTCCAGGATGTCGGGCGGAATCGGCTGCTCCAGGACGTGGCGCGCTTCGTCGAGCTGATCGGCAGCCACCAGCACCCGCGGCGACGCCTCCTCGAACTCGGCGTGCACGGTATAGGCGCTGGGCCGCTCCACCCAGCACTCGATTCCGGCCCGCTTCAGCACCTCAGATACCAGCCACGCCTCCTGGGCGTTCCTGCACGGGCAGACTGGGGTCTTCCAGGTGTATTCCACGCGGCGGGCTTCCGGGGCTTCCTCTGCCGCTGCTGAGGAGGGGCGCGGCGCGGTCCAGCCCGGCGCCAGCGGGTCTCCAAGGCCGCGCAGTTTCATCTCGTCGCGCAGCGCCTGCTGCGCTGTAGGGGTCAGGTCGGCGAAGGCGGCAGCCAGCTCCTCAAGCTGCTCGTCCAGCATGGAACGGTAATGTTCTGTGAGCGCGCGCCACTGCTCGGCCGGGCTTCCGTACATGGCTAGCAGTATAGCGACCGGCAAATTGGAGACGATAGAGAACCGTGTCCCCGAGGGATCTCCAGCAAGAGCGGAGGCTACTTCCTGGTCCCTTGTTTCCTCGGCGCCTGTCTTTACCGCATCTGCCGCAGCCCGAAGTCCACCAGCATGGCCCGGACCACCACCAGCGCGGTTACGGTGACCGCCGCCAGCAGACAGGTCCAGAAGCCAATCCGGCTGTACGGCACAAACAGCTCTCCCGAACCGGCACCCAGGTTAAACCCGACTTTCTCGGGCAAGATGGCTCGCACCGCCACGGCCAGGAGGAATCCCCCGGCCCACACCAGCGCAATTTTGAATGCGAGCTGAAGCGTCTGTGCCATGATGCTCATGAGTTCACCTGACGAAAATCCGTGCCGCTGCCCGCCGCGCAGCAATACGGTAACTTTACCTTCCGCAGGCGCAAAGATACAATCGAGAGAGTAGGGCGAGATCGCAGATCGCCGTGGCGCAACCGTGTGCCCGGCCCCAGCATCCCCCGAGTCTGCGGGATGGTTGGATCGGCGAGAGCGCCGCGGACGCCGACGTAGCTCAGCTGGTAGAGCAGCTGATTCGTAATCAGCAGGTCGTCAGTTCAAGTCTGACCGTCGGCTCCAGTCTTTCGCTTCTTCCCCGTCTCAATTCACACTGACGATGGTGTCCAGGAACTCGTCGCGCATGCGGTGCAGGGTAGCGAGCCGCGCCAGGCCCTCCGAGCAGGGCCCGCTGGCTTGCGAGCGGAGAATGTCTGCCGCCAGGCCGTGGAGCTGTTCGTGCAGAATCTCGATGGTCTGGAAGGTGGGCAACTGATCGCGCCCGGCTTGCCGCTCAGCATCCAGCCAGCCAGCCAGCCGGCAACCCTGCGCGTCCAGCGGCGGCGGAGTGTGACGCTTGCCTTGCAAGTACGATTCGAAAGCGCCCAGCCAGGCGCGGTGCTCCACGCTGGCCAGCAGCAGCAGGCGGTTGCCCGCATGCACCGCCGGCGCCTCGGCCCAGCGCGGATCGGGCCGCCAGTTCCTCACCCACTGCGGCAGCTCCTGGGCGGGCATAGGCCGGGCAATCCCATAGCCCTGCGCCAACTCGCAACCCAGATGCAGCAGCATGAGGCCGTGGTCGACGCTTTCCACGCCTTCCGCCACGATCTCTCGGCGGAAGGCGTGGGCCAGCCCCAGTACTGCTTCCAGGATCGAAAGGCTCTCCGGATCCTCGAGAATGTCGCGCACAAAGCTCTGGTCGACCTTGAGGGTTTCCACCGGCAGGCGCTTCAGGTAGGTCAGCGAGGCGTAGCCGGTGCCAAAGTCGTCGATGGCCACTGAGACGTTCATGGCGCGGCAGGCCTCCAGCACACTCGAGGTTTGCACGAGATCCTGCAAGGCGCTGGTTTCCAGCACCTCAAGTTCAAGCTTGTTAGCCTTGACCTGCGGGTGCGCTGCCAGCAGCCGGCGCAACTGCTCGGTAAAGTCCTTCTGCTGCAGTTGCAACGCGCCGAGGTTGACGCTGACCGGGATGTCCAGCCCGATCTTCTGCCAGGCCTCGATCTGCGCCAGCGCCGTTTCGATCACCCACTCCCCCACTTCGATCGAGAGCGGATGATTTTCCAGAGTGGGCAGGAACTGGCCCGGCAGCAGAAGCCCCCGTTCCGGATGCTGCCAGCGGATCAGCGCCTCCGCGCCCACCACCGCGCCGGTGCGCATGTTCACCTTGGGCTGGAAGTGCAGCACGAATTCCCGGTGGGCCAGAGCTCGCATGAGGCGTTCCAGTTCCTGGCTGCGCACCTGGACGCTGAGGTCCTGGCTGGAATCAAAGATGGCGTAGCGGTTCCGCCCGGCCAGCTTGGCCTGATACATGGCCTGGCCGGCCTGGCGCAATAACTGATCGGCGTCGGGATCCTCCGGAGCGGGATAGATGGCTACGCCTATGCTGGCGGTCACGCGCAGGTCACGCGCTCCCACCCGCACCGGCTTCGCAGCCGCTTGCAGGAGCCGCTTGATTGAGGGGCCTGCTGCCTGGGCATCCGGCAGATCCAGCATCACCGCCGCAAACTCGTCACCGCCAAGCCGTGCCAGCGAATCGCCCTCGCGCAGCGCCCCATTCATTCGCTTGGCGAAGGCGGTGAGCAGGTTGTCGCCTGTCTCCTGCCCATAGCGCTGATTGATGCTTTTGAACCCGTCGAGATCAAGGTAGGCCAGCGCAACGAACTGGCCGCGCCGGTGTGCCTGGGCCATCGCCTGGCGCAGGCGGTCGGCCAGCAGCGAGCGGTTGGGCAGGCCGGTCAGAGCGTCATAGTGGGCTACGTGTTCAAGCTGCCGTTCCTGCTCTTTGAGCTGCGTGATGTCAGAGAAATGGGCCACATATTGCACTACCTTGCCCGCGGGATCGCGAACCGCATGAATCGACAGCTTCTCCGCGATGATCTCGCCGCCCTTGGTCCGGTTCCAGATCTCTCCGGCCCAATGTCCGTTCTTCAACAGAGACTCCCACATGTTCTGGTAGAACTCCGGCGTCTGCACTCCCGATTGCAGAATGCGCGGATTCTTGCCCAGCACTTGCTCGCGGGTATAGCCGGTGATGCGTGTGAATGCCTGGTTCACCTCCAGGATGTTGCCCTGGGCGTTGGTGATGAGGATGCCCTCGGTCGCGTTCGTGAAGACGCCGGCGGCCAGGCGCAGACGCTCCTCGGTCTCCTTCTGCGCGGAGATGTCCTCGCTGAAGATCACGATCCCGCCAACCTGCCCTTCGCCGCTATACCAGGGCCGAACCTCGCGCCGCACCCAGCGCTTCCTCCCATTGCCCCAGGTAAAGAGCACCTCGTGTTGCGGAAAGGCTTCTCCCGCCAGAGCGCGGCGGTGCATCTGCTTCCAACCCTTCTTCAAATCTGGGAAGAGCTCGTAGTGCGAGCGGCCCACAAGGTCCTTGACGCCGGTGAGATCGTACATTTCTTTCCAGCGCTGGCTCGCTGCCAGGTAGTGCATCTCGCGGTCGAGCATGGCCAGGCCGGCGGGCGCATGCTCGATAAAGAGCTGCAACAGTTCCTTGCTCTCGCGCAGCGCGGTCTCCGCCTGCTTCTTTTCCGTCACATCCTGCACGGTTCCATGCAGGATCGCGGGCCCACCAACCGCATCGCGCTCGATCCGCCCGCGGGTAAAGACCCAGCGCACCGCCCCGTCGCTCTGGCGCAGGATGCGGTATTCGCGCTCATACACCTCCGCCTGGCCGGCGAAAATTGCTTGCAGACGCTCCGCGACGATCTGCCGCTCCTCCGGATGCATGAGCTGGAAGAACTCCTCCAGCGTGCCTTCCTCCGGCTCCGCCCCAATCCCCAGGATCTTTCGCAATTGAGCCGATGGACTCCACCGACTGGTCCTGAGGTCCAGGGAAAAGCTGCCCAATCCGGCAATCTCCTGCGCGTCCCGCAGCCCCCGCTCCACCTCGATCTCCGCGGTCACGTCCGCCGCCAGACCAAAGATGCCGATGACCGCGCCTTCGCTGTCATTCAGCGGGTACTTGCGATCGTCGAACCAGATGCGCTGGCCGGACTGGCTGACAGCCGCGACGATGTCATTGACCCGCCGCCCTTCGGCAAAAACTCTGCTTTCGCTGCGGTAGGAGATATCGGCGAGCTCCTCCGGAAAGAGGTCGTAATCGGTCTTGCCCAGCAGTTCGTCCGTCGACCGGGCAGACTCGGCCATCTTCACCAGCGCGCGACTGGCGGCCACAAGTACGTGGTGCCGATTCTTGATATAGACAAGATCGCGGGTGTGATCGATCAGCGTGGCAAAGCTGCTCGCCAGCGCGGTCGCTTCCGGCTCAGCAACTCCCCGCGCATCCTGAAGCAGAAGATCGAGAACGACGGCGCCGGAGTTCTCCCTGCGCTTGGCTGCCTCCGCCACCACGCAGCGGATGCGGCCATCGGCGGCGCGAAGGCGCAGATGCAAGGGCCCGGGGCGCACTTCTCCAGCAGGCGAGAACAGCCGATCGGCGATCTCCGCGTCTTCGCGGTGAAACCGCTCCTGAAGGCGAATTCGTCCGGAGAGAAGATCGTCCGCTGGGAAGCCGAGAAGCGGCTCTATGCCTCCGGTGACCGACTGCACCGTGCATTCATTTGCGATCGCGAGCAGGATTCTTGCCTCGACCAAGGGACCCATCATTTGCAATCAATCCGCTCTTGCGCGGGGGAACGTCTTACCGGCAGCCATTAGACACCTTCTCGTGGAAGGCACGCAACGGCAAGCCCTGCACTCCCGGGCACATTCCGCATCTCGGATCTGGGGGGAAAGTGGATGCTGCGGCGACCGCTTTTCAAATGACAAATCGATGCTCTATCGGTCGAATATTTTTTAACTTGCATCCGATTCTACGCCTTCCGGACCGGAATCCCTCATCCCTTGAACGGGCCATGGCCCCCGGCCGGACCCAACCGGACACCGGTTATCCACTCTTTTTTTCTTGCCTTTCCAGGTTCCGGACGTGTTATCCACGCGGAGTCTTGGCATAATCGGGGCGAGAGCGTTTCCCCAACTGATGCCGAACCGAGCCGCAACACCGCCGATGGGAGAGCTGGAAGTGAACCACTACAGCCGTCGCGACGTCTTGCGCATCCTCCAGATCAGCGCTCGCCAATTGCAGGGCTGGGAGCGCGCCGGTCTGATTCCGCAGCAGCAGAGCTACACCTTCCAGGACCTCGGCCAATTGCGTACGCTGCGCGCCCTGCGTGCCGAGGCCGTGCCTGCCGCCTCGATCCGCGATTCCATCCTGGCCATGAAGGCCGTGGCCGGGCTCTCCAATCCGCTGCTCGAAGCTCGCATCGTCCGCACCGGCGCGCGCATTGCTTTCCGCCACCACGGCGCGATGGTCGATCCGGTTCGCCGTCAGCTTCTCTTCGACTTCGACGCCGCCGAGAGCGGCCGCGCCGCGGTGTCCGAGCCGGCGCCCTTGCGCCCCCGCGGAGCCGGCGCGCAGTACGGCATCCAGGCACGCTTCCAGGCCGCCGTGGAAGCCGAGGAAGCCGGCGACAAGCAGGGCGCCATCGATATTTACGAAGAGATTGTGGCAGCCGACCCGCAGTTCGCCGCCGCTGCCATCAATCTCGGCACCCTTTACTTCCATCAGCGCCAGTTCGACCGCGCCGAAGCCCTCTACAGGCAGGCCACGGAGGCCGATTCCGGCTACGTGCTCGCCTACTTCGACCTGGGCAACGTGCTCGACGAGATGGGCCGTTTGGACGAGTCCATCGCCGCCTATCAAAAGGCCATCTCCCTCTCGCCTCGCTACGCCGACGCCCACTACAACCTGGCGCTGGCCTACGAGCGGATGGGGCACCCCCGCGCCTCGCTGCGCCACTGGCAAGCCTACGCGCGCATCGATAACTCGGGTCCCTGGTCGCAGCACGCCCGCAACCAGATCGGCGCCATTCTCAGCCGCGAAGAACTCACCATCGCCGCCAGAGCCAAACGCTTTGTGCCGCACCGCAAAGGCAAGGCGAACCTCAAACTGGTGGAAGGGCCCTCCGAGTAAAAATTCCAGGCTGGAGCGGCCCGGAACAGGTATCACCGGCCTCCTGTCGCGGGACTCACGGCCCCCATTCCTCTTTTCCTGCGCCCTTATCGTCCCCGCTCTTTCGGGTACCAAACCCGCCATATCCCGGCCTTTCGCGTCTGAATAGACTGAAGGCAGCCATGGCCACGCTCGTCCCCACGCCGACCTCGAACTACCGCGGCCGGCTCGCGCCCTCACCCACCGGATTGCTGCACGTGGGCCACGCGCGCACCTTCTGGACGGCCTGGCAGCGCGCCCGCGACGCCGGCGGCGCGCTGGTCATGCGCATGGAAGATCTGGACCCCGACCGCAGCAAACAGTCCTACGCCGAAGCCGCCATGGAAGATCTGCGCTGGCTCGGTATCCGCTGGCAGGAGGGCCCCGACCGGGGCGGCCCGTATGCGCCTTACGTGCAGAGCAAGCGCAAAAATCTCTATCTGGCGGCCTGGCGCAAGCTGCTGCGCGGCGGCTATCTCTTTCCCTGCCGCTGCTCGCGCAAAGATCTTGAAGCTGCGCTCTCCGCGCCGCACGAGCGGCTGGGCCAGCAGCCTGGCAAGCTGGAACCGCTCGACGACGAGCCTATCTACCCGGGCACCTGCCGCCACTTGCAGGGCTACACGCCACAGTTGCCGGGGCCGACCGCGATCAATTTCGAATCGCCCGAAGGCGTCAACTGGCGCTTCCGCGTGCCCGATGGCGGGGTGGTCGAGTTCGACGATCTGAACCTGGGCCCGCAGCGTTTCGTGGCCGGCCAGGATTTCGGCGACTTTCTCGTCTGGCGGCGCGATGGCGTGCCCAGTTATCAGCTCGCCTGCGTGGTGGATGACGCGGCCATGCGCATCACGGAAGTCGTCCGCGGCGCCGACCTGCTCAAATCAACCGCGCGGCAGATTCTGCTCAACCGCGCCCTCGGCTACGGCGATCCCGCCTGGTACCACTGCGGTCTGGTCGTGGACCACAACGGCCGCAGGCTGGCCAAGCGCCATGATGCGCTCAGCCTGCGCGCCTTGCGCCAGAGCGGGCTCACGCCGATGAAGATCCTCTCCGCCGATCTGCCGGTAGAGGTCTGAGTCGGATGGAGCGCCGGCCTCCCGAATCGCCTGCCTGCGGACCTCCTGCTCCAGTCAATCGCCGTCCTTTGCCTGCCGCACCATCTCCACCAGCGCTTTGCGGGTCTCCTGCGGATTGCGCACCTCGGTGGGAAAGTTGATGCGGACGCCCTTCATGCCCTCGGCCGTCTTGAGGCGCAGGTGGAAGCCCAGCCGGTCTACCGCTGTCATCGCTGCCTCGCTCGCCTGCAATCCCGCATGTGCGCGCGCCAGCAGGATCATCGCATCCACGTGGTCGGCGTTCATGTGCGCCAGAATGCCCGCCGCCGAGGGCGCCAGCGGATCGGGCGAGGCCTCGCCGTAGTCCCCGGCTTCGACCCAGCCCATCACCCCGAAACCGCCCACGTAATAGACCTCCAAGACTTCCAGCCGGAAGAAGCTGAAATCGGCAAAATCGACCCAGTACTTGCTGTTCGGATGCGCCGCCAGATAGCTTTCGCGCGCGGCGGGGATTTCGCTTTCCGGCACGGGCCGGGCTTCACCCACCAGCGTGGCCCGCGCGGCGCCCAGCGGGTCTTCGCCCGCGGCCGTCTGTGCCACAAACAGGCTGGCGCGCGGATCGGCCTTCAAGTTCTGCGTGTGCATCGCCATGCTGCTGATCAGGAACAGCGGCCGCCCTTCCGCGTCGAGCGCATAGGGCATCAGCGAACCGAACGGGAAGCTTTCTCGCTTGCGCGACATCGTCGACAGGGTTCCGGTAGTGGATTCGGAGAGCAGCGTGCGCACGCGCTCGGCGTAGCTGGGCTCGGGCAGTTGCGGTCCAGCCGGCCCGGTGCGGGCATGCTGGCGGGCGGCGGGGTTGGACTCGGGGTTCATCGCACCTCCATGTCTTCAGCTTAGCCGTGAGGGGCACAGCATGGGGCTGGAGGGCGGCGTTACGATGCGCTGCGGGGGATTGCGCTAAAAGCGGGCGAGGATGGAGTAGATCATGCCCAGGGTGGGCCACAGCAGCAGGCGCAGCAGGAACCCGCCCACAAAGATCATCAGGATGTAGGCCATCCAGATGTTGATGCGGTCGTAAAACTGCACCGCGCTGTAGGGCAGAAAGTTGCGCAGCACGCGGCTGCCGTCGAGCGGGGGGATGGGCAGCAGGTTGAAGTAGAACAGCGACAGGTTGATGAGGATGGCCAGCGAGCAGATGATGGCCACGGGATGACTGAGCGGCGCCGCGGCGGGATTGAAAGCGGCCATCAGCGAGGTCTGGACGATGAGGTTGCCGCCGGGCAGGGCGATGGCCATGCCGGCCAGCACGGCAGCGGCGACGGCCACGAGGATGAGGTTCGAGACCGGGCCGGCCAGGGTGGTCAGGTTGTCGTCGCGGACGATCTTGCGGAAGTTGCGGGTGATGACCGGCGTGGGCTTGGCCCAGCCGATGAGATAGCCGCTGAAGAAGGTGAAGCCGAAGAACGGTCCGAAGATAATCAGCGCCGGAAACAGCAGGGTGCCGATGGGATCGACGTGGTAAGCGGGGTTGAGGGTGATGCGGCCCTGGAGGCGCGCGGTCTGATCGCCGAGGCGCGAGGCCATCCAGGCATGCGCGCACTCGTGAAAACTGAGCGAAAACAGGAGCAGAACGAACTCGAAGACGGCGATCAGGAAGGCACTGGACTGCAAACGCGATTCTCCAGGGGTATGAAGAATCAGGTTAGCACGCAGGGGCAGCGGAAGGCCGGCTCGACTCAGAGGCTGTCGGCGGGGAAAGAGCCCACGATCGCGGCCTCGGGCACGTGCTGGCCGGCGAGGATGATCTCGTGGCTGCCGATGCGGGCGCCGGCTCCGATGGTGGTGGGCTGGAGGCGCACTCCTCTTTGCGCGCCGGGTTGGTGGGCGTGCGAGAAGATGCGCACATAGGAGCCGACCACAGCATTCTTGCCGATGTGGATGCCGCCGCGGTCGTTGAGCAGCGCGCACTGGCGGATGATCGCGCCGTCCTCGATGGAAAGGTTATAGCCGTAGGTGATGTCCACGCCGTGGAAGATGCGGACGCCGGCGCCGAGTTGTTCGAAGATGTGGCGGCCCAGCATGGCCCGAACACGCAGGCCCAGCCAGTGGTTGAGGCCGATGGCGGAGCGATCGAACATCTTCCAGAACCAGATGAGCGGCTTGAGGCGGGCGAAGCGGGCGCGGTCGACATCGGGAAAGTGTTCCGCCTCGAGCGTGATGTTGGTCGGGTCCAGCGACAGCGACATCACATTGCCGGGCAGCTCGGAGGTGAGGGTGGCGTCCATCTTTCCGCCGTGCGGGCGGCCCAGGTAAATCTGATGGAGCTGGTCGCGCACGATCTCGGAACGGCTCCCGGCGGAGGAATGGCGTGAGAATTCGTCATCGAGGAACTGAACCCAGCGGCGGTAGATCTCTTCGGCTTCGGGCGAGGGATGGGGCGGTTCCACGAGAGCGCTGTGCGAGGCATGAGCCACGGGATGAGACATGGAAGAACGATAAAGCAGGGAGCAGGGAATAGGGAATAGGTTCGCGCAGTCGAGGGGAACGGGGAACAAAAAACCGGCGCATCGTGGGGTCACGATGCGCCGGTTTTTGTTTGCTGATGGAGGTTGGGTTAACGGCGGCCCTGGATGGTCTTCAGGCCGGATTTTTTGGCGGCTCGTCGCGCGGCGATGGCGTGCATCTCCTTGCCGATGCTGGAGCGGTTGATGGCCACCTGGATGATCAGGTTGATGATGTTGCCGACGAACCAGTAAAGGGCCAGTCCGGACGGGAAGTGGAAGAGCGTGAAGCCGAAGATAACCGGCATCACGAAGGCCATCATCCGCCGCTGGGCCGGATCCATGCCCGGCGAGGGCGAGATGTACTGCACCAGGAACATGGTGAGGATGAACAGGCCGGGCAGGACGTAAGTCGGGTCGGGACCGGAGAGATCCGGAATCCAGAGCCAGTGCGCCTGGCGCAGCTCGATGGCGTTCTCCAGCACCTCGTAGATGGCGTACAGGAGCGGCAGCTGGATGAGCATGGGCAGGCAACTGCCATACATATTGACGCCCTCGGCCTTATAGAGCGCCATCATCTCCTGGTTCATCTCGGCGCGTTTGGGGTCGGTGGCCTTCAGGTTCTTGAAGCGGTTCTTGATCGCATCCACCTTGGGCTGGATGCGCATCATCTTGAGCGACGACTTGGTCATCATCAACCGCGAGGGCAGCGTGACCAGGTTCAGGATGATGCCGACGATCACAATGGCCCATCCCCAGTTGTTGATGCCCGGACCGAGCATGCCGCGCAACCAGCGAACCGCCAGGTAGAGCGGCTTGGCGATGATGCTGAACCAGCCAAAGTGGAGGAGCGGCGAGAGCGAGGTGCCGTTCTGCTGGCCGTCGGATCCGATCGCGTGGATGGAGTTGAGCACGCTGGTCTCTTTAGGACCGGCGAAGAGGCGCAGGTGGGTTACGCCCGTGCTGTCGCCCATTGCCAGTCCGATGACCTGGGCCGGCTTCTTCTTGCTGCTGGCATCGCTGGGATTGCCGAGCAGTTGAATCTCGTGATGCAGCGTGACCACCGACGTATTATCCGGGGTGTAGGGCAGGAAGGCCGCGGCAAAGTAGAGGTCTTCAATGGCCGCGTAGGAGTAGGGCTCATTGAGGGTTGCATCGCCGCTGACCTTTTCCGCCTTGGTGGTGTCGGCCTTGCCGTTCAGATACCAGGCGAACTGCGAAGCCGCGGAAGTAAAGATCGCTCCATGGAAGCCGGGCCGGAACTCCTCCATGTCTCCCAGCCCGCCGGGCCACGCCACCAGCGCCCGCACCGGCTGGCCGTTGCGCGTGACCTCGGTCTTCACATCGATGACGTAGTTCGAACTGAAAGAAAACGTCTTGGTGACGCTGAGGCCGTTCTGGGCATAGCGGAAGGTCAGGGTAGCCGGCGCGATGACGGCGCCGCTGGCGGTGGGCTGCGAGCCGGAGACGCTGACCTGGTACAGCGAATTGTTCAGCTGCGAGGTCAGAGAAGGATCATAGGTGTAAAACGACAGCGGGAAGCCGTAGTGGGAGGCGATCTGCTCCTGCACCATATCGAGCGGCTTGCCGTGCGAGTCGAAGTACTTCTTCAGGATCCAGTGCTTGACCTGGCCGCCGCGGTTGGTGAAGACGATCTTGTAGAGCTCGTTCTCAACCGTGGTCTCGGATTCCGTAGTGGCTGTGATGGCCGGTGCTGCCGCGGGCGGCTTAGCCGCAGAGGACTGGGCGGCAGAGCCGCTGGCCTGAGGCTGGGCGGACGCCGGCGCCGCGGGAATAGCGGAACTGGTCTGGGTCTGATGTGCTGCCGGAGCCGGCGGCTTGGGCCGGTTGAAGAAGGTTTCGTAGCCGAAGAAGACCAGCAGCAGGAACAGCCAGAAGACCATGGTGCCGCGCATGTCGCCGCCGCCACCACCGCCGGGCCCCTGCGATTGCAGATTAGGATTACGAATTTCAGGCAAAGGGATACTTCCTGTTGAATCGGACAGGCAACCAGCAGGCCGCCGTTCCTTCTATGGTAATGGCTCGTGGCGCGAATTGCCGGAATCGCCCGAGCGATGGGTGGGCCTCGTATGCCGGCGCGGAGGAACCGGGTCCAGCCCTCCCGGCGAGAAGGGATGGCAGCGCAGCAGCCGCCATGCTGCCATCGCGCAGCCGCGCAGCGGACCGTAGGTGGCAATGGCTACGGCCGCATATTCCGAGCAGGTGGGCAGAAACTTGCATCCGCCCATGCCCATGCTGTGTACGGCGGGCGAAAGCCAGCGCTTGTAGAACGCGAGCAGCGCCAGCAGGAGGCGCGTCATGACACCGGCTCCGCGGCGCCGGCGGCGCGTTTAGCCTCTGTGCCTGCCTGGCGCAGAACCCGCACCGTCTCCGCCTCCAGCCGGGCGAACTCGACAGTGAGCACGCTGCGGCGGGGATGCAGAATGAGGTCGCAGCCCTGCGGCAGCAGATCCGCGTGACGGCGCAAGACCTCGCGCATGCGGCGCTTGATGCGATTGCGATCGTGGGCTTTGCCCAGCACCTTGGGCACCGTCAGCCCCACCCGCGGCGCAGTGGGAGCCGGATGCGCGTCGTTTGCTGCCGGCTGCGGCGCCAGGAACCAGCTCATCGATTGCGACTGGAACTTGCGCGCGGCGGCATAGGCGCGCTGATAGTCGGCGTGCTTGCAGAGACGCGCGCCCGTGAGCGTCTGGCGCGCGTCTGGCTTGGAAGCTGGGTTCATTGGGAATTGCATTGCATGGAGCAGTTTCCCGGAGCTCATTCCCTGCAGCACGAGCGGATGCCGGGGAGGGCGGTCCGATGAATGCTCGCTTTCCATGCAGGCCAAAGCGGCGGGAAGAACTAGTCGCGGTAGCCTGCGCTGACGGCAACGCGCTTGCGGCCGGTGGCGCGGCGGCGGCTGAGAACAGCGGCGCCCGACTTGGTCTTCATGCGCGAACGGAAACCGTGCTTCTTCAGGCGGCGTTGGCGATTGGGTTGAAATGTGCGCTTGGGCATTGAAAATGCGCTCCTGTTTGTCTTAAGAGAATCGTTGCTTTGGCAGCATTTTCAAGTATATCGCAGGAGCTGGATTCGGGCTAGTGCGGGAACGGAGGCGTGTGGTTGGAAGCCGAAGTGCTCCCGGGATTTTGCGCTCGTGCAGCGACTGCAAACGGAGCCTCAACTCCCGCGCGCGAGTTCCCTCCACGAGCACGTAATTCAGGTCTACCGCCAGAAAGTACTGTTGACCAGCGCGGGGGATTGTGATGAACCCGCAGCGACAATTTCGCTCGAAACAGCGGCACCAACCCGCTCACCGAAAAGCTTCGGAAAACGCCGGGAATCTCCGGGTTTTCTGAGTGACTCTGGTAACAAGAAAGGCCCGCTTTCACCAGTCGTGGTGCAACTGATTTCGCGGCTCGAAAACTTTGTGAAAGAGAGATTGCAAAGAGTTCCAGATGTGCTACTATCGGGACCGTTCAAGAAAGTTTGAAGCGTCCCACGGAACGGCTTGTTCACGGCCCCCACGCGAAATTTTTATCAGGGGCAGATTCGCAGCAAATAGGCGGCAAAGCAGAGACCCGAAAGCGGAGATGCAGGGATTCCGCTGCAGAGAAATTGTTGTCCGTAAGCTGCCCGTGAACGGCTCACAGCTCCAAAAAAAGAGGCGCTGGTTAGGATTCGCACGATGCCCTTTGCTACTTCTCCCGCTCCGGTTTTGAATCCGTGGCTACAGATCCTGTCGGCCCTGGAAAAGAAGGTGATCCGTCAGTCCTTCGAGACCTGGCTGAAGCCGACGCGCTACAGCCACCAGGCGGGGCGGACGCTGTACGTGCGCGTGCCCTCGCCCGAGTTTCAGCACATCGGCGACAAGTACGGCGATCTGATTCAAGAAGCCATCGATCTGCAGGGAATGGAACTCGACGACGTCAGCTTCGTGACGGCGGAGGAAGATCCTTCGATCCCGCCGCAGCGCAAGGATGGAGGCTTCGGTCCGGTTCCCGCGCATGCGCCCACCGCGCCTCCGGCGCCGGCGCGCGCGCCCGAGCAGGCACGCTTCGACTGGTCGACCGCAGCGCAGCTCAATCCGCGCTACACATTCGACAACTTCGTCATCGGCAACGGCAACCAGTTTGCGCGCGCCGCGGCGCTGGCGGTAGCCGAGCGGCCCTCGCGGGCCTACAATCCCTTGTTCCTGTATGGCGGCGTGGGCATGGGCAAGACCCACCTGATGCACGCCATCGGCCATGACGTGAAGCGCCGCCAACCCGTAGCCAACATCTGCTACGTCTCGGCGGAGAAGTTCACCAACGAGATGATCAACTCCATCCGCAACGATCGCATGACCAGCTTCCGCGATCGCTTCCGCACCGTGGATGTGCTGCTCATCGACGATATCCAGTTCATCTCGCAGAAGGAGCGGACCCAGGAAGAGTTCTTCCATACCTTCAACGCTCTGCACGAGAACATGAAGCAGGTGGTGATCGCCAGCGACCGGCCGCCCAAGGAACTGACCGAGATCGAAGAAAGGCTGCGTTCGCGTTTCGAGTGGGGCCTGATCGCCGACATTCAGCCGCCCGATCTTGAAACCAAGGTCGCCATCCTGCTGAAGAAGGCGGAGAGCGAGCAGGTTCATCTGCCCACCGACGTGGCGCTGTTTATCGCCTCCAACGTGCGCACCAACGTGCGCGAGCTGGAGGGGGCGCTGGTGCGGCTGGTGGCATGGTGCCAGCTCAACCGCATGGAGATCACGCTCGCCGCCACCCAGCAGTGCCTCAAGCAGTTCATCGACATGCAGGTGCGCAAGGTCACCATCGAGGCGATTCAGCGCGCGGTGGCCGAGAACTTCGGCATGCGCGTCAGCGATCTGAAGCAGAAGAACAACTCGCGCAACGTGGTAGTTCCGCGCCAGATTGCCATGTACCTGGCCAAGCAGATGACGGAGGCCAGCCTGCCGGAGATCGGCCGCCAGTTCGGCAACAAGCACCACACCACGGTGATGCACTCGATCGCCAAGATCGACGAGCAGCGCCGCACCGACAAGGACCTGCACCGCACCATCAACAAGCTGCAGGATGTGTTGAACGGATAACAGCGAGTCAGCAAGTCAGCAGAGGCCCGGTTCCGTGACGCGGAACCGGGCTTTCCATTTTGGTTGGGATGGACGTCCTTGTTCATGCCAGGCGGCGGCGAAAGAGCTGCCCGGCGACGATGAGGCTGACGATGCCCATGGCGATCAGCGGCAGATACTGCGGCCACAGCAGGGAGGCATCGGCACCCTCCAGAAAGCACGCGCGCAGAATCACCAGGAAGTAGCGCAGCGGATCGAGCCGGGTGATGGCCTGCACCACCGGCGGCATATTGGCAATGGGCGTGGCAAAGCCCGAGAGCACGATGGCCGGCACCATAAACAGGAAGACGCCCAGCAGGCCCTGCTGTTGCGTAACCGCCAGCGAGGAGATCATCAGCCCGATGCCCACCGCCGAGAGCAGGAAGCAGAACAGGCCGAAGTAGAGCGCCGCCAGGCTTCCGGTAAATGGCACGTGAAACCAGAAGATCGCAACGACAATAATCAGCGTTCCTTCGAACGTCCCTACCAGGAAGCCGGGCAGCGCTTTGCCGGGCAGAATCTCCGCCGGATGCAACGGGGTCACCAGCAACTGATCGAAGGTTCCCAACTCGCGCTCACGCGCCACGGACAGCCCGGTGGTCAGCATGCTGACCAGAAGCGTAAGAATGCCGCAGATGCCCGGCACGATGAACCAGCGCGATTGCAGGTTGGGATTGAACCACGCCCGGTCGAGCAGGAGGGCGGGCGGCGGCTTGCGGCCGTGCTGCTGATTCCAGCTCCGGTCGAAGGCGGACACGATGGCTTGCGCGTAGCCGTTGGCAATGGCCGCGGTGTTGGAATCCCTGCCGTCGAAGATGAGCTGGACGTGCGCGGTGCGGCCGCGCTCCAGGTCGGAGGTGAACTCCGGCCCGATGCTGAGCGCAAACAGAACCGAGCGGTTGTCGATGAGGCTTGTCACCTCGCGCTGGTCGTGAGCCACGGCCAGTAACTGAAAGTTGGTTGAGCCGGTAAACCGCGCGATCAGATCGCGGGAGAGCTGGCCCTCATCCTGGTTGTAGATCGCAAAGGGAATGTCTTTGAGATCGAAGGTAGCGGCATAACCAAAGACCACAAGCTGAATGAGCGGCGGGCCGATCAGGACCGCGCGGCTGGCCGCGTCGCGCAGCAGCGCCAGCAGCTCTTTGAGGGTGAGCGCGAAGATGCGTTGCAGACTGGCGCGCATCAGTCCAGCCTCTTGCGGAATCGCGCCAGCGCGATGCCCAGGAATGCCGTACAAAGAATGGCCATGCCGGCCCCGTTGGCCAGAAGCAGCGCCGGAATATCTCCGGCCAGGAACGTGCTCTTCAGGATGGCGACAAAGTAGCGCGCCGCGATGATGTGTGTCAGCACCTGAAGCGGAAGCGGCATGGTGCGGATATCGAAGATAAAGCCGGAGAGGATGAACGCCGGCAGAAACGTGGTGACGATGGCGATCATGGCGGCCACAAACTGGCTGCGCGCGATCACCGAGATGAGCAGTCCCATTCCGAGGGCGGTCAGTAGAAACAGCGCCGCCGCGGCGGCGAGGACGAGCAGAGATCCGCGCAACGGCACGCCGAAGAGCAGGACGGCCATGGCCGTGGAGAGAGCCATGCCGCCCATACCAAGCGCAAAGTATGGGATCAGCTTGCCCAGCAGGATCTCGGTGCGCGCCACCGGAGTCACCATGATGCCCTCCATGGTTCCGCGCTCCCACTCGCGGGAGATCACCAGAGCCGTCAGAAGGGCTCCGATCAGGGTCATGAGGATGGCGATGAGGCCGGGAATCAGCGACTCGCGGCTGCGCAGGGCGGGGTTGAACCATACGCGCGTATCCGCCTGCACCGGCACCGACATGGGTGCGCCGCTGGCCACCGCCTGTTGGGCCATCCAAACCTGCAAGGCGCCGTTGATGTAGTTGCGGATGATGCTCGCCTGGTTGGGATCGACGCCGTTGACGACCAGGTGCACGGGCGCGTTGCCGGCGCGGATGGAGTCGCGCGTGAAGTCGCTGCGCAGCCATAGGACGGCGCTCGCATCGCCGCGCAGCACGGCGCGCTCAGCCGCGCCGAAGTCGGAATAGCGAATGGGATCGAACCACGGTGAATGCTGCAACTGCGCCAGAAAGGATGCGGTAAGCTCGGTGGGCTGATCGACCACCGTGGCCACCGCGATGCTGCGTGCATCCAGCGACACCCCATAGCCGAAGATGAGCAGCAGCACCAGAGGCAGCAGAAAGGCGATGGCGATGCTTGACGGATCGCGGAAGATCTCCAGCACCTCCTTGCGCATCAGCCCGGTCAGACGCATCGTTCTCATGCCGACCTCCGCATGGTTCTCTCGTGCTCTTCAATGAGTGCGATGAAGGCGTCTTCCATGGTGGGCTCGGGCAGATCGGGCCGGCGCGCCGCCCGCCGCACCTCCGCGGGCGTGCCCTCAGCCAGCACTTCGCCCAGCGACATGAGGACCAGGCGGTCGCAGTACTCCGCCTCCTCCATGAAGTGGGTGGTCACCAGGCAGGTGGTGCCGGCCTCGGCCAGCGCGTTGACCCTGGCCCAGAACTCGCGCCGCGCCAGCGGATCGACACCGGATGTGGGCTCGTCGAGAAACAGAATTTCGGGCTCGTGCATGAGCGCGCAGGCCAGCGCCAGCCGCTGTTTGTAGCCCAGCGGCAGAGTGCCGGCATTCACGCTGAGATATTCGCGGAGTTCCAGCTCCTCCAGGGCCCACTCGATGCGCTGCACCCTGTCCCGTCCGCGCAAGCCGTAGGCCGACGCAAAGAAAGCAAGATTCTGCCGCACGCTCAAGCTGCCGTACATCGAGAACTTCTGCGAGACATAGCCGATGCGCGCGCGAGCCGCGGCGCGGGCGGTGCGCAGATCCACCCCGGCCACGCGCAGGGTCCCCGAGGACGAAGGCAGTAACCCGCACAGCATGCGAAAGGTGGTCGACTTGCCCGCGCCGTTCGCTCCCAGCAGTCCGAAGATCTCTCCGCGGCGGACGGAGAACGTGACCCGCTTGACCGCTGCGAAGTCGCCGAAGTTGCGGCAGAGATCGTGAACCTCCACGACCGTGTCGCCGGCCCGGACGCCGTTAGTGCCCCCTTCCCGCTGCGGCGCTGGCTGCGCGTGGCTGTCGGCGAGCAGGCTCACGAACGCATCCTCCAGGCGCGGGGGAACGGGTTTCGCGGCTGCGCCGGTCGCAAGCCCGGCGGGAATCACCGGCGCCTGCGGCTGCCGCATCACAATCCGCACGGCCTCGGCCTGAATGGCGGCATCGAGCACGCCCGGAAGCTGCGCAACCCTCGCCTGGAGAGATCGCGCGCCGGCCTGCCGGGCGTGCAGAACGAAGGAATGGCCTTCGAATCGCGCGCGCAACTCGCCAGGCGTTCCGTGCGCCAGCACTCTGCCCTCGTGGAGCAGGATCACGCGGTCGCAGCGTTCCGCTTCGTCCATGTACGCGGTGCTGAGCAGCACGGTCACGTGCCCTCCCGCCACCTGGCGGCGGATGATGCTCCACAACTCGCGCCGCGACACGGGGTCGACGCCGACGCTGGGCTCGTCGAGCAGCAACAGCTCGAGAGGCTGAATCAGCGCGCAGGCCAAACCCAGCTTCTGCTTCATGCCGCCGGAGAGCTGCCCGGCTCTGCGGCGGCGGAACGGGCCGAGTGCCGTCAGGGCCAGCAGTTCGTCGAAGCGCTGGCTGCGCTGGTCGTAGGGCACGCCGCGGAGGCTGGCGAAGAGATCGAAGTTCTCCTGCACGGTGAGGTCTTCGTAGAGACCGAAGCGCTGCGGCATGTACCCGGCGCGCGCCTGCACCGCCAGCGCGTCGTGAGGAAGGCTCAGGCCCAGCACTTGCAACTCTCCCCGGGTTGGCGCCAGCACGCCGGCCAGCAAACGCAGCAGTGTGGTTTTGCCCGCGCCGTCGGGGCCGATCAGCGCGGTGACGCCGCCGGCGGGAATCTTCAGCGAGACATCGCGGATCGCTTCGCGCGCAGCCGCTCCCTTGCCGAAGGTCTTGCCGAGATCCTTGAGCACTACGGCGTCCATCTCACGGCTTTCCGCAGGGATTGGTCCCCACCTTCCGCGGCGCGTTTCCGGTGAGAGGAATGCTGACCGTGACCGGCATGCCCAGGCGCAGGCGATGGTCGGGATTGCAGGCGAAGACGCGCATGCGGTACACAAGCTGGGAGCGTAACTCCGTGGTCTCGACGTTGCGCGGTGTGAACTCGGCCACGGGCGAGATAAAACCGACCCAGGCTTCGAACTGCTGGCCGGCAAAGCTGTCGGAGGTGATGATGGCGCGCATACCGGGAGCGACCTGGCCCAGTTGGGTTTCGGGCAGCCAGACTCGCGCCCACACGGGATTGTCCAGCGCCAGCGTGAAGACGGGCGCCTGCGGGCCGGCCATGTCCCCGGTTTCGAGGATGCGGGTTTCGATCACGCCGTCGTTCGGCGCATACAACTGGGTATCCGCGAGCCTCTGCTGGGCGACGGCCAGCGCGGCCGCATTGGCGCGCAAGGTGGCCTGTGCCGCGGCGATGTCTTCTTTGCGCGGCCCGAGCAGCGCAAGCTGGAGGGCTTGTTCCCGCGCGGCGGCACGCTGTTTGCTTCCGGCGAGCGTGGCCTGCGCGGCCAGCAGGGCGCGCTGCGCATCATCGCGTACCTGCAACGAAACATACTGTTGCCCGGCCAAAGTCTGCTGGCGACGGTAAAGCAGCTTTGCATTCGCGAGATTGGCCTCGGCAGCGGCGGTGTCGGCCTGTGCCGCGGCCAGATCGGCCTGTGCCGCCGCGATCTCTTGCGGGCGGCTTCCGGCGAGCATGCGGTTCACGACCTGTTGCTGGGCCGCGACTCTGGCCTGGTCCTGCGCAACGGCGTCGGAAAACTGCGTCGGATCGAGCTGGCCCAGCAACTGACCAGCGCGCACGGCGCTGCCTTCGTCCACCAGCAGCTTGTCGATGCGCTCGCTGGCGTTGAAGGCAAGCTGCACCTGGCGAATGTCAATGTTTCCGTAGAGCGTCAGCGCCTGCTGCGGCGCGCGGCGGGCGCGCGACCGGCGCCATGCCGTAAACGCGGCGGCGGCCACGATGAGCAGCAGAAGCAGCAGGATTTTCTTCTTGCGTGAATGCATGACGCTCCTCATTGCCGCTCGGGGCCGGTCAGCAGCGTGTTGATGGATTCAATGTCCTGCGCGGAGAGCACGCCCGCGGCTGCCTTGAGCTGCGCGCGCGCCACGAGCTGGGTGTAGAGGGCGAGCGAAAATGTACGCTGCACCGCGGCCAGTTGGGTTGCGGCGGTCAGCAGATCGATCATCGAGCGGCTGCCGATCTCATAACCCTTGCGGGTTGCATCGAGCGCGATCTGCGAAGAGTCCACTGCCGCCTGTGCCGCCTGATAGCGTGCCACGCTGGTCTGGAGATCGACAAAGGCGATCTGCGTCGCCACGCGGATCTGGTCTTCGGTTTCGGAGAGACCTGCGCGGGTTGCTCTGGAAAGCGCCGCTGCCTGACGGGCGCGCGAGCGAATGCGGCCGCCCTCGTAGATGGGAATCGACAGGTTGAGCGAACCGCCGATCTGATCCATGGCGACCGGCGGGATCAGCGCGCCGGCGCTATGCTGCCCGGCCCCCATGAAGGTCAGCGTGGGCCACCATGCGCGGCGCTCGAACTCCGCCTGCTGTTCGGCGGCCTTCAGTTCCGCCTGCTTCTGCCGGAGCAGAGGCTGGTTCTTCAGCGCAGACGCGATCCAGGGCGCGGCGCTCGGCGGCTCCGGGCCGACCGGCTTCAGGTTGCTGACATCGCGCAGCGCACCGACCGGTTGATGCGTGAGCGCTTCGAGCTGGCTTGTGGCGACCTCGACGGCATTGGTCGCAGCGATGACGTCGGCTTGCGCGGCATCGAGCTGCGCCTGTGCCTCGCGCACCGCGATGATGTCTCCCATGCCGGCATCGAGGCGCGCCTTCGCTTCCTTGTCAATGCTGGCGAGCAAATCGCTTTGATTTTGCGCAACCCGCTGGTCGGCCTGGGCGCGCAGCACGCTGAAGTAAGCCTGCACAACCGCAACGGCAAGATCCTGTTCCGCCGAGGCCAGCGCCGCTCTGCCAGCCTGTATGCGACTGTCGGACTGAGCAACCGCCACGCGCGCCTGTCCATCGAAGATGGATTGCGTAAGCGTGGCGCTGAATACGTCGGAGTGGTAGCCAGTCGAGAGCGTCTGCGGCCCAAAGCCTGTCACCCGGGCCGTATTCTCACCCCCGCTGGCAAAGGCATCCAGGTGAGGAAGGAGCGCCGAGCGGGCCAGCGGTTTGCCCGCAAGTGCCGCATCCAGTTCCGCTTGAGCCCGGGCAATGCGCGGAGAACTGGCAACAGCCTTCTGGTAGTCCGTCTGAAGGTCTTCCGCCCGCACAGAGGGCGTTCCAACGGCAGAGAGACAGCAACTCAGCAGGAGAATCGAGCCGGGCAGGGATCGCAGGGCTCTCGCCGGCACACGTAGAGAGATCATCAGGTGGCCTTGCTTCCTCCCGATCTGGAGTCGTTTTGGGGCCCTGTAGTCCTCACACCGGACTTTCCTCGATTGTCGGTTTGCGGTTCGGCAGGGTCGGTGATGAAAATCACAAGCACAGCAGGGGCCTGCCGCTTTCCCCGCCATCACCGCGTCTTATGGGGCATTAGGAAGAGTTATTGGACCGCCGGAGACTCACGGCGGGATGATGACAGAGAAGATATTCCGCGTGGCTGACGCACGCTCTCTTCCTTGTGCCGCCCGCTCAACTCATGGGTGGTGCACGAGATTCGGAGCTTCAGATGTTCCCATCGCACCATCAAAACAGCATCTCCAAGGAGGATCACAATGCAGCATCTCACTCGCAGGGCATTCGTCTCCGGCGCAGCCGCGCTCGGAATGGCTGCAGCCGGTACCGGAGCCGCGGAGGGACAACTCGTGTGGAAGACAGGCGATTGGAACCCGGCAACCTTTGAGGCGCTGGTCAAGGATCCCGCGCGCGTCAAGCAGGTGTACGACATCGTCCACATCAACAATGGCGCCTTCCTCAACAACGTGAAGAACTCGCTGAACGGGCTGGAGTTCGGCTTCGGCGTGCCGCGCCAGCAGGTCAAAATCGCGGTAGCGATGCACGGGCCAGCCAACATGCTGAATTACGACGATTACGTCTGGAAGAAGTACCAGGTGGGCGAATGGCTCAAGGTCACCGATCCCGAGACCGGCAAGCCGGCGGTGCGCAACATCTTCGTGGGCAAAGATCAGGGAGCGGCAGCCAACGCAGCAGGGCAGAATCCGGACAGCGAAGGTTCGATGTACCAGGCGCGCGATATGGCCACGCTGCGCCATCGCGGCGTGCAGTTCCTGAGCTGCCATACGGCCACTGAGGAGCAGGTGCGCGCTCTCATCCGCCTGCGCAAGATGACGGAGAAGCCTGAAGAGATCGTGAAAGACATGCTGGCGCACACCATTGAAGGGACCATCGTGGTGGCCTCGATGGTAGCCGCGATTGCGCTGCTGCAGACCGACGGGCGCTTCAGCTACATCACAGTGGCATAACTCGGGAGGAAGATCGCAGATGAGATCGCTTGCATTCTTTGCCTGCGCGTTGTTTGCAGCCGGCCACAGCGCCGGCGCCTCGGGACAGGCCAGTCCGCCCTGGAGCGGGCAGAAAAACAATCCGACCCGCAACCAGGGCTACGTCTTTCACGTGCCCGACGTGGACAACGTTCCCGACCTGCACGGCAATCCCGCCGATGCCAGGCTGGTGCTGTTCATCGGCGGCAACCAGTTCTTCGTGCTGCCCCACCTGGTCGCGGCCTTCGAAGCGCATCACCCCGAGCTCGACGGGCACATCTTCTATGAGACGTTGCCGCCAGGCATCCTGCGCCGGCAGATGGCCGCGGGCAATACGCTCACCTTGGGCAATCTCAGCCTCACCGTGCAGCCGGATGTGTACGAGGCCGGCGAACGCGTGCTGCGCGAGATGCACAAGGACGGACAGGTCCAGAACGTTGTTCCTTACGCGACCAACAATCTGGAGATCATGGTCAAGGCCGGAAATCCGCAGGGTATTCACTCGTTGAACGATCTGGGACGTCCGGAGCTGCGGCTTTCCATGCCCAATCCGCAGTGGGAAGGCGTCGCCAACCAGATTGCCAACTCGCTGCGCAAGGCTGGAGGCGAGAGCCTCTACAAGGCGGTCTACGAAACCAAGGTCAAGACCGGCAAGACCATGCTCACCGAGATCCACCATCGCCAGACGCCGATGCGGATCATGAGCGGCGAGGCCGATGCGGGCGTGACCTGGGCCTCGGAGGTGCGCTTCCAGGAGAGCATCCACAACCCGATCGCCGGCGTGCCGATTCCGCAGGCACAAAACACAGTGGCCATTTACGCGGGCGGCGTAGTGACAGGGGCGCCGCATGCGAAGATCGCCGCGCAATGGCTGAAGTTTCTGCGCAGTCCCGAGGCGCAGGCCATCTATCATCAATTCGGATTTCAATCGGTAGCGGCTGTGCCGCACCAGGAGTAAGCAGCTATGTTCATTAGCCGCGCGCAAGCGGCGCGCATGATCGCTTTGTGTCTCATTCCCGCGACTGCCCTCGGTGTGGCGCTTGCTGTTTGCACGCGCAATGCAGCCGCCGCCCAGGAGAGCCGGACCGGAGCCGCTCAGGCGGAACCGCCCGCCAACTCTCTGGCCGCGCGGGGCAAGCTGATCTTCGACCAGACGCCGAAGCTTGCTGCTCCGTACGTTGGTAACAAATTGTCGTGCAGCGACTGCCACATCGACAGCGGCACCAAGGACTATGCCTCTTCTTTGAAGGATGTGGCGGGTCTGTTTCCTTCGTACAGCAAGCGCGCCGGCCGGGTGATCACGCTGACCGAGCGCATCAACGAGTGCTTTGTGCGCAGCGAGAACGGGCACCCGCTTCCGGCCAAAAGTCCGGAGATGCTGGCCATGATCGCCTACATGCAATTCCTGGCGCAGGGACAGAAGCCGGGTCAGCCTTACGCCAAGCGCGGTCTGGCGAAGCTGCCGGAGTTGGCCGGTGACGCGACTCGTGGCAAGCAGATCTACAACCAGGGCTGCGCCATGTGTCATGGAGTGAATGGCGGCGGCGTGCCCCCGGTGATGCCGCCGGTGTGGGGACCCGATTCCTACAACGACGGCGCCGGCATGTCTCACACCCCCAAGATGGCAGCGTGGGTCTACAAGAATATGCCGCAAACGAACCCAGGTTCGCTGACTCCGCAGCAGTCCTACGACGTCTCGGCCTACATCGACAGCATGCCGCGCCCCAAATTCAATCCGATCTACAAATCGTTTTAAGAACCGGCCTCTCAACGCGACAGCCGACCTCTGCGGCCGGCTGTCGTGTCTTCGCCTGCTCGCGATCAGGGTTGCGCTTCGGCAAGCTTCTTGATCATGTCGCAGGCGCCCTGAAAGCGCTTCGTGAGCCGGTCCCTCTGCGCGGCGCGCTCGGCTTCGGTGGGAAATGCCGCCTGGTTATAGACCAGCGTATAGATCACCTCGGAGCGGTGCGCCCCACGCGGTACGAGGGCAACCGTGCCGTGATATCCGGAGGCGGCCATGCTCCCTTGCGTCTGCCAATAGGTATAGGAGAGCGGAGACTGTGCGACCATCACCTCGACGAAGGTGTTGTTGATCAAGCGTACGGAGCCGAGGCCACCGCTGCCGGACTCCAGCGTGCAGGTCACGCTCAGCCATTCGGAGAGGGCACAATAGCTTCCCACCCGTTTCCAGGCCTGCGCCGCGGGCCGGTTGATCTCGGCGTGGCGAACGATCACAACGTAATCGGTCGCGGCGTGGTTGTCAGCGGCAAACGCGGGCGTCAAAGCGCCCAGCGCAAGGACAACAGCAGTTCCGAGTGCAATCGCAAAGCGCGAGACCATAGAACCTCCAGCAGCAGGCAGACGGGGCGCTGGGCCTATGCAGCCTGGTTTGTCATAGTTGTCGAATAGGGAAGAAATGCCCGCAGCAAGTGTACCGGAGAGAGCCGGGACTTGTGCTGAAAGAGCTTGAGAATGCCGCGGCGGGTGTTCCAGTTGGAACACCCGCCGCGTAGGTAAGTCCATTCAGAGCGCGCTCAGAAGCTGAAACGCGCCTGTAGCTGAATGGTGCGGCTGCCCAGGGCGTTGCCGGCGACACCGAAGTCGGAGTTCGGGGTCACTACGCCGCCCGAGGTTACCGAGCCCAGGGTTTTGTCGAGGGACTGGGTGTTGATGTTGGTTTTGTTGAACAGGTTGTAGATGTCCATGCGGATCGAGAAGTTCGCGTTCTCGCCCAGCCCCCGCGTGTTGGGCATGCCGAAGGCCTTCGTCAGGCTGGCGTCCACGTTGTTATAGCTCGGGCCGTTCAGGCTGTTGCGGCGGATGCCTGGCGCGGGCGGAGCCGAGGTCTGAGGAAACGCCGGTCCGGTGACGTAGGGCGGAGCCTGGAAGTACTTCGAACCATCCCCGCTGTAGTTGGGGTTGATGCCGCCGAAGCCCTGGAAGTTCTTGTTGGCGGTGCTGGTTCCCGCGCCGCCCAGGTAAGCAGCCGGGCGCAGTTGGCCGTAACCGCTGCTGCCGTAGTAGACGTTCCCCACCACGTTGTAAACCGGGTTCCACGGGAAGCCGGTATGCCAGTTCCAGATGCCGCCCAGCGTCCAGCCGCCGGCGATCCTCTCCAGCATGCCGTTGCCGCGGAACAAGGTCGGCTGCCACAGCCCGTAGAGTTTGAAGGCGTTCTGCACGTTGTAATCGGAGCGCCCATAGGCCAGGTGGGTGTTGTAAGGATAGAAATCCATCGAATACGGACCGGAGTTCTCATCCATTGCTTTGGCCCAGGTGTACTGCGCGGCGGCCTGGAATCCTTTGGCGAAGTTATGGTTCACGGTGGCGATCATGGCGTTGTAGTTGCCATTGCCGGCGTTGTCGTAGAAGTCAAGGAAGTTGACCGCCGGGTTCAAGGGCAGGGCGTAGGATGCGGCGATCGCGTTCCAGTTGTTCTGGATGAGCAAATGCCGCATCAGGCTTCCCTGATAGCCGAGCGTAGCCATGGTGTCATAGGGCAGCTGGTAATCGGTTTCCAGCGAATAGTGGTAGTTGACGATGGTCTTGGGGTGGGAGGGAAAGCCGGTGATGCGGGTCGACCCGCTCAGAGGCAGATTCGCGCTGCTGAATTGAGTAATGGCCGCCGGATTGGGCGGGTACCCAAACAGCGAGTTGATGCTGGTGGCGGTGCCGTAAAGAATACCGGTCCCCGCACAGTTCGGGCTCGGGAACGGATAGGTGCAGGTGAAGTTGGGCTGCACCGCATTGGGCGGGTTCCCATAGCCGTTGGCCAGAATGGCGATCTCGTTCTGGTTGTAGTTGATGCCAAAGCCGCCGCGCAGCACCAGTTTGCCATCGGCATGCTCGGGCGCCCAGGAGAATCCGATCTGGGGTCCCCAGTTGGACTTCTGCGGCGTGACCAGACTGCCTCCGACCCGGATGTTGAGGCCGTCCAGGGGATTGGCCCCCGAACCCAACCGCACCACGTCCAGGTTGTTCTGCTTGGCATAGTAGGCGCCGAA
>JAJZCY010000275.1 GCA_021828835.1 Acidobacteriota bacterium | reverse complement strand
CGTTCCGACCTGGCCTCTGGCGATGGCATTTATCGCTCCGACGACGCCGGAAAGAGCTGGACCCATCTCGGCCTTCGCCAGGGCGAACAGATTCCCGCGATCGCCGTCGATCCCGGGAACCCGGATGTGATCTTCGCGGCGGTGCTTGGTCATCCCTATGGACCCAGCGCGGAGCGCGGCATCTTCAAATCCTCCGACGGCGGCAAAAGCTGGAAGAAGGTTCTCTATAAAGATGAGCGGACCGGCGGCTCCGACGTGGTGATCGACCCCAAGAACCCCAACATTGTTTACGCTTCGCTCTGGGAGGAGACGCTCGGTCCCTGGGAAGACGGCAATGAGTACTCCGGAACCGGCGGCGGACTCTTCAAGTCCACGGACGGCGGCGAAACCTGGCATCCGCTGAAGAACGGGTTGCCGGCGAACCTGGTACAGATCAACGTGGCTCTTGCGCCCAGCGAGCCCAATCGCCTCTACGCCACGCTTTCGACCACTACACAGGGAGCCTACGCCAGCGGTCAGGGCAACGGAGTTTACCGCTCCGACGATGGCGGCGCAAGCTGGCGGAAGATCACGGACGACCCGCGCCCGGCCATGAAGATCGGCGGCGGCGATCTTTCCGTACCGGTCGTCGACCCAGCGAATCCCGATGTGGTTTACGTCACCAGCATCGTCACGGTGCGTTCCAGCGACGGCGGCAAGACGTGGATGACGCTGCGCGGCGCGCCGGGCGGCGACGATTACCAGAACATGTGGATCAATCCGCGTAACCCAAAGATCCTTCTGCTGGTCGGCGATCAGGGGGCGGTGGTGACGGTGAACGGCGGCCGCACCTGGAGCTCGTGGTACAACCAGCCCACCGCGCAGCTCTACCACGTTGCGGCCACCCATACCTTTCCCTACCATGTGTGCGGAGGCCAGCAGGAGAGCGGCTCGGTGTGCATCTCTTCGCGGGGCAATGACGGCGAGATCACGTTCCGCGACTGGCACCCGGCGGGAATCATCGAGTACGGCGAGGCTGCGCCCGATCCGCTGCATCCGCAGATCATCTACGGAGCCGGCCGCACCGAGGTCAGCCGGTATGACAGCGTCACCGGCGATGTGCAGAATGTGACGCCTCTGCCGGTCCATGAAAGGGGATTCCGCGCCGACCGCACCGAGCCGATCCTGTTTTCCCCGGTCGATCCGCACCTGCTGTACTACGCTGCGAACCGGCTCTTCAGTACGCATGATTACGGACATAGCTGGCAGATCATCAGCCCGGACCTGACTCAATCCAAGACCGGCCAGCCGGCCTCTGTGCCGCCGCTCACCGCAAAGCAGCAGGACCGGCGCCGCGGAGCGATCTACTCCCTCGCTGCTTCCTACAAGACGACGAAAACCATCTGGACAGGCACCGATGACGGCCTGGTGTGGATCACGCGCGATGGCGGCGCGCACTGGACGAACATCACACCGCCGGGCGTGACGGCCTGGAGCAAGATTGCGGAGCTCGATACCGCACGGTTTGATGACAATACCGCCTACGTAGCTGTGAACCGCATGCGCGTGAACGATATGCGCCCGTATGCCTTTCGCACGCACGACGGCGGCAAAAGCTGGACTGCGATTGTGGACGGACTGCCTGGAAACGCTCCTGTGAATGCGGTCCGCGCCGACCCGGTTACGCCGGGCCTGCTGTATGCGGCCACGGAACTTGGCGTCTATGTTTCGTTCAACGACGGCGCCCATTGGGAGCCCTTGCAGTACAACCTGCCCCACACCTCCATGCGCGACCTGCTCGTCCACGAGGATGACCTGATCGTCGCCACGCACGGCCGCTCCTTCTGGATCCTCGATGACGTAGCTCCGTTGCGCACCATTGCCGAAGCTGAGTCCCAGCGGCAATCGCTGCCGATGCTCCTTCCGCCGGCTCCGGCCTGGCGCATTCGCCGCGATAACAACACCGATACGCCATTGCCGCCCGGAACGCCGGCCGGCGGAAATCCGCCGGATGGCGCCATCCTCGACTATTCCCTGCCCCACCCGGCAACCGGGCTGGTCGCGCTGGAGATCCTGGACTCCAGCGGCAAGGTGATTCGCCGCTACGCCAGCACCGATCCGGTCATGCCCGCACCCGGCAAGGAGCGCAGCGAGCTGATTCCACCCTATTGGCCGAAGATCACCGGACCGCTGCCAACTTCCGCGGGCATGCATCGCTGGGTGTGGAACCTGCGCGAGACTACGCCTCTGGCTACGCACTACGACTATCCGATCGCCGCAGTGCCGCATCGCACGCCGCTTGAGCCGCAGGGCCCACCGGTGCTGCCGGGCACCTATCGCGTTCGTCTTACGGTGGATGGACGGAGCCAAACGCAGCCTTTGACCGTCAAGATGGATCCACGCGTTCACACCTCGGCAGCCGACCTGGCCCGGCTGCACGACGCTGAAGATGCGACAGCCTCTGCCTTGAGCAGCATCGCGAAGGAGGATCTTGAAGCCCATGCAGTTCAGGAGCAGCTCGGCGCAGCGCAGAATGCGGCGTTGGCTGCGCAGCTTACTCCCTACGCAAACACGCTGAAGAAGCTGATTAGTGGGGGTGGTGAGAGCAGCGAGCAGATGGCCAAGCCTTCGCCCGGGCTGGATGAGGCAAACGGCGAGGCGACAGCGGTGTACGGGCAGCTCGATCAGTCGGATCAGCCACCAACAACCGCGCTGATGGCCGCCTCAAGCGAAGTTCAGCAGCAAGCGAAGGGCGTAACGGCTGCCTGGCGATCCTTTGTTTCAAAGCAGCTTCCCACGATCGATCAGATTCTCCAGAAGCACGGGCGGCCCGCAATCAATGTGGAGAAGCAGCCCACAAACATGCCCGAAACTGGCGATGAGGATTAACCGTTGCGCCGCAGGGGAAGCTTCCAATCCTGTGCGGAGACGGCGCCGGCTTTCACCCAGCCGTAACGCAGACAGAGCGAGCCGAGCACGCCGGCGATTGCCGCCGCGATGCGCAACTTCCGCCGATGCTTTTTCGGAGCGACCATGGCGGCAATCCGCAGCCCCAGGGGCAGCGGTCCTGATAAGACGGCGGAGGTCGTCACCAATGCGCCGCTCGCTCCATTGCGCAGCGGCGCGTCTTCTTCGCGCGGGTTCGGCTTGGCGAGCTCGCGCGCAAATTCGAAGGTCTCCGTCGCACTGCTAAGCAGGCCGAGTAGATTGAGCGAGGTCCGGCTCTCATACCCGGCAAGCTCGAGCAGGCTGGTCGCCGATTGCAGGCCCGACATGCCAAACTCGCGCGGCAACTGGCACACATGCGAGTTCCACACCGGAATGGCGGTGGCGCCGATGAGCACGCCCGTGTAGTTGTGAAACGGCATGGCGAAGAGAGCCGAACCGCCGCGGCCCAGAGCCCCAAGGATCCGACCTGCCACCGTGGGACCGAAGAATTGATGCAGAAGATCCGCCAAAGAAGCCATGCCCGCCGAGGCCGAGAAGCCGCTCAGCACCCAGGAGCCCATGGACATGGTGCTCTGCGGTTTGAAGACGCGCAGCATGTTGAGAAAGCGGCTGGGGCGGCCAAGGTCGATGATCAGCAGCACGCCGGAGAGCGCGGCGCCGCCCAGCGCCATCCAGCGCGCGGTCAGCGCCACGTCTTTTTCGTCGCTGATGAGATCTGCCAGCGCGCCGATCGCGCCGAGCGAACCCGCCGCACCGCCTACGAAGAAGTAGAGGGGAATCAGCTCCGTCCACTGCGGCTCTTTGAGCAGGTGGTGGCCGTAGTAGCCGGTTTCCGGCGAGGCAATGGGAAAGGGAGAGCCCACCGGCCGGATTCCCGGCGCTTCCACGATCCCCTTTTCCTTGGCCTCGCGCCGGATCGCATCCAGCTTCAGTTCGCGGATATCCGCAGATTCCAAAACTTCCATGGTGCTCACGCCTGCACCTCGTTTCGCTTTGCGCGCGCGGCGAGAAACGACAGTGCCACGCCGGCAATGAGTGTCAATCCCTGGATCGCGGCCGAGCGCCAACCTTCTTTCAAATAGACCGTGGGCACCTCAGGGCGGGGCGGTAGATTGTAGGTCTCCGGCTCGCCGCGAATCAGAAAGAGGGAATGAATGCCCTTGACGCTGGTATCGGTCGGATCGTAGATCTGCGCATCGTGCATGCCGCGTGCGTGCAGCGTTTCCAGTCTTTCCCTGGCATGTACGCGCAGATCATCGAGCCTGCCGAACTTGATCGATTCCGTTGGGCACGCCTTGGCGCAAGCAGGCTTGAGCTGATCCTTTTGCCGATCCGTGCAGAAGGTGCACTTGAAGGCACGTCCATCCTCTTCGTTCTTCTGCACCACGCCGAAGGGACAGGAGACGACGCAGTAGGCGCAGCCGTTGCAGATGTCCGGCTGCAGATAAACGCCGCCGAATTCGGTGCGCACCAGCGCGCCGGTGGGACAGGCTTCCAGGCAACCGGCCACTTCGCAGTGCTTGCATACGTCGGAGGAGAACTCCCAGGAGAGCTGCTGGGGAGCGTTGCCGCCCAATCCCGGCTCGGGCGTGCCTTCGACAAACTTCACATGACGCCAAGTCGAGTGGCCGAGCGCCATGGTGTTGTCGTAGGAGAAGCCCGACAGCGTGAGCCCGTCCTGCTCCAGCTCATTCCATTCCTTGCAGGCCACCTCGCAGGCCTTGCAGCCGATGCAGAGCGTGGAATCGGTCAGGAAGGCGGTGATCTCTCCCGGCTGGATTCCGGTGGTTTCCATGGAAGCGCTCATGCTGTCTCCTTCAGCAGCTTCTTCAACTGCTTCAGCGCGGCCTTGTGATCGGCGCGGCGGCCGGGGAGCAGATTGCAGACCAGCGCCTTGGTGGACATGATCCGCACGTTGGGATCTTCCGAGATGGCCAGCAGGTC
>JAJZCY010000019.1 GCA_021828835.1 Acidobacteriota bacterium | reverse complement strand
CATGAATGATGTGCAGGACTTTGAGCAACTGGCGCTTGTAAGCATGGATGCGCTTGATCTGCACGTCGAAGAGCGATTCGGGATCGAGCGTCTCATGCAGAAGGTCTTTGACATAGGCACCCAGGCAGGCCTTGTTGTGCCGCTTGACGTCGCGGAAGGCGGTGCGGAAGGAAGCATCCTCGGCGAGAGGATCGAGCCGGCGCAGTTCGTTGAGATCGGTGATCCAGCCCTGGCCGATGGATGCAGAGACCAACTGTGCCAGCGCGGGGTCGGCGTGGAGGAGCCAGCGACGGGGACTGATGCCGTTGGTCTTGTTGTTGAAGCGCTCCGGCCAGAGCTGATGGAAGTCGGAGAGAAGAGCTGTGCTAAGCAGGTGGCTGTGAATAGGCGAGACGCCATTGATGGAATGACTGCCCACAACCGCCAGATTGACCATGCGCACCTGGTGCGCCGGGGCGGACTCGTCCACAAGGGATAAACGGCGCGCGTGCGCCGTGTCGACGGGAAAGATCTTGCTCAGATACTCGAGAAATCTTCGGTTGATCTCCTGAATCAACTGAAGGTGGCGCGGCAGAACGCGATTGAGCAATGAGACCGGCCATCTTTCCAGGGCCTCTTCGGAGAGGGTGTGGTTGGTATAGCCGAAGGTCGCCTGCGTGATCTCCCAGGCTTCATCCCAGGAAAGATCCTTCTCATCGATCAGGACACGCATCAGCTCGACAACCGCCAATACGGGGTGCGTGTCGTTGAGCTGAATCGCCACCTTTGAAGAAAACTCGTGAAAGTTGCCGTGGCCCTTCTCATATCTGCGCACGATATCGCGAATCGCGCAGGAGACAAGAAAGTACTCCTGCGCCAGGCGTAGTTCTCTGCCTCCGAGGACTGCGTCGGAGGGATACAGCACCTTGGAGATCATCTCCGACTGGATCTTTTCTTCGACGGCCTTCAGGTAGTCGCCGTCATTGAAGATGCGCATATCGAACTCGCGCGAGGCGCGCGCTGAGTAGAGGCGCAGGAAGTTTACGGTTCGGCCGCCGTAGCCAGGGATCAGCATGTCATAGGGCAGCCCGATAAGGGCCTTCCAGTCCATCCACATGGGGTTGTATTCGCCGCGTCGATCTACAGAATGCTCGATGCGCCCATAGATGGGGACCATGCAGACCTCGTCGGGGCGCGCGATCAGCCAGGGCGTTCCGAGCGCCTGCCAGTTGTCGGGGAGCTCATGCTGTTCGCCGTTATCGATCTGCTGTTTGAAGAGGCCGAACTCGTAATTAATTCCGTAGCCGTTGCCGGGGATGTTCAAGGTTGCGAGCGAATCGAGGAAGCAGGCGGCGAGCCGTCCGAGGCCGCCGTTGCCAAGCGCCGCGTCCGGCTCGATTGCCTCGATTTCCGGCAGGCTGCTGCCCAGGCTTTTGAGCGCGTGTACACAAGCGGGATAGAGCCCCAGGGTGCGCAGGTTGGCGCCGAGTGATTGACCGATGAGGTATTCGATGGAGAGGTAGTAGACGCGCTTTGCCTGGTTCCGGGCGCAGCGTTCCTCGGTTTCAAGAAGGCGGTCCATCATGCGGTCGCGCACCGCCAGGGCAACGGCAGTAAAGCGGCCGTAAGGAGTAAGGGAGTTCCACGATCTGCCCAGGGAATGAGTTCCATGCCAGCGAATCGACTCCTCGAGCTCAAATGCAACATCGGGCGTCAGGACCGACGGACTCATAACCGCCTCGCTTTCAGCTGTTGAATGCGTGCATTGCCTCGTCCCTGGTTTCGAAGATGTCGAAGACCCGGTGCATGCGAACCAGTTCGAATGCGGTGCGCACCTGGCGCGACATGCTGCACAGCTTGAGATCGCCGCTGCGCGCGGCGGCCTGACGCAGGCAGGAGAGGATGGCTCCCAATCCTGAGCTATCGACAAACTGCATCTGCCTGAGATCGAGCACGACCTTCGCGGAGCGTTCGAGAATTGGCGTCATGGCGGCCTTGAGATCGCCAGCATTACTCGCATCCAATTCCTTCACCGGAACTTCGGCAAAGGTCACGCCGTGTGAGATTTCGACGGGAATATCCATGACGTCTCGCTTTCGTGGGTTGCTTGCCGGTCTGCCAGCTTGGTGAGGGAGATGCAGCTTCTCCCGTGCTCGTCGTGCGCGTACTCAATGTCGTCTACGCATTGGGAAACCATGTAAAGTCCGAGCCCGGACTCGCGAGGAATGTCCGCGGGGAGCTGGGCGGGCATATTGGGGAGAAAAGGGCTGCCGGTGTGATGGAGGCGAATGGTAACGTGCCCCGGAAAGGCCTCGGCCTGGATGTGAACGCCATGATCGGCACGGCCGCGATAGGCGTGCTTGATGATGTTGCTCAAGGTTTCATTGACGGCCAGAGCAAGGGCGGCAATGCTGACTTCGCCGAGGGGGGCGCCCGGTAGATGTTGGCAGAACGACCGGGTGAAAGCACGCGCCTCGCGCAGTTGCGACAGGTCGGCGGCAATGTGCATTTCCGCGCGGGCGATGGGATTTCCGGTTTTCTCCACATGCACCGCGACCATGGTGACATCGTCCGCAAGGTGGCTGGAGCGGCAATAGGTAATGACCGCCCCGCGAATCGCCTCAACCAGTTCCTCGGGCTGAAGGTGATGCTGATTTTCGATGCACTGCTCCAGGCGCTCCACCCCGAAGACCTCTCCCTGCTCATTGCGAGCCTCGGTGATGCCGTCGGAAAAGAGGATCAGCGAGTCACCCGCCTCCAGGGGAAAGGTGCATTGCCGATAGGCTTCGTCGACGCGGACGCCGAGAGGAAGATTGTCGCCGCGGCGCAGTTCGGCCCTTCCCGATCTGTGGTGCAGTTGAATGATGCCGGTGTGCCCGCAGTCGACCATTTCGACCACGGCGTTGGCTGGGTCGATTCGCGCGTAACACAGGGTGACGAAGCTCTCCAGCGCGATGAGCTGGCGAACGATGGCGGAGTGCGTCCGCGCGATGATGGCCGCCGGAGATGGGAACTCGCCCGCGGACGACGGGACGGAGAGCTGGCCGATCGCCTTGAGCAGGTGAGCCTTGGCGGCTGCTCCCACCAGCGCGGCGGCAATTCCCTTGCCCATCACATCGCCGACGGCGACATCAAAGCTGGAGGCGTGCGGCTCTGTGAAGAGAACAAAGTCGCCATCAACGCGCTGCGTGGGCAGCGCGAGAGCTGCGATGGAGACGCCTGGCACCTGCGCAGGGGGGCGATCGAGCAGCAGCGTCTGCTGGATGCGGGAGCCGATCTGGAATTCGTGCTCGCGGGCCTGCTGCAACTCACTGGTGCGGGCCAGCACACGCCGTTCGAGTTCGGCGTTCAGGATGCGCAGGTCTTCCTCTGCCTTTGCCTGTGCGGCGCGGGCGCGCAACACGGAGAGGCCAAAGGCGAGATCGTCCGCCAGTTCCGTCAGCAGCCGCACTTCCTCGGCGTCGAAGGCGTCGGGCTCGCCGGCATAGATGCTGAGGGAGCCGAAGGTCTCGTTGGCGATCACGAGCGGAATGGCAAGAATCGATGCGTAGCCATGGGCTTGGGCGGTAGCTCGCCAGGGCGCCATTTCCACGGACGAAGCGACATCGCGGACGGTGACGACCTGGCCGGTGCGGATGGATGTCCCTGTCGGGCCGCGGCCTCGCTCCTCGTCAGCCCAGGTGATGCCGAGGGAAGCGGTGTAGCCGGAGTTATGGCCTGCCTGCGCAATGACCTTGACGGTCTTGGCTTCATCCTGCATGGCCTGGCCGACCCAGCAGAAGGGATACCCAGCGTCGCGTACGATAATGTCGCAGATATGAGCCAGCAGAGCGCTCTCGTCCACCGCGCGAATCAAGGTCTGATTGCAGCGGGTGAGGGCGCGGTTGGCGCGATTGACCTTTTGCAGCAGGCGCTCGGCCTCCCGACGCTCGCTGATATCCCTGGCGAAGATCTGCCAGCGGCCATCGGGAAAGATCTTGGCGCTGACCTCGACGGGAAGGATCCGTCCATCCTGGCGGCGCAGATTCCATTCCACGATATGGGTGCCGCCCGCCAGCAAAAGCTCCTTGAGCTGCCAGAAGGCGGGAATGTTCGCAGAGTCAAGAAAGGCCTCAAAGGACTGGCCGATGATCTGGTCGCGCTCCTCACAGGAGTGTCCTAACATGCGGCAGGCCGCGGCGTTCACCTCACGAAGGTGGCCGTTGAGGTCGGCGACAAAGATACCGTCGGAAGCCTGTTCGACGAAGCCGGCGATCTTGCCGTGAGCGGCTTTCAGGCGGGTGGTGCCGAGACGGGTCTGTTCCAGCGCATTTTCGATCTGCCGAGTGGAGCGCTTCAGCCGCCCCTGGACCACGCTGAAGACGATGCCGACCAACAGGAAGACGGCGGCAGAGAACGATGAGCGGAGATCCTGCGTGTCAAAAATCTGGTCCTGCGGAACAGCCACCCACAAGGCAAGCAGAGTGGAGAGCAGCGTGGCAGCCAGACCGCCGGCGGTTCCAGAGATCCAGGCGCAGAGCAGCACGCCCGGATAGAAGAGGAAGAAGGCGAATGGGTGCAGCCAAGGCGCGAGGAGAGACTGCACCAGGGCCGTGAGCACGGGAAGCAGGAGGGGAGCGAGAATCGCCACTGGCCTCCAGCGCGTCTGCCCGGAGGGTCTGGCGCTGGTCTGCTGGGGAGCCGGATCTCCGGCGCTCCCACCTTGCCACGGTCTTGCGTCTCCCACCATCGAGCCACGCTCACTTGCTGCCTGGCAACCGGACACTTCCTGGCACGGACAGATTCTACTGCCGTTTTGGAACTACGATTGTGATTTGAATCGCAGGCTTGGGTGAGCTGGAAGGCGCTGGGCGCGCAAAAAGCCCCGCTTCAAAAGAGCGGGGCTTTTTCATTGGTTCTGGAGGCTTTGAATTAATGGACGCCCAGGTACTGGGGCGCCAATGCACCGGCGTTCACCGGCAGCAGGCCGGTCATTCGACCCGTCATCTCGCGGTAGAGGGAAGCGGCGCGGTAGACGTTGGAGGAGATGCCTTCGTTGAGCTGGTGGAGGGCGTACTTGGCCAGTGCGCCGGCGACCAGCACACGGATCTGCAAGGCGTCACTGCGGAGATTGGCAAGCAGCTCCGCGTCCATCGCTTCGGTATTCCGGGCCGCGTAGTCGGCCATCTCCAGCATGACCTTGGCATTCTGATACATGGCCCAGAGCCCGTGGGCTCCGCCGAGCTGCTGCCAGCGCTCCTCCGGTGAGGCGCACTGATTCAGTTCGGGGAGGCTCCAGGCCGGCTGGAAGCGGGAGACGATGGATTCCCAGGATTGCTGATTACGGCGGCGGGCTTTGGCAGAGGAGCGGAGCAGAACGGCTACCACGGCGCCCGTGGCAAACAAAAGGCAAACGAGGTACAGCATGAGTGAAATCCTCTCGGACAACTGAGAAAATGGCCGCGGATTCCGGGGAGAGGAAAGGGGTGGTGCCCGATCAAAATCTTTTAGTCAATACTGCCGAACAGTGTGCCGGGCGCGGGCCGGGAGGATCAATACAACTTTAGGGTAAGGCGCCAAGCCGAGGCGGCCCGCTGCTACCTGTGAGGATAACTGGTCTTTTTCCTCACCGCAGACGTGTGACAGCCAAGCACTGCGGGAGATTGCCGCTCTGCGCAGATCCGGTTGCAGCGCGCCTCTTCAGCCGGAAATGCTTCGTGGGAGCTGCAAGCTGAATGATGCCTCCATGAAGGCGGCGTCATGTTAGCACGGAGCTGTTTCATCTCGTGACGCGCGCACCGGCCATGCGCGGACTTTTCATCGCAGGTTCAAGAGAATGCAACACGCGGTGCCGAAAATCCCTGATTAGCAAGACCGCTTCCCCTATCGGCCAGATTCGCTGCGTTCGCGCCGCAGTGAAGCGATTCGGCTGTTTCCCACCCGCGCCAGTGACCCCAAAAACCCGTTGACTGTGAGGATCCTCATGAAGGTGCTGCGCAGCCTTATGGCTGGTTTCACGTTCTTTTGCGTAATCACGCTCCTGCAACCTGCGCTTCTTCTTGGCCAGACCAGTGCGTCTTTGCACGTTACTACCGCGAACTCTGCCGGCACACCCATTCCCGGTGCAACCGCGGCGCTTGCCAACGAGCAATCCGGCGCAGTGCTCAGATCAGTGACGGCCGCCGATGGAGCCTTCGATCTATCCGGTATTACCCCCGGAGTCTACGATCTGACGATCACCTTGCAGGGCTTCGATGACTACCGGCAGGCCGGCATCACTCTGGCGTCCGGTCAGTCGCTCCGTTTCACCGTGACCCTGCGTCCGAAGAGCGTGGTTCAATCGGTCACCGTGACAGCGGAGGGATCGCCAGAGACGTCGGTGACGGAGGCGTCCATTTCGCGCGCTGAAATCAAGGGCGTGGCTGGTCCCTTCGGCAGTGCGGCCCAGGCGCTGACCGCTGCTCCCGGCGTCTTCGTCTACGGCTACGGCGGCGTCGCGGCCACGGCCCGCAGCGAGGTGGTGCTGCGCGGCGTGAAGGGCGGCTGGAGCAGCGTGAACGGCGACATTCTGCGCAACGGCATCGCCTTCCTGTTCGACGGCATTCCGATGAACAACATGATCGCCAACAACGGGCAGTGGCAAACCACGCAAATCCCGATCACCGACATGATCGCCAACATCAATGTGAACTACGGCCCTGGCGCACCCTCCAACCGCTGGTTCGACAGCCTCGGCGGCACCGTGAACTATATACCCTACCAGCCCAAGATGACGCCTGGTGGGGCCATCTCCGCCGGCACCGATTACGGCAGTTACAACACGTCGATCACGCATTTCATGGCGAGCACCGGGATGCGCAACGGCTGGTCGGCGCTGCTCGCATTTGGCTACGCGATGAATGACACCTTCCGCGTAGGCACAATCGGCGCACCCACCTTTGCCGCGCCGTCCTCGGGCTACGCCGCGCATTTCAAGCTGCTCCGGCAATTCTCCAACGGCACGTTCAGCATTGCCTACTATCACAGCCGCAACACGGAGTTCCGGCCTAATTTTCTTCCGCTGGTTCCCATCACACCTGCTTCCAACAACAACTATGGAGATGCGGTAACCACGACCGGCATCTACGGTACAGATGCGGGCACTCCAGTACCGGCCAATGCGCAGTACTACAGCGAGGCCAGCAGCGGTTTCTACTCCTCGCTCGCCGAGAGCGTCTGGAAGAAGCAGATCAAGACACAGAGCGACATTCTCTACGGAAAGCTTCTGCTGGCTCTTTCGCCACGGCTGACTTTCAACTCAGCGTCCTGGTACCGGCACGGTTACCGGTTGCACAACCGGGTGGTGAACTTCTACGGAGCGAATAACGGATACAGCCACGAATGGTACGACCCCGCCTCCAATACCATCGGCAACAGCAGCTCCATTGCATTGACCGCGCCGCACAACACCGTCACCTTTGGCGGCTACTGGATGCACGGCGATTATCACAATCCCGTAGCACTGTTTAACCCGGCAATCGGCACCAGCAAAACCGTCCCCACTTTCTTTAACGGAGACCGCCTCTACAATGACTATGGATTCCTGTACCTCCAGGACCACGTGGATATGTTTCACCAGCGCCTGGTGATTACACCCGGCGCGGCCGAACAGCTCTTCCGTACCGACTACTACAACACCGGCCTCACCGACTTCCCCAACGGGAACCCCTCCAATGATGTCGAGCTCGCTCCCTCGACGCACAAGAACTTTCTGGAGTTTGCGCCATCGCTGGGAGTGCAGGGCATGGTCACAGACTGGCTGACCCTGCACGGCAACTTCGCCATCACCTACGAGAACCCGACGGATTCGGCATTCGGCGCGAATCGGCCCGCCAACGGCGTCAATATTGGTCAGCTAAAAGCCGTGAAGAGCACGAATGTGGAGGGGGGCTTCCTGGTGACGAAATGCCCAGCCGCTTTCCTGCATGAGTGTTCGCTGGATGCGACGTATTTCCATGACAAACTGAGCAATGTGAACGTGGTTACCCAGACGGCCCAGCTCAGCCTGCCTGCCGCTGTAGCGCTGGCCTCGAGCATGAATAATGGGGTTTCCATCAACTTCGACAACGCGCCGGCGCGCTGGCTCCAGATTCACGGCAACGCTATCGTCCAGCACAACTACTTTCTCTCCTACATCCCGAGCGGATCCAACCAGGACTTCGGCAGGTACCCCATCTCCAACAACCCCAAGTACTCCACCAACCTAGGGGTTACCACCGCCTATCATTCCGGCGACCACCGCTTCAATCTCAACCCCGGCCTGTGGTGGCAGTATGTGGGGGTTCGCTACCTGTTCAGCAACGTGAATAACGCGCCCACCACCCAGACCGCGCCGGGCTATGGCGTCGTAAACTTCAACACCGATGGAACGATCAACCGCCTGTTGCCGGGGCGGCTCCAGGACGTGCCGGTTGAACTTTCTTTGGGGATCGAGAATCTGTTCAACCGGGAGTACAATCCAACCGCTTACATCACCAGCGGCGGCTACTTCGGCACCAGCTTCGGAGGTTACACCCTGGTCGATCCTGGCGCTCCACGCGAATACATCGGCTCCTTGAAATTCAGCTTTAAGTAAACAACCGAACAGGAATATCTCCGCCGTGCCATGCGGCGGAGATATTCCTAGAGGTGGCGGGTGAAGGCCTGCACCTCAGCTCCACGGTAGTCGCGCCGCTCCACCGGGGAGGACAATACGGTCGAAGTCTCCGTGGCGCCCAGCCCGGAGAGCCGATCAATCAGCCCCTCCAGGTGGCGGATGGAAGCCACGTTGGCCTCCAGCACAAACGACTCCGCGCCGGTGATGCGGTGGCATCGGCCGATCTCCGGCATTTCGCGCATGGCCGCCACCGCCCTGGCCACCAGCGTGTCCCCACCATGGATCGTCAGGCGCACCAGCACGCGGATGGGCAAGCCCAGCCGGCCCAGGTTCACTGTGGCGTGGTAGCCGGTAATGATGCCTGCCTCCTCCAGGCGGCGCACACGCTCGGAGGCCGCCGGAGTCGAAAGGCCCACCTTCCGTCCCAGCTCCGCGAAGGTGAACCGGGCGTTCTGCTGCAACAGTTCCAGAATCTTCCAGGAGATGGCATCCATCTCCAGTGTGTTTGGGGCGGTACGGTGGCTCATGTCCATGACTCCTTAAGCCGACTGGACCATTATGCTTAATTTCTTTAAGCCCAGTCAGCCGGTTTTGGCTTCATTCCCCATTCTCTTCCGCATCCAATCAGACCTAAGCTAGTCGGAAGCCGGTCGTGCGGCCCCCCACCTGCGCCCGGCGGAAGAGGAACTGAATCTATGGCTTCCCCTCGCCTTGTCTCCGGAGGTCCGGCATCGCAGGTGCTTGCCGAGCCGTCCGCTGGAACCGACTTTCTGCCCCTCAAAGGCACCGACCACGTTGAATTCTATGTAGGCAATGCCCGCCAGGCCGCCTACTTTTACCGAGCTGCCTTCGGGTTCTCTCTCGTTGCGTACGCCGGGCCTGAAACCGGCCAGCGGGATCGCGCCTCCTACGTGGTCCAGCAGGGCAAGATTCGCTTTGTGTTGACTACTCCGCTGCGCAGCGACCACCCCATTGCCGGGCACATTCACCAACACGGCGACGGAGTGCGCGCCGTGGGTCTGTGGGTAGACGATGCCCGCGCCGCCTGGCGGGAGACGACGCGCCGGGGCGCCGTCAGCGCCGGCGAGCCCCGGGAGCTGAAGGACGAGCATGGAACCGCAATCGTCTCAAGCATCTGCACCTATGGCGACACCATCCACACCTTCGTGGAGCGCGGCGCCTACGCCGGCCCGTTTTTGCCCGGTTTCCGTGCGGCAGGCTCGGACCCGGTGGCCCGTCCCGTGGGCCTGCTGCACGTGGATCACATGGTAGGCAACGTGGGCTGGAACCAGATGAACACCTGGGTGGATTTCTACGCGCGGGTGATGGGCTTCTCGCTTTACCAGCACTTCGACGATAAGGACATCTCGACCGAATACTCGGCGCTGATGTCCAAGGTGATGTCGAACGGCAATGGGTACGTCAAGTTCCCCATCAACGAGCCGGCGCAGGGTAAAAAGAGGTCGCAAGTTGAGGAGTATCTCGATTTCTATCCGGGCCCCGGGGTGCAGCACATCGCCATGGCCACCCGCGACATCCTGACGACGGTGAACAAGCTGCGGCAGCAGGGAGTCGAGTTCCTGCGTGTTCCGCACACCTATTACACCGAGTTGCAGGAGCGGGTGGGCAGGATCGATGAGCCCATCGACGAGCTGGAGAGCCTGGGCATTCTGGTCGATCGCGACAACGAGGGCTACATGCTGCAGATCTTCACGCGGCCCGTCGAAGACCGCCCCACGCTGTTCTTCGAGATCATTCAGCGCAAGGGCAGCCGCAGCTTCGGCAAGGGCAACTTCAAGGCGCTCTTCGAAGCCATCGAAAGAGAGCAGCGGGAGAGAGGGAATTTGTGAGGGTGCATTGAGGGTGCTGCTCTCCGCGCCTGACCGAAGAAAAGCGCGGTCAGGGCCGGGCACCCGGAGCCTGTAGCGCCGAGAGGATCGTCATGCAAACCGCAACGCTTTCCGTCGCCGCGCCCTACTTGATCGAGCAGGACTATGCCGCCTACACTGCCGAGCAGCACGCGGTCTGGGCGGAGCTGGTGTCCCGCGCCTGGCCTGAGCTTGAGCGCCACGCCGCCCGCGAGTACCTGGAAGGTTTCTCGATCATCGGGCTCGAGCCCGATCGCCTCCCCAGGCTGGCCGCCATCAGCGCGCGGCTGAAGCCGCGCACCGGTTGGAACGCCACGCCGGTCAGCGGCTTTCTGCCAGCGCCGGCGTTCTTCGAGATGCTGGCGGCGCGGCGTTTTCCTACTACCATCTGGCTGCGCAGCCGCGACTCGCTCGAGTACACCCCCGAGCCCGATATCTTCCACGACGTCTTCGGCCACGTGCCGATGCATGCCCACGCTGTGTTTGCCGACTTCCTGGCCCACTACGGCCGGGTCTGCGCATCCATTCAGGATGCCTGGGTGCTGGAGCGGCTGGGGCGGCTGTTCTGGTATACGGTGGAGTTCGGCCTGATTCGCCAGGAGGGCGAGATCAAGGTCTACGGCAGCGGACTGATCAGCTCGCACGGCGAGTGCAAGAACGTGATCGAGGGCGGGTGCGCGGTTCATGACTTCACGCTCGACGAGGTGGTGAACACCCCCGTCAAAGTGGATGAATTTCAGCGGCTCCTGTTCGCGGTCAGCAGCTTTGACCAGATCTACGACGCCATGCACGCGGCGGAAAAACGCGCGGCCCAGGGCCGCCTGTGAAAGGCGCACACGCCATGCCCGATTCCCTTCCATGCCAATCCGGTTTCGGCAACGAATTCGCCACCGAGGCCGTTGCCGGAGCTCTGCCCGTGGGACAGAACGCCCCGCAGGACCATCCCCTGGGGCTGTATACCGAGCAGATGAGCGGAACGCCGTTCACGGCGCCGCGGGCGGTCAACCGGCGGACCTGGACGTACCGCATCCGGCCCTCCGTCACACACCGTCCCTACGAAGAGATTCCCATGGGTCTGCTGCGCAGCGGGCCTTTTAATGAGATTCCGCCCTCCCCCAACCAGCTCCGCTGGGACCCGCTGCCGATTCCTGAAGAGGCTACCGACTTCGTGCGGGGCCTGGTTACGATGGGGGGCAACGGCGATCCAGCGGTCCAGAGCGGCATCGCCATCCACATCTACGCCGCCAATGAGTCGATGCACGATCGGTTCTTCGCCAATGCCGATGGGGAGATGCTTATTGTTCCACAGCTCGGAGCGCTGCGCTTCCACACCGAGATGGGCATTCTCGACGCCGCCCCGGGCGAGATCTGCGTGATTCCGCGCGGCATCAAGTTCCGGGTGGTCCTGCTCGACGGGCAGGCGCGCGGCTATATCTGCGAGAACTACGGGCTGGCCTTCCGGCTGCCGGAGCTCGGGCCGATAGGCGCGAATGGGCTGGCGAATCCGCGCGATTTTCTCGCCCCGGTCGCCGCGTTCGAGGACCGCGAGGGCAGCTTTCATCTCGTCACCAAGTTCATGGGGAGGCTGTGGCAGGCGCAGATCGATCATTCGCCGCTGGACGTCGTCGCCTGGCACGGCAACTACACGCCTTACAAGTACGAACTGGCGCGCTTCAACTGCATCAACACTGTCTCCTTCGACCATCCTGACCCGTCGATTTACACGGTGCTCAGCGCTCCCTCCACCGTGCCCGGCACAGCCAACTGCGACTTCGCCATCTTTCCGCCACGCTGGCTGGTGGCGGAGCACAGCTTCCGTCCGCCCTGGTTCCACCGCAACCTGATGAACGAGTTCATGGGCCTGGTGTTTGGGGCCTACGACGCCAAGGCGGAGGGCTTTGTGCCCGGTGGGACCAGCCTGCACAACTGCATGGCGGGCCACGGGCCGGACGCCGAGACGTTCGAGCGCGCCTCCACCGCCAGCCTCAAGCCCGTTTACCTGGCAAATACCCTGGCCTTCATGTTCGAGACGCAGTTTGTCGTCCGTCCTACTGCGTTCGCGATGAGCACCCGCATCCTACAGCACGAGTACTTCGAGTGCTGGCAAGGGCTCAAAAAGCGCTTCGCCCCCGAAGGAGTCGCGGAGAGCAAAAACGGATGATCGCTATCGAAGCCCTGCTCGCGGACACGATCGACTACGCGGGCCTCTATCCCCCGGCCAGTCTGGATATGCACACGGCGGTGCGCAATTACCTCGAATACAGCCGCAGCGCCCGGCGGCGCGTTCTCGGCCGCTTCGTCATTGATCTTGACCGCTTCCCTTATCTTTGGGACGCAGCCGGAGACTACGTTCGCGGCATGCGTCTGAGCGTTCTCGCCCATCCTGAGTCCGATTGGGACGATCTCCGCCGGCTGGCCGACAAGGGTTACGCCATCGAAGCGATCGAGATCAAGACCGGCGCGCCGGATGAGATCGCGCGGCTGGCGACACACGTTCCCGAGGGCATCGCAGCGTACTTCGAGGTTCCGATCGGCGCCTCGGTCGAAGCCCTGGACGCTGTCGAGGCCGCGGGCGCGCGCATCAAGCTGCGGATGGGCGGTGTCGCTGCCGAAGCCTTCCCTTCCACGCAGGCAGTGGCGCACATGCTGGACCAGATCGCCCGCCGCCGGCTGATCTTCAAAGCCACCGCCGGCCTGCACCATCCAGTGCGCGGTAACTATGCGCTCACCAGCGCGCCCGCCAGCCCGGCGGCCACGATGCATGGCTTCATCAATCTCGCCACTGCTGCCGCCGTGCTACACTTTGGCGGCGACGTAGCCGATGCCTTCGAATCTCTGGAAGAGCTGCAGCCAAACGCCTGGCGGGTGGGGGATAACGCTATCCTGTGGCGCGAGTACGGCTGGAACTCCGATGAGCTTTGCGAGGTGCGCCGCCTGTTCTTCGCCGGCTTCGGCTCCTGTTCCTTCCAAGATCCCATCCACGATTTGGAGGCGCTGGCATGGCTCTGAAAAGCTGGTTGGTCTCCGCCAACGATCCGCAGTGCGAGTTCCCCCTGGCCAACCTGCCCTGGGGGGTCTTCCGCAGCGGCGGCGAGGCCCGGATCGGTGTTGCACTCGGGGACCGCGTTCTGGATCTTCGCGCCTGCGCGGAGAATGGACTGCTCGCCGGGCTGAATGCCAATCTGCTGGATGCCTGCCGCGCGCCGCTGCTCAACGATCTGATGGCGCTGGGCTACGACTGCTGGCACGAGCTGCGCGCCCATGTGACCGGTCTGCTTGAAGAAGGCCCGCCCGGCTCGACCCGGTCTCGTGTCGAGCCGCTGCTGCTCCCCATCAATAAGCTCGAGATGCAGCTTCCGGCGCGCATCGGTGATTACACCGACTTTTATTCCTCGATTCATCACGCCACGCGCGTAGGACGCCGCTTCCGCCCCGACAACCCGCTGCTGCCCAATTACAAGTACATTCCCATCGGCTACCACGGCCGCGTTTCGTCGATCGTGGTCAGCGGCACGCCGGTCCGCCGCCCCTGCGGCCAGATCAAGCAGCACGATGCGCCGCCGGTCTTTCTTCACACCCGGGCGCTGGATTACGAACTGGAAGTGGGCGCGTTCGTCGGCCCCGGCAATCATCAGGGGGAGCCGATTCGCATTGCCACCGCAAACCGCCAGATCTTCGGACTGTGCCTGCTCAACGACTGGTCGGCCCGCGACATCCAGGCCTGGGAATACCAGCCGCTCGGCCCGTTCCTTTCGAAGAGTTTCGCCACCACGATCTCGCCGTGGATTGTTCCGCTCGAAGCGCTGGAGCCCTATCGCGTGGCGGCTGCCGAACGCCCGCCCGGCGATCCCGCGCCGCTACCCTACCTCACCTCACTGGCGGATGCGCTGGACGCCTTCGATGTGACCCTCGAGGTTCACCTTCAGTCCAAGCAGATGCGGGAGGCAGGCATGGCGCCGATATGCATCAGTCGCGGCAATCTTCGCGATCTGTACTGGACAATTGCCCAGCTCATCGCGCACCATGCGGGGAATGGCTGCAATCTGCGCCCCGGCGACCTGCTCGCCACCGGCACGATCTCCGGCCCGAATCCCGGCTCGGAGGGGTGCCTGCTCGAGAAGCAAAGCGACGGCGAAGCTCTTCGCCTGCCCACCGGCGAAACGCGCAAGTTCCTCGAAGATGGCGATAGTGTTCTCTTCCGCGCCTGGGCGGAGAAGCCCGGGCTGCCGCGCATCGGCTTCGGCACATGCACCGGCACCGTAGTTCCAAGCGATCAACATACGACGCGATGATTCACGAGGAGATCACGGACGACGAGATGAGCGAAACCCTCAAGCTGGACAACGAACTCGGCTCTCCCCTCGACATTCACACCTCGCGCGCGGTCGGAAATCGCGACGCGCTGCTTCAGTTGCTGGCCGAGGTGCGCGACCAGGAGCACAGCATTCGCCAGGGCGGCGGCGCGAAAGCCATTGAGGCGCAGCACGGCAAGGGCCGGCTCACCGCCCGCGAGCGCATCCGGCTGCTTCTCGATGAAGGCAGCGAGCTCTTCGAACTGGGCCTGTGGGCGGCGCACGACATGTACGCCGAATATGGCGGCGCGCCCGGCGCGGGTGTGGTCACTGGCCTGGGCCGGGTCAGCGGCAGGCTTTGCATGATTGTGGCCAACGACGCCACGGTGAAGGCCGGGGCCTTCTTTCCCATGACCGCGAAGAAGGTTCTGCGCGCGCAGACCATCGCCATGGAGAACCGCATCCCCACACTTTACCTGGTGGACTCCGCGGGTGTCTTTCTTCCTCTGCAAGAGGATGTCTTCCCCGACAACGACGACTTCGGCCGCATCTTCCGCAACAACGCCGTAATGAGCGCCATGGGCATTCCCCAGATTACGGCCATCATGGGCATGTGCGTGGCCGGCGGCGCCTATCTGCCGGTGATGACCGACACCGTGCTGATGACGGAAGGCTCCGGGTTGTTTCTCGCCGGACCTTCGCTGGTGCAGGCTGCGATCGGGCAGAAGACCGACGCCGAAGAACTGGGCGGCGCAGCCATGCATGCGGAGATCTCCGGGACCGTGGACTTCAAGGAGCCCGATGATAATGCGTGTATCGCGCGGATCCGGTCTCTGGTGGAGAAGATGGGCTCGCGGAAATTCCTTCCCAGGTCCGCTACGCGGGACCTTGGGCACCCGGACCTGGAACACCCAGGGTCGAGTGGAGATGCGATCTTCCGGAGGCGGGAGTACGAGGCTGAGCGCGATGGGCCACGCTTCCCCGCCGAAGATCTCTATGCGCTCGTGAATCCGGCACCCGGCGCCACCAATCTTTACGACATGCGCCAGGTTATCGCCCGTATTGTCGATCGTAGCGAGTTCGACGAGTACAAGCAGGAGTACGGGCGGACGCTGATCTGCGGCTATGCCTGGATCGGCGGCCACGCGGTGGGCATTGTCGCCAACCAGAAAATCAACCAGCGCGACACGGTGGCGATGGGCCCGGCGGCGGGGGCCATGAAGATCGAAGTGGGCGGCGTGATCTACACCGAAGCCGCGCAGAAGGCCGCGCGCTTCATCATGGACTGCAATCAGAACCTCGTTTCGCTCATCTTTCTCCATGATGTCAACGGGTTCATGGTTGGAAAAGACGCGGAGTGGTCGGGCATTATCCGTGCGGGGGCCAAGATGGTGACCGCCGTCAGCACCAGCGTGGTGCCCAAGATCGCGGTGATCCTCGGCGGCAGCTTCGGCGCCGGGCACTACGCCATGTGCGGCAAGGCCTACGATCCGCGCTTTCTGTTCGCGTGGCCCACCGCGCGCTACGCGGTGATGAGCGGCGCATCGGCAGCGGCAACGCTGGCCGAGGTCCGTGCCCGGCAGCTCGAACGGAGCGGCAAAAAGCTGTCCGAGCAGGAGAAGGCGGCAATCCACGAGGAGATTCGCGCCACCTACGATGCGCAGGCCGATCCGCGCTATGGCGCTGCCCGCCTGTGGGTGGATGCCATCATCGATCCGGCGCAGACGCGGGAGGTGCTGCTCAACGCCCTCGAAGCGTGTTCGCTCAACCCCAACGTTCCGCCCTACAATCCCGGCGTGATCCAGACCTAGCGCAGTCGCAGTAACGGTCGCCAGACCGGCAGCAAGGCTCAAGCAATTTGCATCATCCAGGAGCAAACCATGGCCGTACAACTCGAGATGGTCGAAAGCCTTTATCCCTTCGTTCTGACTGAAGAACAGGAACAGCTCCGCCACGAAATCCGCGCCTTTGCCGCGCGCGAGATCGCGCCCAACCTGATGAGGTGGGACGAAGCCGGCGAGTTCCCTCTGGAGGCGGTCAAGAAGCTCGGCCAGATGGGGCTGCTGGGCATCATCTTCCCGCCCGAATACGGCGGCGCAGGCTTGGGCTACGTGGATTACGTGCTGGCCGTTGAGGAACTTTCCGCCGTGGATGGCTCGATCGGTATCACCGTGGCCGCGCACAATTCGCTGGGCACCAACCACATCTTCCTGGCCGGCAATGAGGACCAGCGGCGCAAGTACATTCCGCTGCTGGCCAGCGGCGAGTGGCTGGCGGCCTGGGGACTGACGGAGCCGGGCTCCGGCTCCGACGCCAGCAACGCCCGCACCACCGCCGTCAAAAAGGGCGACCGCTACATTCTCAACGGGAACAAGACCTTCATTACCAACGGCCACTATGCCGATGTGGCCGTGGTGATCGCGGTGACGGACAAGAGCAAGGGCACGCACGGGCTCTCTGCGTTCGTGGTCGAGAAGGGCACGAAAGGGTTCCGCCCCGGCAAGAAGGAGAACAAGCTCGGCCTGCGGGCCAGCGATACCAGCGAGCTGATCTTCGAGGACTGCGAGATTCCCGCGGAGAATCTGCTGGGCAACGAAGGGGAAGGCTTCGTCGACGCCATGCGCGTGCTCGACGGCGGCCGCATCTCCATTGCCGCGCTCTCGCTGGGCATTGGCCGCGGCGCGCTCGACGCCGCGCTGGCCTACGTGAAGGAGCGACGCCAGTTCGGCAAAGCCATTGCAGAGTTCCAGGGGATCCAGTGGAAGCTTGCCGACATGGCTACCGAGCTGGATGCCGCACGCCTGCTCACGCAGCGCGCTGCGGTGCTGAAGGACTCAGGGCGCAAGGTCACTCGCGAGTCCTCGATGGCCAAGCTGTTCGCCAGCGAAGCCGCCGTGCACATCTGCAACGAGGCGGTGCAGCTCTTCGGGGGCTATGGCTTCATCAAGGACTACCCGGCGGAGAAGTTTTACCGCGACGTGAAGCTGTGCACGATCGGCGAAGGCACCAGCGAAATCCAGCGCATGGTGATCGCCCGCGAGATCCTCAAGGTCTACCCCTCGCGGGGCTGAAGCAGCGAATCCGAGATGCTCCAGGTCTCGTGCGGGGGACCTGGGAGGCCACGAAGGCAAGCCCCTTCGCTGATAAACTTCAATCTGGATTCATGCTCAAAAAATGGTATGCAGCGCGGATGTACAGCTGGGAGACGCGGCTGACGACGCGCGATGAAAATCGAGTGATTCGCCCGCTGGAATGGGGCTTCGAGTGGCTGACGCCGTTTCTCGCGTCGCACGGATTTACAGACGTAATTCCCGCCCCGGAGATCGAAGGCGATCCTGCCGCCGCCGAGGCTGCGATGGTCCGCATCAATCAGCTCCTCGTGGAGCACAGCGACCAGTATTTCGGCTACGAGCGGCCCACCGACTTCCGCCTGGAAGAGCGGCCGCCACAGCTCTTTCCAACGAACGTGCGGCCGGAGACGCTGGCCCGCGATGCCGAACTGCGCGAGCAGGCCGCCAACGGCTCGCTGCCGCCGGGGCAGTTTCTGCGCTTTACCTCGCCGGAGCGCACGCCGTATCCCGAGAACGACCTGGTCAACGCGCGCTGGTATCCCGCGCCCGAACACAAGGACCCGCGGCGGCCCAAACAGGCGATTGTGGTGATGCCGCAGTGGAACGCCGATGCTTTCAGCCATAACGCCCTGTGCGCGATGTTCAACCGCATGGGAATCTCGGCGCTGCGGCTCTCGAAGCCGTATCACGACATCCGCCGTCCGGCGGAGTTGGAGCGCTCCGATTACGCGGTCAGCGCCAACATCGGCCGCACCATCTCCGCCTGCCGCCAGGCGGTAGTGGACATCCGCTGCTGTCTCGACTGGCTCGAGGAGCAGGGCTACGAACACTTCGGCGTGCTCGGCACGAGCCTCGGCTCCTGCTACGCCTTCCTGGCCAGCGCGCACGATCCGCGCCTGCGGGTGAACGCCTTCAATCACGCTTCGACGGCGTTTGGCGATGTGGTGTGGGCGGGCCAGAGCACGCGGCATATCCGCGCAGGGCTGGAAGAGGCCGGGCTCACGCAGGAGCGCCTGCGCGCACTGTGGGCCGCGGTCAGCCCGGTGAACTACTATGCGAAGTTTGCCGGCCCCGAGGCCAACGGCGCAGCCAAGAACTCCCTGCTGGTATACGCCGACTACGACCTGACCTTTCCGCGAGAGTACTCGGTGCAGGTGGTGGAGGCCTTTCGCCGCCACGGGGTGCGCTTTGAACCGCACGTGCTGCCCTGCGGGCACTACACCACCGGCGAAACGCCCTACAAATTCATGGACGGCTGGCACATGGGGTGGTTCGTTTACCGCGCCTTCAAAGCTCTGCGTACCGAAAAGGCGCGAGCCGAGTTGCAAGCCGGCAGCGCTGAGAAAGAAAGAGCACTGCGCTGAGGCCGCTGTGCCGAAGGCCGCGGACTAGCAGCGGGCCGCCCTCTAAGCGGCTTTGGCGAAGTGGAAGATGCAGTGGACCTGATGTGTGGCCGGATCGGGCTTGAAATCGAAGGTGGTGGTCTCGGTTCGCATCCATTTGGCCAGGACCTTATCCTTCTTCTGCGCCAGCGCCGCAAAGCTATTCAGGTAGCTCTCGTCGAACACGTCGCCGGGGGCCATCTTCCAGGCGCGCTTCAGGCGGCTGGCGATGGTGTCGGGGGCACCCTCGAATGCGACGGAGGCGAACCGGTACTGCGCACCCGGAGCGATTTCGAGGCTGTTGTTCACGATGTGAGCGGCGTCGTTCAACTGAGGGTGCAGGACAACCGAGCAATCGAGATAGCCACGCGCGGCGTAGGCATCGCGGACCGCCAGCACAAATAGATCCAGCGGGCGCCCGGCGCCGCGTGGTGTTTTGGAGAGCCTTTTCTTGATCTCGGCGCGGGTGACCAGCGCATTAGCCGGGAGATCGATGTTTCCGAGCTTGTAGATCTCGCCTTCCTGGACTGTCACCGAATAGGGGACGTCGATGGACCCGGCGGCCATGACAGGAGCGCCCTCGGCAACATCGACGTGGGCGGCCGCATAGCCCTGATCGTGGTACAGCTCTTCGAAGGCGCGCTTGAGGCCGACGGTGGTGTTCTCGGTATCGAAGCCGTTGCCGGTTTGTCCTTTGGCCAGAAGGCTGACCTTGGGCTGCATGGCGGGGGAGACGCCGGCGAGCTGAATCGGACCGATGTGCACAGGCGGGGAAACGGTGAAGTTGACCTCAGTGAGCTTCTGCGGGCCCAGTCCGCTGGTGAGAGTGGCTTTCACGCCAGCCTTGATGCCCTTCGCTGCCAGCATCTCCTCGAATAGGCGGCAAATTCCGTCGTTCATGGAACCGCTGGGCGGCAGCAGGCCGTGGAAGAGCGGAAAGCGGGCGTGGAGCTGGGCGTCGAGCGCCTTGCCCGGCGTGAGCGGCAGGTTGTCTAGGTGGATGGGGTAGAGGCGGGTAGCCGGAGTCAGGGTAAAGAGCAGTCCCTTTCTGGCGGCCCTGAATTTCACCTCGCTGAACATTCCGGTGTCGTTGAGCTGCCGCGCATGGGCCTTCACGGCGGCTGCGGTGAGGCGGGTAGTGGTGTTCAGGCCGGAGGCTGCAAGGAGTTCCTGCTGCGTGTATTGCGGTGCTCCGGCAAAGCGGACGGCCAGGGGTCTGGCTTTTCTCTGCGCGGGCAGGGAAAGGGAGCATAGCAAAAGCAGAAAGAGGGTGAGGGAGACCCGCCGATTGGTCATGACTGCGCAAGATTACCAAACGAGCCCATATACGGCCAGTCCGAGGCGACCGAGGGCGAGCTGTTGGGAGCGCCGCCACTCTGCGCCGGTCGCGGGGGAATTCGCTGCCTAGCGCACGGCGCTCAGGTTCATCCGCAGCAGCTTAGCGGGATCGAGATGGGCGTTCTCCCAACGCACCTCCCAGTGCAGGTGGGGTCCGGTGACGCGGCCGGTGGCTCCGCTGAGGCCGAGAAGTTGGCCCCTGGCCACGTGCTGGCCCTCGCGGACATCGATGCGGCTGAGGTGCATGACGACCGTGTAGAGCCCGAGGCCGTGGTCGAGCACGACGCAGTTGCCCTCGAAGTAGAGCTTTCGCGCCAACAGTACGACGCCGGCGTTCGAGGCATGCACAGGGGTGCCCACGCGGGCGCGGAAGTCCATGCCATTGTGCACGCTGGCCAGCTTGCCGTTGAAGGTGCGGCGGGTGCCGAAGCTGGCTGTGGGCGTGGCCTTGACCGGAGCGCGGAAGTTGCCGGACCACAGCGGCTGGGGCGCGCTGACGGCGAAGACCTTCTTCTTGAGCGCGATCTCCGCCTCAATGGCGGCAAGCTCAGAAGGCGTGGGATTGATGAACCGGGGCGCTACGCTCAGCCTGCCGGTGCGGTAGTGGGCGGGGTGAATCTCAACGGTTCTGCCCAGATCGCGTGGCGTGCCGCCGGGGAGCGTTTCGGTGATGGCAAGTGTGGACGGGCCGGTGGACGCCTGAACGTCCACGCCGGCCAGCGCCACCCAGGCGTGCCCTGAACGGAAGAACTCAATTTTCTGGCCGAGCCATTCGCCATGAAGCGTTGCGGTGGCGGGCGCGGCAACGCGGATCAACTCCGGAGAGCCGGCCACAACGACAGAGGGCGTGAGGGTGACGGCGGAAGGCTGGGCAGCCACGGTCTGCCCGAGCAACAACGCGGCAATGAAGGCGAAGAGGAAGGTGACGGGGCGGCGCAGGCCTGTTTCTGAATTCATTCCTTTGGAGTTAGTGCGCGCTCTTGGCCTTCAGATACTTGTTGAACGGGACCTGGAACGGGAAGAGCTGCTGTCCGTCGGCGTTACGCAGTTCGTAGAGGTAGAGATCGGCACCCTTCAGAGGATCACTGGTTCCGGGCAGAACGTAGAAGAGGAATCCTGCGCGGGTGGTATGCGGCTCGACGGCGAGGGCCTGGTACTCGAAGGTGTCGAAGTCTTGTTCAATCTGCTTGTTGTGGTTCTTATGGTGGAAGTGAATCCCAGGAATCGGCGTCGGGACGCCCATCATCGGCCGCGGATCGTAGTTGCCCATGAGCCGTTCCACGTCCTGCGGCTCGGCGGCCTGCACGCGCTGGCCGCTGGCGGTCTCGAAGAGGATCCGCGCATCGCGCAGGTTGATGGGCTTGTCGCCGTTATTGGTGATGATGAGGCGAACCGGCATCACGCCGTATTTGTAGTAGTCGTGAAAGTTGAAGAGCTGCTGTTTTTCCTTGGTTTCGTAGGGCTCGACGGCGATGGCAACCTGCTCCTTCTGGTGGACCTCGACGGCCGGGAAGGAGGTGGCCGGAGTGACCGGAGGCGCGCTATGCTCCGCGCCCAGCGTGGGCAGAGTGACCCCGAGCAGCAGAAACGGAAGCAGGCGGAGGTTCGTCATCGCACGCAACTGTATCATTTTAAGGTTCGACAGCGCGAAGGCAGATTCCGTTACGCATGATCCTGTTTTTCTACAACCTGGCGCTGGCAGTGGCGCTGGTAGTCAGCGCGCCCTGGTGGCTGTGGAAGATGGCGACCACGCACAAATACCGCCAGGGCCTGCGGGAGCGGCTGGGGCGGGTGCCGCAGCGCCTGCTGGGGGACCGACGGCCGGTGATCTGGCTGCACGCGGTATCGGTGGGCGAGGTACTGGCGGTGACCCGGCTGGTGAGCGATCTGGACGGGGCCTTCCCCGGACACCGGGTAATGATCTCAACCACGACCCGGACCGGGCAGGAGCTGGCCCAGAAGCGCTTTGGAGCGGAGCGCGTCTTCTATTGCCCGCTCGACCTGGGCTGGGCGGTGCGGGCGTATCTGAACGCGCTGCAACCGCGGCTGCTGATCCTGGCTGAAACCGAGTTCTGGCCCAACCTGCTGAGCGGCTGCTTTCGCCGCGGGATTCCGGTGACGGTGGTGAATGCGCGCATCTCGGACCGTTCCTGGCCGCGCTATCTGCGCCTGCGGCGGCTGTGGCGGCCGTTTCTGCGGCGGCTGGAGCGGGTGCTGGCGCAGAGTGAAACCGACGCGGCCCGGCTGACGGCGCTGGGGTGCGATCGCGACCGGGTGAGCGTTGCCGGAAATCTGAAGTTCGATGTGCGCGCAGCCCAGGAGGCGGAGATCACGCGGCTGCTGCGAGCGAAGATTGGAGGACTGCGGTTCGTGTTAGCGGGCAGCACATTGGAGGGTGAAGAAGCCGCCCTGGTGGAAGCCTGGCCCGATTTGCTGGCTGCCGATCCGGAACTTGTGCTGGTGCTGGCGCCGCGGCATCCGGAACGCTTTGCCGCGGTGGCAGCTCTGCTGGAGCGCGCCGGAGCAGCGTGGATGCGGCGCTCGGAGTGGGGGATTGCACCGCGACCGCTGAAGGCGGGCGAGATTTTGCTGCTCGACACAATCGGCGAGCTCGCCTCCATGTACTCGCTCGCCGCGGTAGCTTTTGTGGGCGGCAGCCTGATTCCGGCCGGTGGACACAATCCGCTGGAGCCAGCACAGTTCGGCGTGCCGATCATCGTGGGGCCGCACTATGCCAACTTCCGGGCTATCACGGACGACCTGCGCAGCCGCGATGCTCTGCGGATCACAGAGAAGTCTATGCTGACCCGGACCCTGCTTGAGCTGCTGCTCGATCGCACCGAAGCGGATCGCATGGGCGTTCGCGCGCTGGAAGTATTCGATGAGCAGGCGGGGGCAACCGGCCGCTGTATAACGGCAGTTCGGGCGGTCCTTGCCGCCAGCGGCGAGCGCACCGCATGAGCAACGCTGGGGCCGTTCGCCGCCTGCTGCTGCCGCTGGTGCCGCTCTACCGGCTGGGCGTGGCATTGCAGGGATGGAGCCTGCGCAACGAGAAGGTGCAGCGGCTCGGCCGGCCGGTGATCAGCATTGGCAATCTCTCGACGGGCGGCGCAGGCAAGACGCCGCTGACGATCGCGCTGGCCCGGGGCTTCGCTGCTCGCGGCATACGCGTGGATGTGCTCTCGCGGGGCTATGGGCGACGCGCTGCTCATCCGCTTGTGGTGAATCCCGCCGGCGCTGCCGAGGAGTGCGGTGACGAGCCACTGGTGATCGCCCGGGAAGCCGGTGTTCCTGTGTATGTAGCCGCGCAACGCTACGAAGCCGGCCTGCTGGCGGAGGCGGGAGGAGATGCGGAACTCCATTTGCTGGACGACGGGTTCCAGCACCGCCGGCTTCATCGTGACGTGAACCTGCTGTTGCTGAACCGGCAAGACTGGAGCGACACGCTGCTGCCGGCGGGCAACCTGCGCGAGCCGCTCACCGCCATCCGCCGCGCCGACGCGATCCTGATTCCAGCCGAAGAGGCGGAACTGGAAGCTCTCCTGCGCGCCCACGGCTTCAGCGGCCCGGTGTGGCAGGTGCGGCGGCGCATGCAGCCGCCGGCGGTACAAGGTCCGGTGGTCGCCTTCTGCGGCATCGCCCGCCCGGGGCAATTCTTCGCCGGCCTGGAAGCCGGCGGAGTGGAAGTTGCCAGCCGGGTGGCATTCCGCGATCACCATCGCTATATCCCGCACGATATCGACTGCCTGCGTGATGCGGCGCGCGCTGTGAACGCGGCTACGTTCGTAACTACAGAAAAGGACCGGGTGCGGCTGGGGGGCCTGGAGCCGGCTCTGGTTGCCAGTGCGCCGTTGTTCACGGCGGGCTTAGACCTGGAGATCGTGGACCAGTCCGGCGTGCTGAATTGGCTGGTGGCGCGGATCACCTAATTTGGACTGCGCGGGGGCTTTTCGAGCGAAGCAGGGGGCAGCAATCCTGTTGGTGAAAAATGCGATCCAGCTTCCTGCCTGAGGAGGCCATAAGCTGCTAAACTCCCCCTTTTAAGGAAAAAGTGAGCATGACAACGCCAGTTCTCCCGCCGCAGAAGGGCACGACTGAGTTTCAGCCGTTTGTGCCAGCCAATCAACGCCCACCCGAGTTCACGCTGCGCGCCGTGGTTCTGGGCGCGATCTTCGGAATTATCTTCGGCGCCGTCACGGTTTACGTGGGTCTGCGAGCCGGACTGACGGTTGCCGCTTCGATCCCAATCGCCGTCATCTCCATCAGCCTGCTGCGCAAAGATGGCAAGGTCTCAATCCTGGAGTGCATCATCGTGCAAACGACCGGCAACGCCGGCCAGTCCATTGCGGCGGGCGTAATCTTCACGCTGCCGGCGTTGATCTTCCTGGGCTTCGATCTGCAATACGCACGGATCTTCATGCTGGCGCTGATCGGCGGATATTTAGGCGTGCTGTTCATGGTGCCGCTGCGCCGGCCGCTGATCGTGGAGGAGCACGGCAATCTGCAGTTCCCCGAGGGCACGGCGTGCGCGGATGTGCTGATGGCGGGCGCCAAAGGCGGGACGTTCGCCAGCCGCGTCTTCTTTGGGCTGGGCCTGGGCGCGCTCTACACCTTCTTCCAGAACGAGAACCTCTTCAACGCATGGCCCGCATCGCCCGAGTATCAGCCGGACCTTGGATTGCAGCATGTGATGAAGGGCGCTTCGATCAAGGCGGACGCGACTCCCGAGTACCTGGGCGTGGGCTACATCATCGGCGCGCGCACGGCGGGAACGATGTTTGCCGGGGGCGTCTTCTCCTGGCTGGTGGTGATGCCGCTGATCTACTTCTTCGGCAAGGACCTTCCGCATGCCGTCTATCCGGGAACGGTGCCCATTTCGCAGATGGGGCCCGGCGATCTGTGGATCACCTACATCCGGCCGATGGGCGCTGGAGCGGTGGCGGCGGCCGGACTCATCACTTTACTGAAGACGCTTCCGACCATCTGGGGAGCGCTGAAGGGCGGTTTTCAGCACATGCGCGGGCGCACGGCAGCGGCGGCCCAGCCCAGCCGCACAGAAAATGACCTGTCCGTGGGGACGGCGGTGATTGGCTCCATCGCCCTGGTTGTGCTGATGTTCTTCTTCCTGTGGTTCAAGCCGGTGCCGGGCGCGCAGGTGGGCTGGTTCGGCAACTTGGCGGCGTCAATCCTGGTGGTCTCCTTCGGGTTCCTGTTCGTAACCGTCAGCTCGCGGATTGTGGGCCTGATCGGAAGCTCGGCGAATCCCATCTCGGGGATGACGATTGCCACGCTGATGGCCACGGCGGCAATCTTCCTGGTGAGCGGATGGACAGCGCCGGCCTTTGGGGCGCTGGCCATTACGATCGGCGGCGTGGTGTGCATTGCGTCGGCCGAGGCCGGCGATACCTCGCAGGACCTCAAGACCGGTTTTCTGGTGGGTGCAACGCCGCGGATGCAGCGCTTCGCATTCCTGATCGGCATTGCGGTTTCGACGGTGGCGATCGGCTTCACGCTGCAACTCATGAACCAGAGCCTGCAGACCTTCCGGGCCGCGCCGCAGCCGTGGAACATCAACGCGCCGCACCCGGGCGTGCAGATCCAGCACGATACGGCGAGCCTTATCAATGAGTTTCCGGTCATCGCTCCGGACGGCTCCACGACCATTCATCACAAGAGCGAGTACATCGTGCTGAACGCGATCGGGTCCACGGAGCTGGCGAACGGCAAGTATCTCTACTCGCCCAAGACGGGCGAGATCGAGGTGCACTGGATACCGGGCATCGGCAGCGAGAAGGCGGCGGCCCCACAGGCACAGCTCATGGCCACGGTCATTAACGGCATCCTGAGCCGCAAGCTGCCCTGGGGACTGGTGATGCTGGGGGTGTTCCTGGTGATTGCGATTGAGTTGCTTGGGGTGCGCTCGCTGTCGCTGGCGGTGGGCGCTTATCTCTCCATCGGAACGACGCTGGCCATCTTCGTGGGCGGCGTGGTGCGCTGGCTGGTGGATTCGGCGGTGGCGCGCGCCGGCGGGGATCCCGAAGCCGAGGGCGACGTTTCGCCCGGCTCGCTGTATGCCTCCGGCCTAATCGCGGCGGGCGGCATCGTGGGCCTGATCGGCGTGGCGCTGCGCGGCTATGAGACCTTCTTCGAAAAAGAGAATCCGATCGGATGGCCGCACACCTTCCTGTACCACGACTGGGTGTCGGTGCTGGCCTTTGCGGCCCTGGCTTACTCGCTCTACTACTTTGCGCGCAAGCCGCTGAAGAAGTAAGAGGAGATTGTCGGGGCAGGTTTGCCTCTCCTGGAATACATGGGCCGAAACTCTTTGATAGAGTTTCGGCCCAGTTGCATTTCCGCCATCATTCTGCCTGTCGCTGTCCTCGCGAGCGCGTGAGAAAGGGGGCGTCTCTCACGTTGGCGCAAGTTGTCTTTCCCAGCACGTCACTGCGAGATCGCAGGACTTGGCAAACGGTAGACGTGCACGTAATCGACCAGCATGGTGGCAGGAAATCGCGTGCTTGCGTCCGGATCGCCTGGCCAATAGCCTCCCACAGCCAGGTTCAGGACGACGTAAAAGGGGTGATCGAAGGCCCAGCGCTTGCCTGGCGGAAGGCTGCTCGCCTTCTGGGTTTCGTAAAGAGAGCCGTCCACGTAGAAGCGAATCTCTTTGGGCTCCCATTCGATGGCGAAGACGTGAAAGCCGTCGCTGAAGCGGGTGTTCCCGGGCAGCGAATAGGCGGCGCTGAGGGGATTGGCTCCCGAGTAGCCCGGGCCGTGCAGACTGCCATGCACGGTGAACGGCTCGAATCCGACGTTTTCCATGATGTCGATTTCGCCACAGGCCGGCCAGCCGGTGCTGGCGTAGTCGCTGCCCAGCAACCAGAAGGCCGGCCAGAGGCCTTTGCCTGCGGGAAGCTTGATGCGCGCCTCGATGCGTCCGTACTGGACATCAAACAGGCCGCGTGACTCAATGCGCGCAGAGGTATACGCGCGGGTCTGACCATCCGGTCCGGTGAAGGATTCGCGCTGGGCAGTGATGACAAGATGGCCGTCTTCCTCGTGGATATTGGAGTTGCGCGGGGTGTAGTATTCGAGCTCGCGGTTGCCGTAACCGGAGCCGTTGGTGACCACCGCCCATTTTTTGGGATCGGGCATGCTGTTGCGGGGGCCGTTGAAATCGTCGCCCCACAGGAGGGTGCGGTTGGCTGCGGTGGAGGCAGTCTTTACGACCGGCTTCTGACCCGCGCTCTGGCAGACGCCTGCTGGCAGAAGCAACATAGCCGCCAGCGAAAGTGCGAGTATTTCAACGCGGCATTTGTCTCGTAACATGGGCTTATCCTTAGCGCTCTTAATTGATGGCGGTTCACCGGGCCGCCGGCCCGAATTGCAGGTTCACGATCGGAGCTTCAGTTGGTGTACACGCGCACATAGTCCACGAGCATCTGGGCGGGAAACACGGTGCTGGAGTTTGGGCTCCCCGGCCACGCGCCGCCCACTGCAAGGTTGATGAGTATGTAGTTCGCGCCCGCATTGAAGGGCCATGCCGCGCCGCTCAAACTGCCGAGGCTTGCGGGGGTGTAGGTGACGTAGGGATTGGCGGGATCGTCGATGTAGTAAGAGATTTTGTCCTTACTCCAGATCATGCCGTAGGTATGCCAGCCAGCTGCGGTCTGGCCGTTGGTGAAGTTATAGATGGTCCCCAGATCCGTACCGGTGAATCCGGTGCCGTGAATGGAGCCTTTATTCCAATCGGGATTGGTGGCGGCATTCACGCGCTCCAGTACATCCATCTCTCCGCACGCCGGCCAGTTCACCTTGGCAACGTTGTTTCCGAGGAGCCAGAAGGCGGGCCACAGCCCCTGCTCTTCCGGCACCTGCGCGCGAACTTCCACCCGGCCATACTGAAAACTGAAGAGGCCCTGAGTTTTGAGCCGGCCGGAGGTGTAGACACCTGCGGAAGGCTGCTGCGCAACTACGTGCAGATAGCCGTCTGTGCCCACATACGCATTGGGACTGGCAGTACTACAAGGGGCAGCGGAGGCATTCCATGCGCAGTAGGTTTCCAACTCGCCGTTGCCCCAGCCGCCGCCCCCGGCATCAAACGTCCACACCTGCGGGTCAGGTTGTGCATTGGCGCCACTGCTGTTGTTGAATTCGTCGGACCAGACCAGCGTGCCCGACGGGATGCTCAATGCAAATGCCTGGCTGGCGACAGCGCTTGT
>JAJZCY010000018.1 GCA_021828835.1 Acidobacteriota bacterium | reverse complement strand
CCAGTTGCTCAACGTCCTGCACATCATTCCTGAATATCTCGGTGTCGTTGAAGACGGAACCATTCCTCAATGTCCGCGCACCTACATTCTCGCGGGCAAGGCCGCTCCGGGCTACTGGCTGGCAAAGCAGATCATCAAGCTGATCCATAATGTGAGCGAGGTGATCAATACCGATCCGCGCAGTAGAGGTTTGATGAAAGTCGTCTTTATTCCCGACTACCGCGTTTCGGTCGCGGAAAAGATCATTCCCGCCGCCGACCTGAGCGAGCAGATTTCGACTGCGGGCAAGGAAGCCTCCGGTACCGGCAATATGAAGCAGGCGCTCAACGGAGCCGTCATGATCGGCACCTACGACGGCACCAACCTCGACATCTGCCGCGCCGTAGGCGAGGAGAACGCCTTCCTCTTCGGACTCCAGGCCGAGGCTGCCCGCGCGCTCTGGGCGCAGAAATCGTATCGCCCCCAGGAAATCTGCGATCGCGATGCGCGCGTCGCGCGCGTGGTCGATGCCCTGCGTTCCGGACTATTGTGCCGGCACGAGCCTGGCTTCTGCGCTTGGGTGTTGGGCGCCTTGCTCGATCCAGGGGACGAGTATCTGCACCTTGCGGACCTTCCCGCATATCTCGATGTGCAAACCGCCGTGAGCGCGGCTTTTGTCGATCGTGAGCGGTGGACGCGCATGTCAATCCACAACGTGGCCCGGATCGGCAATTTTTCCAGCGACCGCGCCATCCGCGAATATGCAGAGGAAATCTGGAACGTGGAAGGGATGTAGAGAAGGCGAGCAGAAGCCGTTCTAAGCTGCGTCCTACGCATATGGAAAGGGGCGCTGCACACGCCGCGCCCCCTCTGTTCGTGCCTTGCAATCAATCTACGGGAAAGGTACAAACATCGCGGTGCAGGCAGGCGGATGGACCTCTTCCGGATGACCGTGAATGGTGGAATCCGGGCCCTGCGGCAACTGTAGATTGGTCGGCTCCGGCCCGAGTGTGAGGTCGGCGTGCGCTACCTTGTACCGGTAGTCGGCCTTGTCCGTGCTCTGGACTCCGTTCAGCGTGACAGCAATCCGATGGGCAGAATCGTAGCCGTTGAACGTGATCTTGCCCCCGCCCGAAACCCGGACATTGTGCAGAGTGATGTCGCGCATGCTGGGCGGCGAATTCCCCTTCAGCGTGCCGGCCGCCGAGTACGCCGTATCCAGCGTGATCGGGTTAGGCGAGTTCCGGATGCAGACGTTGTCGTACACCACATCCTGCGTCAGCCCGCCCCGCGATCCGTTCGACTTGATGCGGATACCATTGTCGGGCCCATCCAGCGACAGGTCGAAGACGCGCACCTTGCTCACGCCGCCGTTGGTTTCGCTGCCGATCGACATTCCGTGGCCCCAGTAGAAGTGATCGTGGCTGACGGTGACATTGCTCACGCCTCCAGGAAGACCTCCCTTGATGGCGACATTGTCATCGCCCTCGCGAAGATAGCTGTGGGTGATGGTGATGTCGCGCGCATCCGGTCCCGGATCCACTCCATCCGTATTCCGTGCCAGGCGCTGGGGCGTGTCGATCTTCAGCCCCCACACGGTGAAGCCGTCCCCATAGCCGTAGGTGACGTGAAAATTAGGTGAGTTCTTGAGGGTGATCCGGTAGAGCGTGAAGTTGTTGGAGTGTTGCGCGACAATCAGCCGGAAGCATTGCTGCGCTCCACCTGCGCGAGCCTGTTCGGCCAGATTCCACCACGAGTAGGGGGATCCCAGAATCTTCTCCCCCCCGCGGCCGTCGATGGTGCCATCGCCCATCACCGCCGAATCATCGGCATGATCCACAGCGATCAGCGGTTTGCACCCGCGCGGGCCGGCCCCGTGGCGAACGATGCCGCAACTGCCCGGTGACACCGCGTAAAGCGAGGCATCGCGCGAGGCAAACAGCGTTACGCCCTTGCCGACGATCAGCGTGACCCCAGCCCGTAGCTGAAGCGGGCCGGAGAGGAATGCATCGTGAGGACCGTGAGCCGCCAGCAGCACGCCGTGGCCTTTGCCGCACTGGTCGATGGCATGTTGAATGCGGGCGGTATCGAGCTTCCTTTCATCCGCCGATGCAAGCGTGTGCCCAGACGCAGCGAGCTGTGCGTTCAACGTGGCGCAAACCGGCGGAATCTTCGGCTCCGTCACGGTGCGACGATCCTGTGCAACTGCGGGAATCACCAATGCCGATATCAACAACAGGGCCGATAAGCGGAGTTTCATGGGTCCGGAACCTCGGTAGCGTTGTGGTCTGACCAGATTAGCACGCGAATGGGAAGACTCAATCGAATTCCTTTTAGTCTTTTCAGATCCGTGAACACCTCCGGCCCCTTGTGCCGGGGATGAGGTCCGACCAATTCACCGTCAAACCCGTCGGCTGTCACCGAACTGCCGCTGTGCGATCGTCAGAAGCGGCTGTCCAGGGGCGAAGCCGCATCAGTATCATCGTCAGAGAGCCGCATCTGGCCGCTACTCGCTCCTTTGGGGATCTATGACCACTTTTGATCACGAAATGCTGCGCGAGATTTACGAGCAGCCCCAGGCCCTGTTGCGCACGCTTGAGCTTTACCTCGACGAGGCTGGTCTCAAGCCCGAGGTCGCGCAGCGGCTTGCCAGTTGGCCGAACGCGGCCGGCGAGATTCTGATCGCTGCCAGCGGATCAAGCCGGCACAGCGGATTGTACGGCGAGATTCTGCTCGAGGACCTGTGCGGTCTGGCCGTGGATGTGGAGTACGCCAGCGAGTACAGTTGCCGGGGCAGCGTGGACATGCGAAAGTCCAGCGTGCTGGTGCTTTCGCAATCCGGCGAAACCTCCGACACTCTGGCTGCGCTGGCCGAGGCGCGCCGCCAGGGCCATCGCACCCTGGCCATCACCAATGTGGCTTCTTCCACCATGGCGACAACAGCGGATGTTTCAATGCCCCTCGCTGCCGGCCAGGAGAAGGCGATCCCGGCCACCAAAAGCTTTACCTGTCAGCTCGCCGTCCTCTACCTGCTCGCAATGTATGAGGGAACCCGGCTGGGCCGCATTCCTGCCGATGCTGTCCCCGCATACGTTCGCGCCCTCCGCGCTTTGCCCTCCGTCTTGGCCGCATCTCTCGACCGCTGGCGTGCGCAGGCCGCGGAACTGGCTCGGCTGTACCGTTCGGCGGCCACCTTTCTTTATCTCGGCCGTGGCATTCATTACGCCATCGCTCGCGAAGGCGCTCTCAAGCTCAAGGAGAGCTCCTATGTGCACGCGGAGGGGTACCCGGTCGGCGAACTCAAGCACGGCCCCAACGCCCTGGTCAGCGAGCGGGTTCCGCTGGTTGTTCTGGCTACGGTGGATCGCTCGCTCGACGCCTCGATCCTGCGCTATGAAAAAACGCTCCAACTGCTGGCTGACATGAAGGCGCAGGGCGCCAAGGTCATTGCCCTTGCCAATGCGGGCGATCAGCAGGTAGCAGCTCTCGTCAGTAACTGCGTGGAGGTGCCGCCCGCAAGCGAGTACCTGCTGCCGCTCCTCGAAGTGGTTCCCCTGCAACTGTTCGCGTATTTCATGGCGATCGAGCACGGGGTGGATGTAGATCGGCCGCGCAACCTCTCCAAAGCGGTCGTGGAAAAGTAGACTGCGTATCGCGCTCGCCCCAGAAGGCGGCGCTGTGCGGCAAGCGCGATACGCAGTCTGTTTTGCGTGGATCTACTGAATCGAAACCGGCCGTCGCTCCAGGTACGATTGCCGCGCGGCGAGAGCCATCACCACCGCCATGCGCCCATCGTGACCCGAGACCGGGGTAGGACGTTCCTCGCGAAGAGCCGCAATAAACGCGCTCATCTCGGCAACAAAACTTTCCGTATAGCGGTCCATGAAAAAGTTCAACGGTAGATCGCGGCGAACGGATTGATCGTCGCTGAGGATGGCTTGGTTGGGAAAGCAATTCATCGTCTCGATCTTGCCGAGATGTCCCAGGACTTCGACCCGCTGGTCATATCCGTAAGTAGCTTTCCTGCTGTTATCAATTACCGCCGTCGCCCCGCTGGGGAAGCGCAGCAGCGTCACTGCGGTATCCACGTCGCCGGCGCTTCCAATCTGCGGATCGATCATCACCGCGCCGGCAGCGTAAATCTCCTGCGGCTCCTCCGCCAGCAGAAAACGAACCATGTCGAAATCGTGAATCGTCATGTCCAGAAAGATGCCGCCGGAGCTGCGGACATACGAGATAGGTGGCGGTGCGGGATCGCGGCTGATGATGTGCAGCAGGCTCGGCTGCCCGATCTCCGCGCCGGCAATGGCCTGGCGCACACGGGCAAAATTTGCGTCGAACCGACGGTTGAACCCCACCTGTAACTGCACCCCCGCCGCCTTCACCGCCTCCAGAGCGCGGTCGATCTCCTCCAGCGTGAGAGCAATCGGCTTTTCGCAGAAGATATGTTTGCCGTGCCGCGCGGCCTCGGCAATCAGCTCGGGGTGTGTGTTGGTCGGCGAACAGATCAGCACGGCATCGATGGCCGAATTCTCGAAAATCTCGGCTGCGGAGCCGGCCACCGCCGGAATCGAACAGGAATGCGCCACCGCCTCGGCGGCCGCCCGATCCATATCCGTAATCGCCGCAATCTCCGCACCGGGAATCCGGAACGTGATGTTCTGCGCATGCACCTTGCCGATGCGTCCCGCACCAATGATTCCAATCCGAATCGACCCGTTCCTCACTTTGACCCCTCCGCAGCTGTCTGTGCGAACACCGGTTCCAGGCTGCGGAGGTATTCGCGGTTCCGTCGTGCGCTTTCAGCAGGCGAGCCCATTCCCGGCAGCACGTCCTGCTCAACCAGCACATATCCTTCGTAGTGGTGTTCGCGTATCCATTCGAATACGGCGCGGAAATCCACCTGTCCCTTGCCCAGTTCGCAGAAAACTCCGTGCCGCAGCGCGGTGAAGTAATCCCACTCCTGCTCGCGCGCGCTGCGCGCAACGCGCGGGTCGCAGTCTTTCAAGTGCAGATACCAGATGCGGTCGGCGAAGCGCCGCAGGCCATCGCGCACATCCGCCTGGGTGGTGCCGGATCCGTAAACGTAATGCCCGGTGTCGAAGACCAGTCCCAGCAGTTTGGGATCGGTCATCTCCAGCAGCCGGGCAATCTCCTCCGGCCGCTCCACAAATCCGGCGCAGTGGTGATGGAACACCGTGCGAATCCCGGTTTCTTCCAGCACCGTCTTGGCGATCTGCTCCGCCCCGCGGGCGAATGTCGTCCATTCCTGCGCGGAAAGGCCCGCATCCGCAGGGACGCGCCCCGCCAGCCGCGTACGGACCGCATCGGTCCCATTGTTATCCGCAAGCACCAAGTAGGGGTCGGGCTGCGTTGCGACGGCGGCAAGCAGCCGCGCCGTCTTCACCGCGGTAGCCAAGCCCGGCGCATGGGCGGCGGCATCGCGAAGCGCCACCGGGACAAACGCGCCCAGCATCACCAGATCGCGCCGTTGGAGTTCGGCGCGCAGCGCGGCGGCATCCGTGGGCATATAGCCCCAGTCACCCAGTTCGGTTCCTGTATACCCGGTGTCGCGCAGCTCGTCGAGCATCCGATCGAACGGAATCTGCTCGCATTGCGCGGACTCGAACTCGAGCGTACCCCAGGAACAGGGAGCATTGCCGACTTTGAATCTGCTCGTCATCTTGGCCTCAACATCCCCGCCCGGTCTCACAGATAATAGCGTTGCCGTTTGCGGGCTTCCTCGTAGCGCTTGCGGGCCTCGTTCACCGTGTCCATCGCCGAAGTCTCTGCCACCGGCACATCCCACCAGGATTCGTACGAAGGAACCCCGAAGGCCGGATCGGTTTCGATCACCACCACCGAGACGCGGTCGCTGCGGCGCGCCTCCTCAAGCGCGCTCTTGAACTCGGTCAGATTGCGTGCTGCAAAGGCGTGCGCGCCCAGACTGGCCGCGTTCTGCACGAAGTCCACTGCTACCGGCGGCCCATCGAGGTTTCCAGTGTCCGCATCGCGGGTGGCGGACCGGGTTCCGAATCCAGCCTGGCCCAGTGAGCGGCTGAGCGATCCAATGCTGGCATATCCGTGGTTGTTTACCAGCACGATGGTGATCTTCACACCCTCCTGGATGGCGGTTACGATCTCCGTCGGCATCATCAGGTAGGTTCCGTCGCCCATGAACGCGTACACGGGGCGGTCCGGGCACGCCAGCTTGGCTCCGATGGCCGCGGGGATCTCATACCCCATGCAGGAATAGCCGTATTCCATGTGGTAGCCGCCTGGCGCGGCGGTGCGCCAGAGCTTGTGCAGATCGCCGGGGTGGCTGCCGGCGGCGGAGACCACGATGCCGCTCTCGCTGCTGTGCTCCCACAGCGCGCCAATCACTTCACTTTGCGCCGGGCGCTGCGAAGAGCCCAGACGAAACAGCCGGTCCACCTCGGCATTCCACGCCTGCCGCAGCGATTCGACCTCGCGTGCGTAGGCTTCTTCCACCCGGTAGCCTTGCAGCGCTGCGGCCAGTTGATCCAGCGCAGCTTTGGCGTCGCCCACCAGACCCAGCGCGCCCAGCTTGGCCGCATCAAAATCCGCCGTGTTGATATTGATGAAACGTACATCCGGGTTGGCAAAAGCGCTCATCGAAGCCGAAGTGAAATCCGAGTAGCGCGTGCCGATCCCGATCACCAGGTCGGCGTCTTTCGCCAGGCGGTTGGCGGCAAGGCTGCCCGTCGCGCCGACAGCGCCCACGCACGCCGGATGGTCCCAGCGCAGGGCGCCCTTGCCGGCCTGCGTTTCCGCTACCGGAATACCGCTCTCCGTCGCGAAGCGGTCCAGTGAATCCCATGCCTCGCTCATCAGTACGCCACCGCCGCAGACGATCAGCGGCCGCCGGCGCGAGCGGATCATCCCCGCCGCCTCCTGGAGCGATTCCGCGTCCGGCGCCGGTCGTCGGATGATCCACACCCGCGGCCGCAGCAACTCCTCCGGATAGTCGAACGCCTCGGTCTGCACATCCTGCGGCAGGGCCAGCGTCACCGCGCCGCACTCCGCCGGCGAGGTCAGCACCCGCATCGCCTCGGGCAGAGCGGTAATCAACTGCTCCGGGCGGTAGATGCGATCCCAGTAGCGCGACACCGGTTTGAACGCGTCGTTCACGCTGATGTCCTGGGTTGCGGGCGATTCCAACTGCTGCAGTACCGGAGCCACATTGCGGCGCGCAAAGATGTCCCCGGGAAGCAGCAGCACCGGCAGGCGGTTGACCGTGGCCAGCGCCGCGCCGGTGATCATGTTGGTGGCGCCCGGGCCAATCGAAGAGGTGCAGGCCATCGCCCGCATGCGGTGGCTGGCCTTGGCGAAGCCGGTGGCGATGTGCACTCCCGCCTGCTCGTTGCGAACCGGAATGTAGCGGAAATCCGGATTCTGCTGGAGCGCCTGGCCGATGCCGGAGACATTGCCGTGGCCGAAGATGCCCAGCATCCCCGCGAAAAACGGCTGGCGCCGGCCGTCCCGCTCGACCTGCTGATTTTTGAGAAAGCGGATGAGCGCCTGGGCGGCTGTCAGCCGGCAAGTCTTCATATCGGGCCTCTACCTCCGGACCATCGGCAGCCTGGGATCTTTGTCGCGCCACTCGCCCCGCACCCACGCGTAGTCCGGATCGTCGGCGGCCGCCAGCGAGCGCGCCGAACCTGCCAGCGCATTCAGGTAATAGGCGTTGTAGCCGTGGGCAGCCACTACCGGATGATAGCCCTCGGGAATCAGGACGAGTTCCCCGTCCCGCACGGTGAGGGTCTCGTCGATTCTCCGGTCGGGCGTGTACACCTTCTGCACCGCATATCCTTCCGGCCGCTGAATGCGATAGTAGTAGATCTCTTCAAGATCCACCTCGCCCGGGGGATTGTGAACGTCGTGTTTATGCGGCGGGTAGCTCGACCAGTTCCCCGCCGGAGTGAATACCTCCACCACAATGAGCCGGTGGGCCGGGAAGGAAGGCGGCAAAATATTGTTGATCTGCCGGGTGGCGTTACCGCCTCCGCGGATCTCAATCTCCACATCGGTGGGGGTGATCAGCCTCGCCGGGTGACGCTGCTCGGCCCGGCTGTAGCAGAACGCGAGATCGCAATCGGAATCCGCCACCAGGCTGTATTCGGCGCCGATCGGAACGTAAACGCTAAAGGGCATTCCATCGAAAACCGTCGCCCGCCCGCCGATCCGGGACCACGATTCCCCTGCGGCCTCCACCGAGATCAAGCCTCCGAGCACCACGATCGCGAGTTCGCGCCCCGCGGTATTCTCGGCAAACCGTTCCCCCTTCTTCAGCTTGCGCACAGAAAAAGAAAGAAACTCACAGCCCATGTCTGCCACGCGGTTCTCAAAGACCTGGGGCCGAACGAGCAGGTTTTGCATAGCTATGCCCTTCCTCGAAGCGGTGATGGGGAGCGCCGGGGAATTTTGGACCCAGGGCTTCGGTTCCGCCGCGACGCCGGCACGGCAGGCCCGGATGCGCGACACAGGCGAATATACGTTACCGCTTACGTTCACCGCAACAGATTTTTCTTCTCGTGGTGGAAATTTCCATGGCATGGAAGACGGCGCCGTGCAGGGGAGCGGCGCTTGCACTGCGCGAAAAAAGAGATCAGAGGGACAAGCGCGACACCGCAGCGCTCGCATGGCGTCTCGCCTGGGCCGCGCGCTTCGGCGCATTGTGCCCTGTTCCTGCCGGCTTCACCGGCGGGGACGCCGCGCGCCCGCTCTCCGCGCCTCGCACCGTGGATTCCCGGATGATCAGGCGCGGTTTCAGCAGAACCGTTCGCGGAGACTGCTCGGTGGCGCCATCCAATCCCAGCGCCAGCGCGCCGGCCACCCGTCCCTGTTCCGGGATCGATTGGTCGATGCTGGTCAGAGGGCAGCGCAGATATTGCGAATAGCCCACGTTGCCGCATCCCACAAACGCGATGTCTTCCGGAATCCGCAGCCCTGCCTCCAGCGCCGCGTGCATGGCTCCCACGGCCGACGCATCGTTGTAGCAGAACACCGCATCGGGACGGTCTTTCATGCGCAGCAGCTCGCGCATGCAATGGTGTCCGGCCTTGTCGCCCTGCATCTCCAGCCGTTCGCGCTCCTTCACGTAACCCTCCGGCATGCTGAGGCCGTGGGATGCCAACGCGCTGCGGTACCCGCGCATGCGCTCCAGTGAGGGATGGATATGCTTGCCGCCGATATGCGCAATGCGCTTCTTGCCCAGGCTGATGAGATGCTCCGTGGCTAACTCTCCCGCGCGAAAATCATCCACGCCTACAAAGTTGGCGGAGAGCTGGGGAAAGTTGCGGTCCAGTAGGATATAGGGCGTGCGCTGATCCTCGATCTCCTCCATGTGCTTCACCCGCGTCTGGCAGGAGGCCAGCAGCAGAACGTCGATGCCGCGCGCCAGCAGCGCCTGAATCTGATCCCGCTCGATGTTCGGGTCATCCTCGGACGAGGCCAGAATCAGCGCGCGGTTGGCGGCGCGAAGCACTCCGCCGATGTGCTGGGCCAGTTCCGCGAAGTACGGCTGCACCAGGTCCGGAACCACCAGACCAACCGTGAAAGTGCGGCCGCTGGCCAGGCCCCGGGCCATCATATTGGGGCGATAATTCAGCTCGCGCATGCGCTTGAGCACGCGACTTCTGGTCTTTTCTCCGATGTCGCCGCGGCCGCGCACCACCTTGGATACCGTAACGACGGAGACGCCAAGATCCTTCGCAATGTCCTTAAGACGGATCGGCATGTCTGCTTCTCTCCAGTTTGCGCCTTCGCTTCGCTCCTCACCTCGCGGAGTTCTTCGCTACGCCGGCCGCAGAAGGTTACTCCTTCAGATAGGTAAGCGAGGGATTCTGCCGCACCATCTCTCCAACCAGTTCTACAGACGGCTTCCACTCTCCGATCGCGGGATAAAGCAGCATCGCCTTGCGCGCCGCCGACGCCGATCCCGTCTTCGCCGCCAGAATTGCCGCCGCCTCGTACGCTTTTGCGCTTAGCACCAGCCCGCGCACCGCCTCCGGCAAACTGCCGCAGGCCTCCGGCGTGATCAGATTGCGCGAAACCGCGCAGGGCACCTCCACCACGTCCTCCGCAGCCACCTCCGCGATGGCCCCGCGGTTGACCACATTCACGATGATGCGTTGCGGCTCGCTTCCAGAAAGCGCCTTCATCACGCTGATCGCGATGCGATGGTACCCGGTTGCTGCCCGGAACGGATCCTGGTCCGGTTGCGCCTGCTCGGAAAACGCCGATCCACCGCTTGCCTCAAGCTTCATGTAGGAGTTCGAACGCTGATTGATGTACGCAGTATAAGTCGCGAGAGCAGCCGCGAGCTTGCCGCCCGCGATCTCCGCCGCAAGCTTCGAGAGAAGCTGCTCGTTCAGCCGGGCCACCTCTTCTCCACGCGTCGTTGCAACGGTGTGCTGGTTTTCCAGTGCTCTGCGGCGGCAGTAATAAAAGAATAAGTACTCCGTAGGAATCAACCGCAGGCTGCGAATCATATCCGGATCGAACAGCCCGTCGGGATAAAGCTGCACCAGTTTCGCAGGGTCGTCCAGCAGCCGGTCGGTAACATCCGCGCCATCGAGATACACGCGCCGCACCCAGCCCATGTGGTTCAGGCCGAGATAGTCGCAGCGAACGCGTTCCGGCGGGGCGTCGAGCGCCAGCGCGATGCGATGGAACAGCTCGTCCGGCGTGTCGCAGATTCCCACCACCTTGGCCCCCGTGTTTTGAGCGATGGCCTGCGTGACCAGCCCGGCGGGGTTGGTGAAGTTGATCAGCCACGCATCCGGCGCGTGCCGCTCCACCAACTGCGCGTATGCAAGCGCCGCCGGCACCGTGCGCAGCGCCATGGCCACACCGCCGGGGCCGGTCGTCTCCTGGCCCGGATAGCCGGCGCTGATGGCCGTCCGCTCGTCCACCGCGCGGGAGGCAATGCCGCCCACCCGAATGCTGTTCAGCACAAACGACGCGCCTCGAATCGCATCTTCCGGCGAATCGGCCACGCGGATGCGAAGGCTTCCGCCTTCGCGCTGCACCAGGGCGCGGCCAAGTTCAGCCATGATGCGGGCCCGGTCGCCATCGGGATCATACAGAACCAGTTCCTCGGTGCCCAGCGCCGGCGCCGCCTCCTGCATTCCGAAGATCACCAGCGGAGTACGCACTCCGCCGCCGCCGATCAGTGCAACCTTCATCGTTCCTCCGTTGTCTGGTACTTGCCGAACTCCTCAGCCGATGGCAATGCGCTCAACGCGCCCGCGCTGCGCGTGGAAAGCGCTCCACAGATGCACCCGTAGCGCAGCATGCCCGAGAGCGAGAGTCCCTGGACCACCGCGCGCAGAAATCCGGCGTCGAACGCATCGCCCGCTCCGGTCGTGTCCACCGCTTCCACCCGGGGCGGGGTGGCGCGGCAGATTCCGTCCCCGTCCAGAGCTGCCGCTCCTGCGGGGCCCAGCTTCAAAACCGCACCCTCAATACCCCGCCTGCGGAGTTCGCGCAAAATCTCCTCCGGATCGGTGAGCCCGGTCATCAGGCGGCCTTCCAGTTCATTTGGAAAAAAATAATCCACCTCGCGGCAGGTGGCAAGGTTCGCCGGGTCCCGCAGCCATTCCGGCTGGTGGCCCACGTCGAGAGAGAGCGTGCAGTGGGCGGCTCGCAGCTGCGGAATCAGCTCCGCCGCGAGGCTTCGTTTCAGCGGCAGCGCGAGATGCACGTGGTGAGCTTGGGCCAGCCGATCATGCGTGCGCCGATCGCTGAGATACGCTTCCAGATCACGATTGGCGCCCGGCCACGTCAGAAACGAGCGATCCTCGCGCGTCGAGATGCTGACCGAGATGGCGGTTCCGCACGCGGATTGCTGAAGCCCGTCCAGGCCCACGCCATACTCCTGCAAACGCCGGCGCAGCCAGTCGTCTTGTTCCCCCACCACTCCGAAGATGGCCACGCGCGCGCCCAGCCGCGCCAGCGCGCAGCAGGTGATCGCCGCGCCGCCGCCCACCTCGCGCACGTAGTCCTCGGTGAAGTATTCCGTCCCCGGCTGCGGCCAGCGCTCGAACCCGGAGAAGACATGATCGATGAAGATCTCGCCGGCGATGGCCACATCCCAGGCCTTGTTCACCGCCTCGCGAACGGCCGTTCTCCCGATCCCAGGTATCGTCACCCCATCACCTCGCCGAAGCCCCGCGCCTGCCGGGGACGGATTGCTGAGCAGTAGATCACGTAAGCGGTTACCTGATTCCAGCCGACGAGGTCCGGGGCGGGAGGGGACTCGCTTCCGGGGCTGTGGCCGTTGACATCCTCGACCAAATCTATCACGGGCCGTCAAGCCTGGGGCAGCTCAAATCCAGCATGGAACCGTATCTTTTTCGCCGCTGGTAAGCCGCTCACAGCACGCCTCATCCCGAGCTCGACCACCCCCCGGATTTCGACCCTCGAGGCCTCTTCACTATTTGTTTGAATTTTTTTATTGCTTTTCAGATAAGCGCTAACGTAACATTCCTCCTCATTCGGAGAGTTCTGCCTCAAGCTCCGTTGTCTCTTTCCCAGGTGTGGCAACGTGGACGTTCCAGGGCGGGTTCTTTCTCTCTATTTTGAGGAGGTCGAGATGGGTGCTGTTTCCCAGTGTAAAACTGCCAGCCAGTGGTTGAGGGCAGTGCGGCTATTGATTCTGGTGGTCCCGGTGTTGCTGTTGACCGGCGTGGCTGCCATGGCGCAAACCGATACCGGCGCGATTGTTGGAACGGTGCGCGATCCCAGCGGCATCGTGCCCGGCGCGCACGTGGCCGTAACCAATGTGGCCACCAACGTCACGCGCACCCTGTTGACCAACCCCGCCGGACAATATCAGGCCCTCCAACTCATCCCCGGCACCTACTCGGTCAAGGTCAGCCGCCCCGGCTATCAAACGCAGATCCGCCAGAACGTAACCGTCAATGTGCAGAGCCGCGTCCAGGTGGACTTCTCCCTCAAGGTCGGCTCCGTGCAGCAGGTTGTCCACGTGACCTCCGCGGCTGTCAACCTCCAGACGCAGTCGGCTAACGTTGCCACCGTGCTCTCCAACCGCGCGGTGAACCAGCTCCCGCTCAACGGCCGCAACTACGATCAGCTGGCGCTTCTTGCCCCTGGCACCTATCACATGCCAAGCGTCGAAGTGGCCAACCCCGCGGAAGGCCGCTTCAGCTCCAACGGCAATCTCGAGCTCCAGAACTATTTCCAGTTGGACGGCATCGACAACAACACGGGCTCTGAAAACCTCCAGGAGCAATCCACCCAGGCAGTGATTCCGCCCCCCGACGCCCTCGGCGAGTTTTCGGTGCAAACCAGAACCTACTCGGCTGAGTTCGGAACCTCGGCGGGAGCCGTGATCAACGCCTCCACAAAGTCGGGCACCAACCAGTTCCACGGCGACGTGTGGGATTACGTTCAGAACGGTGTGTTCGACGCCAACACCTGGTTTAACAACTACGGCGGTATCCCCAGAGGCCAGTACAACCAGAATCAGTTCGGCGGCACGCTGGGTGGTCCCATCATCCGGAACCATACCTTCTTCTTTGCTGCCTACCAGCAACTGCTGAGCAGCCAGCAGGAAACCACCTACGCCACCGTGCCCACGCCGGCCATGCACAACGGCGACTTCTCCAGTGTCCTTGCCAACCACCCCATGACCGCCGTGGCCAACGGCCAGTCCGGGTGCATCACCGGGAACGTCATCAACCCCACCTGCATCGACCCGGTCGGCCAGGCCATCTTCAATTTGTATCCCAGCCCCAGCCCTCAGTTGGGCGACATCAATGTCTTCACGGGAGCGCCAAACTATCAGTTTGTCGAGAGTGTCCCCAACGATACCCGCCAACTCGACGTGCGCGTCGACCATACCCTGAACGCCAAGAATCAGCTCTTCGCAAGGTATGCCCTCAATATCTCCGACTTCCAGTCGCCGATGTGGACCTCCAATCCCATTGCAGGAAACGGCAACTTCTCCACCCAGTACATCCTGCATGACCAGTCGCTGGCGCTGGGCTGGACCTTCACTCCGTCCTCCAATACCGTCAACACCGCGCACTTCGGCTTCCTGCGCGACTTCGCCCACAGCGATCCGGTCGATCTCCAGCTCGGCACCTCTGACGCTCCCAAGTTCGGCCTCACCGGCGTCCCGGTCACGCCCGAGACGGCTGGTCTTCCGCCGAACTACATCTTCGGATTCCAGACCATCGGCTCCTCCATCTACCGCCCGCAGTTCCAGGTGGCGCAGGTCTACCAATTCGTCGACGACTTTTATCGCCTGATCGGAAAACATAGCATCCAGCTCGGCTACGAATACCACGAGAACTCCCTCAACTTCTTCGATCTCGAGGCTCCCCAGGGCGCCATCCTGGCAACCGGAATCTATACCAACACGCCCGGTTTTGCGGGTGGCGATTATATGCTCGGCGATATCGGCTGGGCGATCTACGAAACCGCGCTGGAAGTGAACAACTACATGCGCGGGAATTCCTTCTACGCGCAGGACACCTGGCGGATCCGCAACAATCTCACCATCAGCTACGGACTGCGCTACGAGCTCTATCCTCCCTTCTGGCTCAATCGCACGAACCAGACGGCGAACTTCAGCCCCGCCAACGGCGGTCAGATCGTGACCGCAACGTCCAATGGATGGTTTGGCCGCACGACCATTCACCCCGATTACGCCAACTGGGCTCCCCGCATCGGTTTTGCCTACCACCCCATGAACCGCATGGTTCTGCGCGGCGGCTTCGGCATCTTCCACCAGTTCGTCAATCGCATCGGATCCGAATCCATGCTCCAGCTCAACCCGCCCTTCCTGCTCGACGACTCGGTGCAGCAGTCCCTGGGAAGCACCACGCCGGTCTTTCAGTTGAAGAATGGATTCCCGGCCGCCACCCTCAAGGCGCAGGGCGTGAACCTGACCAAGCTGCAGATTCGCGCTCAGGACCCCAATGAACGCACCGCGTATGTGGAACAGGCCAGCTTCGGCCCGGAGATTCAGCTGAGCGGAAACACCCTGCTGAGTCTCTACTACGTCGGCAACTGGGCAAGGAAAGAGAACCGCCTGCGCAATGCCAACCAGGGCGTCGTCACCAGTTCCAGCCCCGCAGGCCCCATCGTCACCTTCCCTTACGCCAACCTCAACACTCAAACCACGGCGCTCAAGGGAGCAGGCACGCACGCCTATCTGGAACTGGCCACTAACGACGGCAACACCGACTACAACGCCCTGGAAGTCAACCTCAACCGCCAGTTCACGCACGGGTTGATGTATCAAATCAGCTACACCTGGTCGCACAATATGGCGGATTTCGTGGATAACCTTACCGGCGGTTCCACCCCCCAGAACGCCTACGACTACGCCCACGAAATGAGCAACTCCCCTGAGGATGTCCGCTCCCGCTTTACCGGCGCCTTCACCTACGTGCTCCCCATCGGCAAGGGCGGCTTGGTGATGAACAACAACAGCAAGATGGCCAACGTGATTGGCGGATGGCAGTTCAATGGCATCGTGAATTTGCAAACCGGCATTCCCTTCAACGTCACCGCACCGGACGTGAGCGATACCGGCTCCAACCATGCCGAATATCCGAACTGCGTCGGAAACCCCTATAGCGGCGCCACCACCGACCACCACCAGTACGCAGGCAGCAAAGCCCCCGGAGTCTTCATCAACCCGAACGCCTTTGCCATTCCTGCAACGGGCGGTTTCGGTACCTGCCGCCCGCGCATGTTCCATGGCCCCGGCATCCAGGACGAGAACCTGAGCCTGTTCAAGGACTTCTCCGTCGGCGCGGAACGCAGCCTGCAATTCCGGGCGGAGTTCTTCAACGCCTTCAACCACCCCAACTTCGCCAACCCTGCGGGCAATATCTCTTTCCCCGCGGCCTTCGGCAAGAGCACTAACACCACCACAAGTCCGCGCATTCTTCAGTTCAGCGGAAAATTCCTCTTCTGACGCTGTCCGTCCCCCCCACGGGGGAACTACCGGGCACAGGCGCGCAAGCGCCTGTGCCCTTCCGCGCGGCAGCCTGAACCGGGCCACCTGGGTCCGTGCATCTTGAGGGAGACATGCAGGTATGGGATTGAGCAGGAAAGCTTCTACGGTATTCACAGGCTTGGCGACAGGTTTGCTTTTGTGCTGCGGCGGAGGCTTCGCAGCGGCGCAATCGCCCTCTCCGTGTATTGCGCAAGGTCCGGCCCGGCAAAATCAGTGGCCGATTGGAGCCAATCGCGGCTCGGCTGCCCTGGGCGTCGCCCTGCGCCAGCTGCACACGCGCGCCAGCCTTTTGATGATGACGGCTCATCCCGACGATGAAGACGGCGCGGCCCTCGCCTACGAGGCGCGCGGCCTGGGAGCGCAGGTCAACCTGCTCACCCTCAACCGCGGTGGCGGTGGCGCCAACGTCATGTCCTCCGACCTGTGGGACGCTCTCGGCCTGGTGCGCACCGAAGAGCTGCTGCAAGCCGACCGCTATTACTGTGCCACTCAGTACTTTACCTCCGCCGCCGACTACGGCTTCTCCAAGAGCCTCGATGAGGCAATGCAGAAGTGGGGCGGCCCGCAGGGCCGCATCTTCTATGACGTGGTGCGCGCAGTCCGCCTGGTTCGGCCGCTGGTGGTTACATCGGTGTTCGTGGGCGGCCCATCCGACGGCCATGGCAACCACCAGGCCGCCGGCATGTGGGCGCAGAAGGTCTTCATGGCCGCGGGCGATCCCAACGTCTTTCCCGATCAGATCAAGGCCGGTCTCCGTCCCTGGAATCCCCTCAAGGAGTACGGCAGGGTCCCCTTCTCGCTCGAGCAGGGACAGGTCTCTCCCAAGGGCCTGTACGACTACGCCACCCATAACTGGCGACCGGCCGGCGTGCAGAACTACATCTCCGGCAAATGGGAGCCTGGCGCGGTCGCGGCCAATGTGGAGATTCCCGACGGCGCCTACATCACGACAGATGGCGAGAGCGCACAGCAGATCTCCCGCACCGGCCTCGGATTCCAGAAGTCGCAGAACGGCGGCCCCATGATTCCCCTTGCCGGCCCCGAGGATTCCGCCTATCACCGCTTCGGGTCCAGGGTCCCGGCCAAAGACCACGAAAGCTCATTCTTCGACGGCATCGATATCTCGTTGCCAGGCATCGCAACCCTCGCCGGCAGCCAGGAGCACGGCTTCCTGACCAGCGGCCTCGACAAGATGAACACCCTGGTCGAGCAGGCCATCCGCACGTACTCCGCCGACAACCCCAGCGGCATTGCTCCGCTGCTGGCGCAGGGCCTGGCCCTCACCAACAAGCTGATCCAGCAGGTGCAGAGCAGCAGCCTCTCCGAAGATGCCAAGTACAACATCGTGCACGAACTGACCACGAAGCAGCATCAGTTCAACAACGCTCTTGCGCTCTCGCTCGGCCTGTCGATGACCGCCTACGTCACGCAGCAGCATCCGCCCACCGGCATGTTTGCCCGCTTCATGCGCATCCAGCCGAGTTTCCAGATGGCCATTCCCGGACAGCGCTTCCCGGTCGCCGTTCATGTGGCTGAAGCCAGCCCGGTCGCGGTGAAGATCGACAGCGTCGCTCTCCACATGCAGGGCGCAAGCGGTTCTGACATCCAGGCGCAGGGCAGCACCTCCGGCGCATTGAGCGGAAACGGCGTCATGGACAGCCGCTTTGAAGTCCAGATTCCCGACAGTGCGGCCTATACCAAGCCCTACTTCAGCCGGCCCAACATCGAGCAGCCCTACTACAACGTGAACGAAAAGCAGTACCGCAACCTGCCGCAGGCGCCTTATCCGCTGGAGGCGCAGGTGACCGCGACCTATCAGAACGTGCAGGTCCAGCTCTCCGAAGCCGTGCAGACCGTGCAGCGCGAGGTCGGCTACGGAATGGTCTTCAGCCCCATGCCCATCGGCCCGGCAATCTCTGTGTCGATGGTCCAGGCTGACGCCATCACCCCGCTCGGGCGCTCCGCATTTCCGGTGAGCGTGCGCATTCACAGCAATGTGAAGGGCGCGGCGCAGGGCAGTGTCCGCCTCGATATGCCCGCCGGCTGGAGCTCCGATCCCGCCACCCAGAGCTTCTCCCTGCGCGCCGATGGCCAGGAGCAGATCGTGACCTTCCAGGTCCATCCCAGCCAGCTCGCCCAGCAGGTCTACCACCTGACCGCGGTGGCCAGCTACAACAACAAGGACTACAGCTCCGGCTATGTGCAGGTCGGCTATCCTGGCCTGCGCCCGTACTTCGATTACAGCAAGGCCGACTTCCAGACCACCGGCACCGACGTTAAGGTCGGCAACGACATGCAGGTGGCTTACATCGAGGGCAGCGGCGACGATGTGCCGGCCTCCCTTGAAAACCTGGGCATCCACGTGCACTTCCTGGCGCCGGAAGACCTGGCCAGCGCCGATCTCTCCAAGTACAACCTCATCCTGGTCGGCGTGCGCGCCTATGCCGTCCGTCCCGATCTGCGCACCTACAACGGCCGCCTCCTTGATTACGTGAAGCACGGCGGCTCCGTGGTCGTGCAGTACCAGACTCCGGAGTTCGATCATGACTTCGGCCCGTATCCCTACCGCATGACCAGCGATCCGGAAGAGGTCACCGATGAGAGTTCCCCCATGGTCTTCGAACAGCCTTCCAGCCCCGTGCTGAACTGGCCCAACAAGATCACCACCAATGACTTCCAGGGATGGATCGAGGAACGCGGATCCAAGTTCATGGAGTCCTGGGATCAGCACTATCAGGCGCCCATTGAAACCCACGATTCCGGTCAGGCGCCTCAGAAGGGCGGTCTGCTGGTGGCGCGCTACGGCTCCGGCGTCTGGGTCTACACCGCCTATGCGTTCTACCGGGAGCTGCCGCTCGGCGTCCCGGGGGCCTACCGCATCTTCGCCAACCTGATCAGCGTTCCGCAGAACCCCAGCTACCACGGCAAGCAGTAAGCCCGGAATCGCGAATCGAACCCGTCACAAAAGAACAGCCACTGGGGCCTCGGGCGCCAGCGGCTGTTCTCATTCCAGGTTGGAGTGAGGAACGCTTCCGTCCTTATATCTCTGCAATCGCCACTCAGTATTCAGCAGGATGGTTCTTCGCCGGCACGTTCACCGGGGTCGGATTCACGGGATTGAACCGCGCCGCCAGCTTGGGCGTGGAGTGAATCTCCCCCGCCTTCGCATCGGCCGCCTTCTGGACCTCCACGCCGAAGACATAACTGGGACCGAACATGTTGCTGGTGAAGATCACCATCTTGCGGTCCGGCGAGAAGCGCACATTGGGCTCCAGCCGGTAGTTGTGGTGTGCCATGTTCACCAGGTGCTCGGCATGGAAGACGCCGGGCTGCCAATAGTCGGGTGAGTTCAGCGCCCCATCGAGCGGAATCATCTCCGGGTGGAACAGCTCCAGCCACTCGCCATCGGGCGCGTGCGCCACCTGCCCCGGATCGCCGCCGTCGCCGGTGAACAGCGACGCGTCCTGCGTCAGGTTGAAGTGAATGGACCACTCGTTGCGGCTCATGTGATAGGCCACGCGCTTGCCCGTCGCGAGATCGTAGCCGGCCAGGTAAAACACCTGCCCCTTGGGATACTGCCAGTCATACCAGATGGTCTTCCCGTCGAGCCCCCAGAACTCGTGCCCGGCGATCTCCATTGCCATCGTCCGCTTGTGCACCAGCATGTTGTGCGTGCCGTCGGTGTGGATGGTCCAGATGCGGTTCACCTTCTGCCAGGGGCCCTCGTGGCAGTACATCAGCAGCGTGGGATCCGCGGGAGAAAACAGCAGGTGATTGATCCAGTCGGTGGAGTGAAGCAGAATCTTCTGCTCGCCTGTCTTCAAATTGATTGTGAACAAAACCAGAGGAATGTGGGCGGCCAGGCGGCGCTCCATCATCTGGCCTTTGTTCTCCGGCTGCACCAGGAAGCCTCCGGAGTGCGCGCCCGGTCCCGACGCCGCGGGACGCCGCACCCGGCCATACTCCTGCGCCGCTCCCGCCTCGGTCTCCGCGTAGGTTCCGGCGCCCAGCGTCTCGTCCGCGTTGATGGTCGACACCATCGCGCGCAGCGGCAGCGTGACGAGCTTCGTCACCTTGCCCGAGTACATATCCGCCTTATAGAGCGTCGTCAGCTTGGTCTCGGCGTCGAACTTCGAGAAGAACACGCTGTTGGTCTTCTTGCCCACCACGATGGCGTGAACCCCACCACGCCACCACCCCGGCGTGCCCGGAACCGCGCCCGCAGGCCGCGGCGGATTAGGCACCAGCAGACGGGTCTTCATGGTGGTCAGGTCCAGCACGTGGATGCCGTCCGGCGCGTTGTAGGCCATCAGTCGCCCATCCGGCGAATACGCGTTCACATTGAAGTAAAAGCCGGACGAGCCGGGCTCATCGGTAAGCCGGATCACCCGGTGCCCGGTGTCCTTGTCGATCCAGGAGTGCGGCGGGGTCTGCGGTTTCTGTGCGTACGCGGAAGAAAGCAGGAAGGCCGCCAGCGCGGCAACGCCAGCCAGGCGAGGAATGATGCGAACCATGGTTGAGCTCCTTGAGGACCCTGTACAGAGTGCCGGGCGCGAACTTCGGAGGCGCAGAATCCCGCAGGATTCCCCGCGAACACCGCCGGCGCAGAGCACGCGAGCAACTATAGAGACGCCCGGAAATCGGTGTCAATAGGAGAATTATTTCTCAATATGGGAGCGCTGCTTCCCGCCCAGCTCGCCGCAGCGGACGCAAAACACAGCAACGCCGAGCGCTGCCGAAAACAGCCCGATCTGCTGATCGACTTGAAAGAGGATGGAGGATGGAATTTGGAGGCGCGGGCCGGGATCGAACCGGCGCATAAAGGTTTTGCAGACCTCTCCCTTACCACTTGGGTACCGCGCCCTTTTGTGGGGGGTCGTTCCAAACCATCGGGCCATTTGCCCAGGTCCGGGATGGTTTGGAGCGGGAGACGAGACTTGAACTCGCGACCCTCGCCTTGGCAAGGCGATGCTCTACCACTGAGCTACTCCCGCTTCCAGTTTTCAGGTATTGCGGCACTTGAGGAGTGCCGTTGCTCGCCGGCGAGAGGCTGTCTGCTAAAGCCCGCTCTCCTGCCGGTCCTGAAAAGCTTCAGAGCAATTCTGAGTATACCGGGCGACCCATGCTGGGTCAAACGCCGCCCGAAGTTGTTTGCGCAGCAGAACTTCCGGGGCTTGCAGGAGGTGCCAGCGGAGCGCTGCGCAGACCCTTTTCCTCGCGCACAATTTGCCCGTCGCGCATGTGCAGGATGCGACCGGCGATCGCCGCCGCCTCCGGGTTGTGGGTGATCATCAGCGTGGTCTGGCCCAGCTCGCGGTTGGAGCGCACCAGCATCTCCAGCACCGCGTCGGAGTTCCTGGTGTCCAGGTTTCCGGTGGGCTCATCGGCCAGCACGATGGCCGGTCTTGTGATCAGGGCGCGGGCAATCGCCACCCGCTGCTGCTCTCCGCCGCTCAGCTCGCTCGGCCGGTGGTCGAGCCGCCCCTGGATCGACAGCAGCTCGCTCAGGTGCTCCAGATACTGCCGGTCCATCGGATCCTTGCGGCCGCTGATGGCATACGCGATCTCGATGTTGCCCATCGCCGACAGCGTGGGCAGCAGGTTGAACTTCTGGAAGACGAACCCGATGCGATGCCGGCGCAGCCGGGTGCGCTCGGCGTCTTCCAGGGTGGCAAAGTCCACTCCGTCAATCATGACGCGGCCGCTGGTGGCGCGGGTCAACCCGCCCAGCAGGTAAAACAGCGTGGATTTGCCGGAGCCCGAGGGCCCCACGATGGCGACGAATTCACCCTTCTCCACCGCGAGCGAGAGGCCGCGCACGGCCGGCACTTCCAGCCGGCCCGCCGAGTAAACCTTGGTTACGTTCTGCGCGTGGATGATCGGTGCTGCACCGTCGGTGGACACAGGCCTATTGTAAATGGACGGTTGCATGCCGCCCGGCCCTGCGCCGGTCTGCGACAATTCTGCTTGCATCCTATTCAGCCATGGCCGGTCAGCCTCCCTCCAATCCCGTCCTTGTGGTCCAAGAGCTGCGCAAGCACTACGGCTCGTTGCAGGCGGTGAAGGGTATCGACTTCCAGGTCTGCCCGGGCGAGGTGGTCGGCCTGCTGGGACTGAACGGCGCCGGCAAAACCACGACCATCAGCATGATCCTCGGCGTCCTCGAGCCCACCTCCGGATCGATCCATATCAACGGCATCGATCTGGCGCGGCACCGCTCGCGCGCGTTGGCGCAGACCAACTTCGCCGCCGTCTATGCGCCGCTGCCCGGCAATCTCACCGTCTACCAGAACCTTCACGTCTTCTCACTGCTCTACGGGGTGCGGAACTTTGCCCAGCGCGCCGAGGCATTGCTGGAGCAGTTCGATCTCGCCCGCTTTCGCAACACCAAGTGCGGCGTGCTCTCCTCCGGCGAGCAGACCCGCGTAGGCCTGGCCAAGGCCATGCTCAACCGGCCCTGCGTATTGCTGCTCGACGAGCCTACCGCATCCATCGATCCGGCCAGCGCGCGCGACATCCGCCACACCATCCGCACCTTCGTGCGCGAGAGCGGCGTGGGCGTGCTGTGGACCTCGCACAACATGTACGAAGTCGAAGAGGTCTGCGACCGCGTCCTGTTTCTCTCTCACGGCGACATCATCTTGGAAGGCGATCCCAAGGCGCTGCCCGGCCAGCACGGCCTGCGCACGCTCGAGGAGCTCTTCATCCGCGTGGCCCGCGAGCCATGGGAGTGGGAGGCGCAATGAATCTGCGCCGCCTCTTTGCGATCGCCCTGCGCCAGTTCTACCTGCTGCGCGGCAGCGCCGCGCGGTTTCTGCCGCTCTTTGCGTGGGTCACCATTGACATGGTGCTGTGGGGGTTCATGACCAAGTATCTGAACTCCGTAACCGGCTCGCGCTATCAGTTCGTGCCTGCACTGCTGGGCGCGGTGCTCTTCTGGGATCTCATGTCGCGCGTCATGCAAGGGGTCACCACGGCGTTCTTTGAGGATGTGTGGTCGCGCAACTTCCTCAACGTCTTCGCCAGCCCCATCACTACGCAGGAGTACATCGGCGGCCTGCTCGTCTCCAGCATCGGAACCAGCCTGGTGGGCCTGGTGTTCATGGTGCTGGTCGCCACGCTTGCCTTCGGGCTCTCCTTCGCCGTCTACGGCTTCCTGGCGATTCCCTTTGTGCTGGTGCTGTTTCTCTTCGGCCTGGCGCTGGGCATCGCGGGCAGCGCCATCGTGCTGCGGCTGGGCCCGGCGGCGGAGTGGTTCGTGTGGCCCATCCCGGCGCTGCTCTCGCCCTTCGCCGCCGTCTACTACCCGCTCACCACCTTGCCGGAGTGGATGCGCTGGATTGCGCGGCTGCTGCCGCCCTCCTATGTCTTCGAAGGCATGCGCGCGATCGTGGCAGGCCGCGCGTTTCACGCAACCGTCCTCTTCGGCGCCTGCGCCCTTGCGCTCGTCTACGTGCTGCTCGCCTACTGGTTCTTCGCCTCGGTCTTTCGCTACGCGGTGAAGACCGGACTGATTGCGCGCTACAGCGCGGAGAGCGTGAGCTGATGCGCTGCTCTTACCACATCGTCAGCGTTACGTTGTCGACCCATTCGTGAAGGGGCGTACCGGAGGTGTCCTGGTCCAGTTGGAACTGGAGACCGACCTGATCTTGCCAGGTGGTGCTGTTGGTGGTCCAGGTCTGATTGAGCCCGTAAGGTTTTCCGTCCACGACCAGCGTATCGTAGCGATACTGCGTGGAGTTGGGGATGTCATCGTACTCCTGAATATGGTGCCAGCCCGGCGTCCAATGCGGACAAGGGATTCCATTGAGAACCCAACGAGAGCCCTGGCTGTCCCAGGTGGCCCAGTAGCCGTCTCCAAAGTCGCACTGGCTGCCGGCCATAAACTCCTGGCCTGACAAGACCACGTAGAAATCGAGCTCCGAGGACCAGAAGTGGGATTCGACAGCAGGGTCGTGGTAGACCCAGAAGTCCCACAGGAAATGGGTATAGGGAGTGGTCCCCATCATGATGTCCTTGAACAGAACGTTGCTCCAGGACGGGCCGCCCGCATACATCTCCATGCTGCTGCCGCTGAGCGAAGGCTGGCTCTGGTCAAAGGTCATTGTGTAATTCTTGGTGACGTTCGTCCCCGCCGCGCACGCGCTGCAGATGCTCCAGTTGGCCTGGACATTCTGCATCTCCGTCAGCACCTTCGCATTGGCGGGCGGAGTTGGCAGTGCCGTACTGCCCGCCGGCGGCGTTCCAACCTGGATCAGTCTGATTTCGGATCTGTCGGAATCGCCCTTAGAGTCCTTGACGCTTGCCCACAGAAGATGCTGGCCAGTGGGAATGCTAATGGCCTGCGAGATGGAAGTGGCCGGGCTATTTGCCTGGTATACGGCCTGACCGTCGAGGCAGACCGTCCACTGGGTAAGGGGAACGGTGGCGTACGCGGTTGCATTCACCGTAACATTGCCTGGATTCTGGCCGGGTGCGGGGGATTGCAACCAGATCCCGGAGACCGATCCGTTCTGGTTGTTGTATCCCGATTCCGCTCCTCCACATCCCGGGCTGGGGTTGCTCGAATAGCCAATGGTTGGAAGAGAGGCGGGGTTGTTGCCGGCCCTGGGGGTAGCTGAACCGCCGCACCCGGCGACGAGCAGAACCTGGAGAGTGAGGGCGAGTGAGCCCACAAAGGAAAGGAAAAGCCGCATATGCCGTACTCCTGCCTGTACCCGACAGATGCGCCATGCTCAGCTTATTCTGCCCAGGTAGAGAGAACTCGGCTCAAGGGTTCCGGGGAAAGATGTGCCCCTTGTAGGGGCTCGCCTGTGGGCATTGCATCGAATTTCCGCAGCGAGTCTCGAACGTGCAGTCACGTCGGCGGACGAAGTCCTGATGCGCACGGCGAGCGCAGGAGGAGAGGTAGCCTCTCACGGGGACTGAATCCGTGCGTTTTCAAGACGCGCCGCCCCTACAGGGCTTTCTAAGCGTGTCCTCTCTTACCCCACGCTGAAGCGCGGGGCTAAAAAAACCCTGCGCCTCCGGCGCGGCTGTATGGCCGGCAATCGGGAGATGACCCAAAAAGCCTCCGGCAAGGGCTGAAGCCCAGGTTTTTCTTTGCGGCGTTTGCGGCACGACTGAAGTTGTGCCCTGACACGGGGGGCAAGACCGGGCAGAGCGGTAACAGAACAGACCGGGGACATGGGTAACACTTTGCGTCGCGAGCGAAGGCATGTAGAAGTTGAAGATGCCCTGCAAGACAGAGAACGGAGCTGATCCACCGCCGAGGTCTGCGCCCAATGTCCTTTCGGTTAGGCTGAAGCTATGAATGTCTTCGACGAGAAGCGCGCCGAGCTCGAGCAGCACGAGTTCATGATGGGCGTGGAGCGGGGCCGTCTGGCGGTGGCGCTCGATCTGCTCACCGACTCGCTGATCCTGGTGGGGCAGCACGGCGTCTACTGCACCTCCAACCGCAATCCCAATGTGCCGGCGCTCGATTTGCAGGCCGTCCTCAACGGCATGGAGGGCGCGAAGGCCCTCATCCAGTCGGTGATGGAAGAAGTGCGGAAGGGCAGGGAACAAGGGAACAAGGGAACAGGGAACGAGACTACGGAGCGCAGCGAGTAGCGATAGGCCAGGCACCTTGGACAAGCTTTTGGGACTGGGAAGAGGATCCATTCTATGGTGCGCAAGCGCCATCCCCGCACCGCGGCACTGCTGCTGAGATACCCGAAAGCGAATCTATCGAGCCGCTGGCCCAACCTCGTTCGGCAGACGGCGCTTGCGTGCGATGGGAGTTGTGCTTTCCCAGGTCCCTTCGGGGGACCTTGATGGGCACCCGGTATCAGGGCTCGATCGAAATGTTCATTGAAAACACAAGTATTTGAAAACAAGCCACTTGATTTTCCTGGTTTCGGTAAGTGTGGGAAACACGGGACTTAGCTCTTGTTTTCCTGTAAGTGTGAGAAAACACTGTGGTAAATCCTGATGCCGCCGGGGCCGAGGTGGTACGGAGGCAAAGGCGGCAACGAGAGTGCCTGTGGGGGAGCGGGGTTCTCACGGGCAGGTTCGGGACGCGCCGGGGCCTTGCTTTCGGGAGGCGCTTCCGACTGATCCGAGTTTGCAACGGGAAGGGGGTCGGGAGGCGCTGCGGGCTGATCCGCGCTTGCAGTAGGAAGAGGGTTGGGAGGCGCTGCGGTCTGATCCAGGCTTGGAGCGGGAATGTGCTCGGGAGGGGCTGCGGTCTGATCCAGGCTTGCGGCAGGAAGCGGCTCGGGAGCGGCGGGTGGGGCCGGCGCGGGATCGGGAAGGGCGAGGAGCTCGCCGTCCTCGCCGCGACGGAACTCGGTGACGGTGGTCTCGGTCTCCTCGATGCGGCCGTGGAGCTTCTTGTGGCGTTCGGCGGCGATGAGGCACTTGCGGATCATCTCGAAGTGACGGGTGGCGGCGGTGAGCTGGCGGTAGTCGATCTCGTGGCGGGCAAAGGCATCGATGGCGAGATGGGAGTTGAAGACGAGGTCCTCGTAGTTATCGGGATAGCGGAGATGGAAGAGAGGCGTGGAGAGCCACTTGGGCGGCGCGGGCTGGGGCCGCATGCGTTTGAGAGTGCGGAGCGAGTCGTGGTGGTAGCAGAACTCGGCGCCGTTGACGGCGGGCATGGTGCAGCGGGCACCGTTGATTTTGACGTGGCAGCAGCGTTGGATGGACATCGCCGATCTCCTTGGCCCCGCGGAAACGGGGCTCCTCAAGGTCGACGGTAGCGCGGGAGAGGGAAATTTCTCGCAAAGTTGGTGGCATCTGCGGTGCGGCAGACGGCGCTTCCGCGCCATTGGAGTCGTGCTTTCCCAGGTCTCAAAAGCGAGACCTGGGCACCCGGGAACCTGCGGTGCGGCCGGGAACTCGGCTAGACCTGCACCAGCGGAGTCTCTGTTAGAGCACTCGCAGGCGGCCGCCAGTCGCGCTGCTGGCTTTCGGCCACGCCCTGATGGGTGAGCGAGCCGAGCCAGGTGTTCAGGCCGTCCGCAAGGCCGGTGTCCTGGCGCAGGGCTTCGTGCGCGCCCAGGTTTGCCAGCCGCAGCACGTACGGGAAGGTGGAGTTAGTCAGCGCCAGCGTGGAGGTATGCGGCACCGCGCCCGGCATATTGGTGACGCAGTAGTGCACCACGCCATCGACGGTGTAGCTGGGATTGGAGTGGGAGGTGGGCCGCGCCGTCTCCACGCAGCCGCCCTGGTCGATGGCCACGTCCACGATCACCGCGCCCTTCTTCATCTGGGAGACCATCGCACGCGTCACCAGCTTGGGAGCGGTGGCGCCGGGAATCAGCACGCCGCCGATCACCAGGTCCGCCTCGCGGGTGGCATTGGCGATGTTGTAACTGTTCGAGGCCAGCGTGTAGAGACGGCCGCCGAACAGATCGTCCAGCTCGCGCAGCCGGTTCATGTTCATGTCGATGAGCGTGACCTTGGCGCCCATGCCCAGGGCGATGCGCGCCGCGTTGGTGCCCACAATACCGCCGCCCAGCACCGTGACCTGCGCCGGGGGCACACCGGGCACGCCGCCCAGCAAAATGCCGCGCCCGCCGCGCTCCTTTTCAAGATAGGTTGCGCCCACCTGCACACTCATGCGGCCGGCCACCTCGCTCATGGGCATGAGCAGCGGCAGCATGCCGCGCCGGTCGCGCACCGTCTCGTAGGCGATGCCGATCACCCGGGCGTCCAGCAGCTTATCGGTAAGTTGCGGCAGCGGCGCCAGGTGCAGATAGGTGAACAGCACCAACCCCTCGCGGAAGTAGACATATTCCTTCTCGATGGGCTCTTTGACCTTGACCACCATGTCGGCTTTGCCCCAGGCATAACCCGCATCGCCGACAATCTCCGCGCCGGCGTTCTGGTACTCGTCGTCGGGAAAGCCGGAGGCCGCGCCGGCCTGGGTCTCCACCAGAACTTTGTGGCCAGCCTCATGGAGGGCCTTGGCGCCGGCGGGGGTGATGCCCACACGCGCCTCGTTGTCCTTGATTTCCTTGGGAACGCCGATGATCATGGGTTTCCTCCTCAGTGCCGGCCTTTATGGACCAAGATGCCAAAGAAGGGCCCGGCGCCATATGCGTACAAAGGGAGGATGCCTGGATGGCGCCGGGCAAATAGTCCGGCTTTCTACTGCGAGCATCATAGGCCGGTGGCAGCTTTCAGTGTGTGCAAAGATTGTGGTAAAACAGCGAAATGAGCACAAAGCGTGCTGAAAAGCTGGATCGTGAGCACAAAACAAGAGAATCGGCGGCAGGCCATGGGTTCCGGGAGCGCGGCGAGGGGCTCGACGAGCTGGATCTCGCCATCCTGCACTACCTGGAGCGGCACGGCCGGGCCACGAATTTTGAGGTGGGCGAGGCGGTGGGGCTCTCACCCTCGGCGGCCTCCCGGCGCATCGCGGCGCTGGAGTCCGCGGGCGCTATCCGCGGCTATCGCGCGCTGATCGACGAGCAGCTGCTGGGCAAGCCGATGACGGTGTTCATTCGGGTGACGCTGGAGCGGCAGTCGGCGGCGGTGCTGGGCGCGTTTGAGTCCGCGCTGCGCCACTGCCACGACATCGTGAGCTGCCATCTGCTGGCCGGGCAGTACGACTACATTCTGGTGGCGCGCGTGGCCGGCATGGACGACTACGGGCGGTTGCACCAGAACGAGCTCTCGCGGCTGCCCGGGGTGACGCGGTTGGAGACGAGCTTTGCGCTGAGGAATGTGCTGGAGGAGAAGGGGTAGACGGCGAGAGGATGTTACTTCAGCCGGCGTGCGGATTCCTGAACACTGGCCGACATAGGAGTAATATTTTCTGGTCGAAGCTTTCAAGCTTTCCCAGGTCTCAAATGCGGGCAATAATATAGAAGGCTAACCAACATCACTTCTTGAAGTCGTCGAAGAATTTCGCAAGGGCGTCAAGGGCCGTCAGATTCATTTGGAAAGGTCTGTG
>JAJZCY010000274.1 GCA_021828835.1 Acidobacteriota bacterium | reverse complement strand
GCGAAAGCCTTTCTGCGTGCCTTAAACACTGTCTTGTCAACATGTTTGTAGCACAAAAAGGCTTTCGCTACCTCGCGCTTCACGAATAATGCAGGCTAGTCGGCCATATAGGCGGCCTGCTCGCGCGGGGCGAACAGATTGCCCAGCCGCTGGATCTGCGCGCCGACCGAGCTGAGCTTCTGCTCGATATGCTCATAGCCGCGATCCATGTGGTAGACGCGGTCGATCACCGTCTCGCCCTCGGCCACCAACGCAGCCAGCACCAGCGACGCGGAGGCGCGCAGGTCGGAGCACATGACCGCGGCAGACGACAGCCGCGCCGGCCCGCGCACCGTGGCAGTCTTGGCGTCCACCTTAATGTTGGCGCCCATGCGGACGAGTTCCTGCACGTGCATGAAGCGGTTCTCGAAGATGTTCTCGGTCACCAGGCTCACGCCCTCGGCCTGCGTGGCCAGCGCCATGTACTGCGCCTGCATGTCGGTGGGGAATCCGGGATACTCCTCAGTAGAGATATCGGCGCCCTGCAATTTGCCGCCGCCGCGCACCCGCACCGAATCGCCGCCGAGCACATCGACGCGCGCGCCGGCCTCCTGCAGCTTGGCGATCACGGCCCCCAGGTGCGCTGGATCGCAGTTGGCCACGATGAGGTCGCCGCCAGTGATGGCGCCGGCAATGAGGAAGGTTCCCGCTTCGATGCGATCGGGATTGATGCGGTAATGGGCGCCATGCAGGCTGGTGACGCCGTGCACGCGAATCGTGGAAGTACCCGCGCCCTCGATCTTCGCACCCATGGCGTTGAGCAGTGCGGCCAGATCGCAAACCTCGGGCTCGCGCGCGCAGTTCTCCATCAGCGTCTCGCCCTCGGCCATCACCGCCGCCATCAGCAGGTCCTCGGTGCCGGTCACGGTGATCTTGTCGAAGACAATGTGGGCGCCGCGCAGGCGTTCCGCGCGAGCTTCGATGTATCCGTGCTCCTGCGTGATCGCCGCACCCATTTTTTCCAGCCCCTTCAGGTGCAGGTCGATCGGGCGTCCGCCGATGGCACAGCCGCCGGGCATGGCCACGCGCGCCATGCCGGTGCGGGCCACGAGCGGCCCCAGCACCAGCGAGCTGGCGCGCATCGTCTTCACGATTTCGTACCGCGCCACCGGATCGGAGAGGCTGCGGCAACTGATGGTCATCAGGTGCTGGGCGTTGGCCTCAGGCCGCTGCACCGCCGCGCCCATCGATTCCAGCAACCGCCGCTCGGTGTCCATGTCTCGCACCAACGGAATGTTTTCGAGCACGATGTCGTCTTCGGTCAGAATGGCCGCGGCGATGCACGGCAGCGCCGAGTTCTTGGCGCCGGAGATGCGTACCGTCCCCACCAGCGGATTGCCGCCGCGAATCACAAATTTATCCATACCGCCGCGTCTTTGCCTCAGCACCAGTTTAAATGGGGCGAAGCTCGGCGGGGCGGCGGAAATGAAGGACCTAAACCGGCCTTCTGCCGCCGGTAGCGCCGTAGATCTCCCCGGTCACGTAGCTGGCGTCGTCGGAGGCGAGAAAGACGAAGACCGCCGCCTGCTCGACCGGCATCGCCGGCCGCTTGAAGGCAGTGTTCTCACCAAAGCTCTTCACTTTCTCCTTGGGCATGGTGGACGGAATCAGCGGCGTCCAAACCGGCCCGGGCGCGATCCCGGCGACCCGCACCCCGCGCTTGATGGACAGCTTGGCCAGTGACTTGGTGATGCTGGCCAGGGCGGCCTTGGTGGCGGCATAAGGCAGCAGGTAGGCTGCCGGCTCGTAGGACTCGATCGAACAGGTGTTCAGAATTACGCCTCCCGGCTTCATCTGCGGCAGCGCCGCCTGTGACAGGAAGAAGGTACCGTAAACATTCGTGCGGAAAGCTGCGTCGAACTCCTCTTCCGGAATATCTTCGAGCTTTGCGTAGGTACGCTGGAAAGCGGCGTTGTTGACAAGAATGTCGAGGTGGCCGAAAGTCTGAAGTGTCTTTTCCACGAGTTGCTGGCAGAACGACTTCTGCCGGATATCTCCAGCAACGGCAACAGCCCGGCGACCTGCGCTCTCGACCAAGCGAACCGTTTCGGCCGCATCCCTTTGCTCCTCGGGAAGATGGGCAAAGAGCACGTCCGCGCCCTCTTTGGCAAAGCAGAGCGCCACCGCGCGGCCGATGCCGCTGTCAGCACCTGTAATCAGGGCCACGCGACCCAGCAGCTTGCCGTGGCCGGTATAGCTCTGCTCGCCGTAATCGGCCTGGGGATTCAGTTCAGCCGAACTGCCGGGAGCGGGCTGCTGCTGCTCAGGAAATGGCGGCTTGGCAAACCGCTCCCGTGGATCCTCAGGTTCGCTGCGCCTCACGCGGTTCTTTTCGGCGTCTGTCATGGCAATTCCTCCCCCCATTGCGATGCACAGTTTTACTCTGCATGCCGCTTGAGCTGCTTGCCCCGCACGGACAGCCGCGGGCATCCATCCTTTGTGCGAGGTGCGGCATCTCCCGTTCGAGACCTGACGGGCCAAGCTGTGTAGCGAACCTGCGTGGCGGAGGAAAATGCGACGAGAGCGCAGCCGGGCTGGAGTGGCCACACGCGCGGCGCAAAGGTCAGCGGGAGCGAGCCGCTGCCGACGCGGACGATCGGCCGCGCGGCAGCAGTTCGTTACAACCAGATGGAGCGCGCCGCAGGCTAGGCTTCTCTCTTGAATCCGACGAGTTGCATGGCCTGCACGGCTTCCGGATTCGTCATGAAGACATCCCAGACGAAGCTGCTGCGCAGGTTCTCGGCCATGAGCACGGAGATACCCTGATCGATGCCGAGCACGTCGCGGTCGTACCAGTCGGCCGCGGGATGGAAGGCGTCCACAAAGCCGTAGCGGGTCCAGGCCAGCTTGCCCCACTTCTCTTTCATGGCGCGCAGCACCGCGAGACAGTCGGCTGGGACAAAGGGCAGCGAACCCGCCGCGGCGGAAGGCACCACAGATCCGTCGAGGGGACCCATCGCCGGCGGACCGCCCCAGCCGGTGTAGCCGCCGATGGAGTCCGAAGCCGTAACGCCCCAGTAGTCCCTGTTGAACCACTCGGGATGCGAAAGACAGAAGGCCTCGTGGGCGCGCGTGGCAATCACCGAATTCTCGAAGTAGTCAGTGAAAGCGTCGCGCTTGTTGCGGAAGTCGAACCAGGCATGCGAATACTGGTGCGTGAAGATGGGATCGGTACCGCTTATGTACTGGTATCCTTCGAAGCGAATGATGGGACGGGTGAAGTTGCGCCACACCTCCGGATTCACCGGATGCGAAGGCGAGCCGATGGCGAGCAGGTAAATCATCATCAGCTCGCAATAGTGATCCCAGCGATGCTTGAGAAACCCCGACTCGGGCATCCAGCCCATCGAGAATGTGGAGCCGCCATTGAGCAGCCAGGGCCAATCCACGCGCTGATAGATCTGCTCCGCCATGTCGGTGATCTGCGGATCGTCGAAATAAGCCTTGGCGGTGAGAATGCCGCAGAGCAGAATCGAGGTATCGATCGAGGAGACCTCGGAACGGGCCCAGCGTACGCCGGTCTCAATATCTGTGAAGTGGTAGAAGAAGCCATGCACCTCGGGCATCTGGTTCAGGTGCCAGTGCAGGGTGGTGCGTACGCGCTCGAGCACCTGCTGGTGGGGCAGATAACCGCGCCGGTCGGCGATGCACAGTGCGGTGAGACCGAAACCGGTGGCGGCGATGCTGGCCATGCGGCGTGGATCGCGAGCGCCGTTCAAGTCGTGCCGTGCGCGGTCCAGCACCTGACCGGTTTCAGGACTACCCTGCTCCCAGAAATAGAGGGAGCCAAGCCGCTCGAGTTCATCGAGGAAGGCTTGGTCACCGCTGTCGAGTGGGAATGAGGAAGGGGTGGCTGCGAGCGCGAAGGCGGGAGGAACAACAGCACAACCTGCGGAAAGTGCCATGGCGCGGAGAAAGTGGCGGCGCGTCATGGCCGCGGGGGAAGCATCAAGTGGCATACAGCGTTCAGTTCCCTCAAAAAAGCACAAAAATGTTCTTACGATTGAGCGGAACGGTACGACACAACGAGCGGACGCCGACACACCCAATGCGGGCTGACCGGTCTTTTAATTGGCAAAAGCGGTACAGGCTTTATTTCATCTGAAGTGGAGAGTCAGGTCAAGTGCGGAGAGCCATTCCAGCAGCGCTCCCCACACCTTTAGACGAGGAGCGCTGCATAAGGCCAACAAACTTTGATCCGGGATAAAAACTCTAATGAATCTCGACCACGGCCAGTCCCATGGGCGGCAGTTGGACGGAAAATCGACCGTCGTGAAGCGGCTCAATCTGGCCCGGCCCCAAATCCGCTACCCGGCGCAGCTCTTCGACTTGCGTTTTACTCGGGTACTTGGGACTGCCCATCTTCTTCCAGGCGTCCAGTGTGTCGCCGTGCTCCGCGTCCAGACGCAAAATCGTGGCATGCGCGTCTGCGGCAATCCCTTGCAGATCAAGGTCGATGGTTTTAGCGGATCCGGTGCCGCCCGGCTCGACATAGTTCCACAGCGCAATCTCCAGCGTGCCATCCTTGCGGCGCGTGACCAGCACATTGGGAGACGAATTAGGCAGGCGTTCCGTTCCCAGAGCGTGCAGCAGTTCGAAGGCATCGTAAGAAGGCTTGGGAATGCCGAGCTCCGCCACCAGGCCAAAGCCACCGTAAAACGGCGTCTTCACTACGCCCTGTTCTTCGAAGACATCGGAGAAGCTCCAGTACGACATCATCTGCGTCATTCCATCGCAGCGGCTCACGGTGTCGGCCAGCCAGGGTCCCATGAAGATCGAGTCGGTGACGTTCTGACGATTGTCGTAGGCGGCGTTGAACTCGCTCCAGATCAGCGGAATCTGCGGCCGCGTCGAGTGCAGAATCTCCT
>JAJZCY010000017.1 GCA_021828835.1 Acidobacteriota bacterium | reverse complement strand
GGAGATTCCGACCGAGTGACGGTCAGGGGGCGCTCCGAAGGCGGCGGCCACCGTCGCGGCATACGGCTGTCCAAAGGCGGCCACCCAGCAGGAGCCTATGCCATGCGCGGCCGCCGCAATCAGCAGGTTCTCCGTGGCTGCGCAGCAATCCTCGACGGGGCACATCGACTCCCGCGCCAGCACCAGGATGACAAAGGCGGCATGGGCAATGAACTCGGCATGGCCGACCATGGCAGGGATGCGCGCCAGTTCCGCCTGCTGCGTGACCACCACAAAGTCCCACGGCTGCTGGTTCATGGCCGTGGGCGCGAGCCGGCCACAGTCGACGATTTCCTCAATGAGATCGCACGGAACCGGACGATCAGTGAAAGCACGAATGCTGCGGCGGCTGCGGAGAATCTCTACGGCGCTTTGCATGGTGGGATGCTACATGGCGCGCGGACCAGCGCTTGCGACCACCATCACAGGGGCTTAGTTGTGATATGGATCACTGTGCGGACAAGACTCGATCGACGATGCTCGAAGCAGTTGGATTAGACTATGCACATGGGCAGGAAAGGCGCGCTGGTTGTAATCGCTGTGTTGGCCTTATGGGCCGCGCAGCCCGCGCTCGCCTGTCTGATGACAGCCGCTCCGATGCCTTGCTGCCGGGGGGCCATGCGGGGCTGTCCGGATGCCGCGCCTACGGCCGCGATGGCATGCTGCCATCCGAGTCCCGAGAATGCCGTTCCTCCGGCTGTGGCGCCTGGCGCCCTCAGCACATGGACTGCGCACCCCGGCCTGGGGCCGATGGATGTGCCGGCACTGCAGCAGAGCCATCGTGCGGCGCTGCGGAGGATCGACGCCGCGCCCTCTCCACCGCCTCCCGGCTATTCTTCCATTCTTCGTATCTAGCAACGCTCCCTCGCTGACTGCCACGATCGCGCGTTGCTCTGCGTGCGGTTGAGCTCTGGTCTTTTTTGAAAACGAGGAAGCAATGAAAGCTCTGAGAGTTGCACTCTGCCTGTGGGCAGGTGGTGCGCTTTGCGGGGTCGTGCATGCGCAAGCGGCGGCGAACCCGCCAGCAGCGGTCCACCCGCCAGCACTGCCCGATCCTTATGCACTCATGGACAGCGCAATGACCGCGCCTAGCTTGCCAGGTCCGGCCCTGACGCTGGAGGAAGCCGAGCGGATCGCGCTCACGGCCAATCCGGATATTGCAGTGGCAGCGCGCAGGCTGGCGGTAGCGCAGGCGCATCTGCCGATTGCCGGCGCCCTTGACGATCCCGAGGCCATGTACCGCGGCTGGGGTGTGCCGCTGGAGAAGCCCTGGGACTTCAATGCCGCGCAAAACATGTTCAGCCTGAGCCAGACGCTGCCCGGCGGCAACAGGCGCGCGCTGCGCACCAATGTTGCTGCGTCCGATGTGGATGAGGCGAAGGCAAACCTGGCCGCCGTCCGGCTGAATGTCGAGGTGCGCGTGTGTAAGGCCTTCTACGACCTGCTGCTGGTGCAGGACGAGTTGCGCATCCATGCCGACCACGTGGGCCTGGCGCGGCAGACCATCGAAGCCGCGCGTATCAAGTATGCCGTGGGCAATGTGCCGCAGCAGGATCTGCTGAAGGCGGAGGTGGCGCTTACGGCGCTTTCGGCGCATATGATCCGCTTTAGCCGCGAGGAAGGTGTTGCGCGCGCGCGGCTGAACGCATTGCTGGATCGCGATCCCGCAGCTCCCCTCCTGGTCGAGGGGAAACATGCCGTGCTGGAGCCGCTGCCCTCGGAGGAGAGGATGGAGTCGGCGGCGCTCGGCTCGCGCCCGGATCTGGTGGCCGCCCAAGCGGCCGTGGAGCGCAGCCGGCGCGAACAGGCGCTGGCGAAGAAGGCCTACGCACCGGACTTTACGGTGAGCGGCGGCTACATGCTGATGCCTGCCGGCCAGGCGATGCGGAACAGCTACATGGTGGAAGGCTCGATGAATCTGCCCTGGCTGAACCACCGCAAGCACAACGCGGAGATTGCGGAAGCGACGGCCAGGGCAGGCGAGCAGGAGACGGAGCTGGCTGCGCTGCGGAACACCGCACGCGAACAGATCGGCGAAGCGCTGGTCGAAGCCCAGGCCGCGCAGCGGCTGGCGCTCTTCTATCACGATCAACTCAGGCCACAGGCCGAGGCCACGCTCCAATCCAGCGTGATCGCGTACCAGAACAATCAGACCAGTTTTCTCAACCTGCTCGATAGCCAGATGGCGGTGATTGACATCGATGTGGACTGGATTCAGGCAGTCGGCGATTTTGACGAACGCATGGCCGATCTCGAGCTGGCCACTGGCATTCCGCTCGACAAATTGCAGCCCGTGCAGCCGGAGGTGAAGCCATGAAGATTCGCGCGTACAAGATTGCATTAGGAGCGGCAGTGGCAGCCTGCGTTGCGCTGGCTGCTGCCGTGGGATATTTGCTGCTGCATCGGAATCCTGCCGTGGCAGCGCCTGCGGCGGCAAATGATGCGGTCCTTGCCAGCGGCCCGGCAGTGAAGCCCGGCATGGCAATGAAGATGCCGGCCGCCAGCGATCCTCAGCTTGCGCCGGTGCAGATTTCGCCGCAGCGCCTCCAGGAGATCGGCGTAACCATGGCAACTGCCGAGATCCGGAACGTGCGTCACGAGCTCGATGTGCCCGGCAATGTGGACATCGACGAAGAGAAGCTGGCCTACGTGCAGACGCGCTTTCCCGGCTGGATTCAGCAGGTCTTTGCCAACGCGACCTATCAGTATGTGCGCAAAGGGCAGGCGCTCTTCACCATCTACAGCCCCGACCTGGTGAGCAACGAGCAGGAGTACCTGCTGGCGCGGCAAAATGAAAAGGCCTTTGCAACCGGCGGCAACGGCATGGCCGGCCAGGAGAGCGGCTGGCTCACGCAGGCAGCCGAACAGCGGTTGCAGCAGTTTGGGGTAGCGCCGCAGGAGATCGCGGCCCTCGAAAAAACCGGCAAGGTAGAACGCAATGTGACCGTCTACTCGCCGGTTTCGGGATTCATCACCGAGCGCAACGCGCTGCCCAATGCCTATGTGCAACCGCAGACCAAGGTTTACACCATTGCCGACCTGAGCACCGTTTGGGTTTACGCCAATGTGTTCCAGGAGGACGTGGGCCGGCTGCGACAGGGCGATGCGGCAACCGTGACGGTGGATGCGTATCCCGGGCGCAGCTTTTATGGGGGCATCGATCAGGTGCTTCCCCAGGTGGATGCCACGACGCGCACGGTGCGGGTGCGGCTGGTGTTTGCCAACCGCGGCCTGGTGCTGAAGCCGGGCATGTTTGTGAACATAAGGATTGCCGAGGAACTGGGACGTCAGCTCGTGGTGCCGGCGTCGGCGGTGCTGCAATCCGGCCAACGCGCCATCGCTTTCATTGATCACGGGCAGGGAAACCTGGAGCCGCGGGTAGTGACGACCGGGCCGCAGATCGATGATTCGCTCGTGATCCTCAGCGGGCTGAAGGCGGGAGACCGGGTGGTGACATCGGCCAACTTTCTCATCGACTCGGAAGCGCAGTTGCAGTCCGCAATGCAGAACTTTGCGCCTCCGGCGGCGCAGCCGGCGCCCAGGCAGGCCGCAGAAGCCAACGTCGCCATCGCCTTCAGCACCAGCCCGGTCACCCCGCGCAAGGGCAGCAATACTGTACGCGTGCAGCTCACGGCCAGCGATGGAAAGCCTGTTACCGGCGCGCAGGTAGAGGTCACGTTCTTCATGCCGGCCATGCCGGCCATGGGGATGGCCGCCGAGCACGCCTCGGCCGTGCTGACCGACCAGGGCAACGGGACTTACAGAGCCCCAATTCAGTTGCCCGCCGGAGGAACGTATCAGGTGACGGTGACGGTGCGGCGCGGAGGCCAGACGATCGCCAGCCAGCAACTCAGCGCAGATGCGACAGGAGGCATGTGATGATCGCGCGAATCATAGCCTGGTGTGCGCGAAATCCCTTCCTGGTATGCACGGGAGCCGTTCTGCTGGTGGTGGCGGGGGTGTGGTCCATGCAGCGTATTCCCCTCGACGCGCTGCCCGACATCAGCGACGTACAGGTCATCATTCACACGCCGTGGGCGGGCGAGCCGCCCAACGTGATCGAAGATCAGGTCACCTATCCGATCGTGTCGGCGCTGCTTTCTGCGCCCCGCGTCAAGAATGTACGCGCGCAGACCATGTTCGGCGACTCGTATGTCTTTGTGGTGTTCCAGGACGGCACCGATCTCTACTGGGCGCGCTCGCGGGTGACGGAGTATCTGCAACAGATCGCAGGCAAGCTGCCGCAGGATGTGCACCCGGCCATCGGGCCGGATGCGACCGGCGCCGGCTGGGTCTTCGAGTATGCGCTGGTGGACCGTTCGCACACGCAATCGCTCGCCGATCTGCGGGCCTTGCAGGACTGGTATCTGCGCTACCAGCTTGAGACGGTGCCGGGCGTTGCGGAAGTGGCTTCGATCGGCGGGTTCGTGCGCCAGTACCAGGTGAACCTCGATCCCGCGAAGCTGTTCTCCTACGGCATCTCCGCATCCACGGTGATCGACAAGGTCCGCCAGAGCACCAATGAGGTCGGGGGCGACGTGATGGAGGCGGGCGGCGCCGAGTACATGGTGCGCGGCCTCGGCTACTTCAAGAACCTGAGCGATCTCGAGAACGTGCCGGTGGCGACGAAGAACGGCACGCCCGTGCTGGTGAAGGATCTTGGCACCGTCAACTTTGGTCCCGACGTGCGCCGCGGCGCGGCCGACTGGCAGGGCCAGGGCGAGACGGTCGGCGGCATCGTGGTGATGCGCTACGGCATGAACGCGCTCAACGTGATCGAGGCGGTCAAGGCGCGGCTGCGTGAGATTGCGCCGTCGCTGCCGCCCGGCGTGGAGGTGATGAATGCCTACGACCGGTCCTGGCTCATCCACCAGTCCATCCGCACCCTGAAGCGCGATCTGATCCTCGAAGCCATCATCGTCAGCTTCGTCAGCCTGGCGTTTCTGTTTCACTTCCGCTCCGCGCTGGTGCCGATTCTGACGCTGCCGATTGCGGTGCTGGGCGCGTTTATCCCCATGTACTTTCTGCACATCAGCTCGAACATCATGTCGCTGGGCGGGCTGGCGCTGGCCATTGGCGTGCTGATCGACGCCGCCATCGTCATGGTGGAGAACGGCTATCGGCATCTGGCCGAGCGCGAGGAGACCCCGAACGAACAGGAGCGGCGCCGCATTCTGGTGGGCGCGGCGCAGCAGGTAGGCCCCGCGCTCTTTTACTCGCTCCTCATCATCGTGGTGTCGTTTCTGCCGGTCTTTCTGCTGGAGGCGCAGGAGGGGCGCATGTTCCGCCCGCTGGCGTGGACCAAGACGCTGGTGCTCGTTCTTTCTTCGCTGCTTTCGATCACGCTGGTGCCGGCGTTGATGCCGATCTTTCTGCGCGGCCGCTTGCGTCCGGAATCGCATAACCCAATGGGGCGCGCAACACAGGCGCTCTATCTGCCGGTGCTGCGCTGGTGCCTGCGTCACTGGAAGACGGTGGTCGCGCTCAACCTCGCCTTCCTGGCGGTGACGATTCCGCTCTACTTCCGCCTGGGCAGCCAGTTCATGCCCGCGCTCTATGAAGGCTCGGCGCTCTACATGCCCAGCGCTTTGCCGGGCATATCGATCACCCAGGCGGCGGCGCTGATGCAGGAGCAGGACCGCATCATTCGAACGTTTCCCGAGGTGGCCACGGTGTTTGGCACCGTCGGCCGTTCTGACTCGGCCACCGACAATGCGCCGCTGGACATGTACGACACCACCATCATGCTCAAGCCGCGCGATCAGTGGCGGCCCGGCATGACCTACGAGAAGCTCATCCAGAAGATGGACGCCAAGCTCCAGTTTCCCGGCCTGACGAATACCTGGACCATGCCCGTGCAGAACCGGCTGGACATGGAACTGACCGGTATCAAGACCCCGGTCGGCATCAAGATTCAGGGCCCCGACCTGGCGCGGATCGAGGAGATCGGTGCGCAGATGCAGCAGGCCCTCTCCGCCATGCCCGACACCAGCTCCGCCTATGCGGAGCGCGTGGCCCAGGGCTTTTACCTGAACGTGGAAGTGGACAGGCTCGCGGCGGCGCGCTATGGCCTCACGGTGGCCGATGTGCAGCGCGTGGTGACCTCCGAGATCGGCGGGGCTGATATCGCGGAAAACGTGGAAGGCCGCGAGCGCTTTCCCGTCTCTGTGCGCTACCAGCGCGGCTTCCGCGACACGTCGCGCGCGCTGGCGCAGGCGCTGATTCCCACCCCGGCGGGCCAGCAGATCCCGATCAGCGAAGTGGCGCGGGTCTACTACTCGCGCGGACCGGCGATGATTCGCGACGAGGACGGGCAGCTTACCGGCTACGTCTACCTGAACGTGAAGGGCAGCGACTACGGCGGCTACGTGAGCCGCGCCCAAAAGCTCATCGAGCAGAAGGTCGCGCTGCCCGCCGGCTACACCTGGCACTGGGCGGGCGAGTACGAGTTCCAGATACGCGCCCGCGAGCGAATGAAGATCATCTTGCCGGTCGTATTTTTCGCGATCTTTGTGCTGCTCTACATGGTCTTCCATTCAGCGATGGAGGCCGTGGTGCTCATCTTTCCCACCCTCTATGCCATGTCGGGCGGCCTGCTGCTGCAATGGTGGCTGGGCTACAACTTCAGCGTGGCGGTGTGGGTGGGCTACATCGCGCTGTTTGGCATTGCCGTCGAGACGGGGGTGGTAATGGTCGTGTATCTGCACGAGGCGTACGAAAACCACGCGGCCAAGGGGCGGCTGAACAGCGAGGCAGACCTGGAGGCTGCGGTCATTGAAGGCGCGGTGCAGCGGTTGCGGCCCAAGCTGATGACCGTGACCGCTGTGATCTTGAGCCTAGCGCCGATTCTCTGGGAGACAGGCATCGGCTCGGATGTGATGAAACCGATCGCCGCGCCCATTGTGGGCGGCATGATTACATCAACCATCCACGTTCTGATTCTGGTGCCGGTATTCTTTCTGCTGATGAAGCGCAGAGCGCTGCGCGATGCCGAGAAGAGCCGCGTGATGGAAGGGGTGGGAGGGCGGTAGGCGCGCCTGCCGGCCGGGGCGAGAGTCAGCTTGCCTTGCGGGCCGCGGCAAGATAGTCCAGCCACTCCGCCATGCCGGCGCCCGTCTTGGCGCTGGTCTCGAAGATTTGTATGCCCGGCCGAATCTGCTGGATGTTGCGGAGCGCTGTGTCGCGCTCGAAGCCGCAGGGGCCGGCGAGATCGATCTTGGTGATCACCGCGGCGTCGGCGGAGTTGAACAGCGTGGGGTATTTGAGAGGCTTGTCCTCGCCCTCGGTCACGCTCAGCAGCGCAACGCGGATGCGCTCACCCAAGTCGTAGCTCGAGGGGCAGACCAGGTTGCCGACGTTTTCGATGAAGAGGTAATCGAGCTGAGACAGGCCCAAAGCACCGCCACCATCAAGGCTCCAGCTCTCGAGGTGCTTGCCCACCATCTCCGCGTCGAGGTGGCAGATGCCGTGGGTGTTGATCTGCCGCACCGGAGCGCCGCTGGATGCCAGCCGGCGCGCGTCGTTGTCGGTCTCAAGATCGCCCACCAGAGCTGCCACGCGGTTTCCACGCTCGCGCAGTTCGCGGAGCGTCCGCTCCAGGAAGGTCGTTTTGCCCGTTCCCGGGCTGGAAACCAGATTGAGCACCAGCACGCCGGCCCCTTCGAAGCGCGCCCGAAGCCCTGCTGCCAATTCGTCATTCTTCTTGAGGATGCCCCGCCGCAGCTCGACAATGCGCGTCGTCATAGCGTCTGCTTCTCCTGCGCGTGCGCGGTGGCCGGTTCCGGATCATCGATCTCGATGGACTCGATCTCCAATTCACGGCCCTGGCGCAGATCCAGTGCCGGCGCGCCGCACCGGGGACAATGGAAGCTTTGCACGCCGATCTCTGCTGTAACGCCGCATGTCGCGCAGTGCACCACCACGGGCAGGATCCGGACTTCGAGCCTCGCGCTGGCCAGCGGAGTGCCTTCCGTGGTGACACCCCAGCAGAACTGGAGCGAGTCCTCAATGACCGCGGAGAGCGCGCCGATTCGCAGCCGCACCGCGGACACGCGTGCGCCCGGGTAGCCCGCTGCGGCCTCGGTCACCGCCTCCACAATACTGGCTGCAATCGAAAGCTCGTGCATTGCTCTTGAGCTTACGCCCGCCGCTGCCTCGCGGCGCGTGATCTGCGACATAGAATCGCAGGGCTGAATCCAAAAAACGATGAGGGCCGGACAAATGCCGTCCGGCCCTCTCGTTGCTTGTCTCTCCGGCCTTATCTTACGAAAGCTGTTCGGCCTTTTCCCAGCGCTTGGGACGCCTGTTCTGCTGCAGGATCTTCTTGCGCAGGCGCAGGCTCTTGGGCGTGATCTCGACCAATTCGTCATCGGCGATGAACTCGATGGACTGCTCGAGATTGAGGATGGTGACCGGCACCAGGCGGATTGCTTCGTCGGCGCTGGAAGCGCGCATGTTCGTCAGCTTCTTTTCGCGCACCACGTTCACGTCGAGATCGTTATCGCGCGAGTGCTCACCCACGATCATGCCCTCGTAGACATCCACGCCCGCGCCCACGAACAGGATGCCGCGCTCCTGCAATCCATTCAGCGCATACGTGGTGGTCACTCCCTGGCGATCGGCAATCAGCGCGCCGGTGGGCCGCTGCGGAATCTCTCCCTGGTATGGAATGTAGCCGTCGAAGAGCGCGTTCATCACGATGGTGCCGCGCGTCTCGGTCAGCATCTCCGAGCGCAGGCCGATCAGGCCGCGGCTGGGTACGCGGAACTCCAGCCGTACGCGTCCCGAACCGTGGTTGTGCATCTTGGTCATCTCGCCCTTGCGCGGCCCCAGCTTTTCGATGACCACGCCGGTGTACTGCTCGGGAATGTCGATGGTCAGGTGCTCCACCGGCTCCATGCGCACGCCGTCCACCACGCGGGTCACAATCTCGGGGCGTCCGGCCATCAGTTCGAAGCCCTCGCGGCGCATCATCTCGATCAGGATGGCGAGCTGGAGTTCGCCGCGGCCTAGGACCTTGAAGGTGTCGGGCGATCCGGTCTCTTCCACCCGGATGGAGACGTTAGTCAGCAGTTCCTTTTCGAGCCGCTCGCGCAGGTTGCGGCTGGTCACGTACTGACCCTCGCGCCCGGCAAAAGGTGAGTTGTTGACGCTGAACTGGATGGCGATGGTCGGCTCGTCGATCACGATCAGCGGCAGCGGAGCGGGATTCTCCAGGCTGGTGATGGTTTCGCCGATGGTGATGCCTTCCACGCCGGCCACGGCCACAATGTCGCCGATCGTGGTCTGCTCGATCTCGGTGCGCTTGAGGCCGCTAAAGGTGAAGAGCTTGGTGATCTTGGTCTTCTGGAGGCTGCCGTCGCGCTTGGAAATATTGACCTCATCGCCTACGCGCAGGGTGCCCTGGAAGACGCGGCAGATGGCGATGCGCCCGAAGTAGTCGGAGTAATCGAGGTTGGTGACCAGAATCTGGAGCGCGGCTTCGGCATCGCCGGTCGCCTCGGGGATGGTGTTGACGATGGCCTCGAAGAGCGGCTTGAGGTCGGTGCCGGGCTGCGCGGGATCGGTGGTCGCGGTACCCGCCTTGGCCACGGCGTAGAGCACCGGGAAATCGAGCTGCGACTCGTCGGCATCCAGATCGATGAACAGGTCGTAGATTTCGTTCAGCACTTCCTGCGGACGCGCATCCGGCCGGTCGATCTTGTTGATGACGACGATGGGCGGCAGCTTGGCTTCGAGCGCCTTGGAGAGCACGTAGCGGGTCTGCGGCAGCGGGCCTTCGGCGGCATCCACCAGCAGCATCACCCCATCGACCATCTTGAGCGCGCGCTCCACTTCGCCGCCGAAGTCGGCGTGGCCGGGCGTATCCACGATGTTGATCTTTCCGCCGCCGTAGTTGATGGCGGTGTTCTTGGCCAGGATGGTGATGCCGCGCTCGCGCTCCAGCTCATTGGAGTCCATCACGCGGTCGGCCACCTGCTCGTTGGCGCGGAAGGTGCCGGCCTGCCGCAGCAGGGCGTCGACAAGGGTGGTCTTGCCATGATCGACATGGGCGATGATGGCGATATTGCGTATCGTCTGGCTCAAAACAGGGTTCCTTCGGTCGGGGTTCGGCCCGCGCACGGGGGCCTTCAGGCGGTTCGATGCGTCAGAAGAGGCCGTGGCCGCACAAAGACGGCTGCTTCCAGTCTATCAGGAGCAGGTTTCCGAGGGCCCTGAAGACCTGTTTATCGGCGGCTCGGTGGCTCGCCCTCGTGCTCGCGCCGACGGGCATCCATCCATTGCCGCCACTTGTAGTCGGCGAAGGCCAGAACCACCAGCAGAAGGGCCGCGACGATGACCGCGAAGATCTTCATCCCAGCAGCTTACAGCCTGGAGGCGTTCTCTTGAAGCCGGCAGGGTGGAATGACCAGACGGATTTCGAAGGGGGGGGCGGGAAGCGAAATTTTCAAAATCCAGTGACTGCGCCCTTCCGGCTCATCAGGTAACCTCGAAGCGAGCGTCTGCGGCGCTCCGGGGGAGCGGTCTTGCGCATTGTTCTGTCCAACATCGGCACGCTGGGAGACACCAATCCACTGATCGCCATCGCCCTGGAGCTGAAGCGCCGCGGCCACACGCCGGTGATGGCTCTGCCGGAGGTCTACCGTCCCAAGGTCGAGCCGCTGGGGCTGGAGTTTCGCCCCCTCCGCCCGGACATCGACCCCAGCAACACGATCCTTGTGGAGATGATCTACGACGTGAAGAAGGGAACGGAGCGGGGCCTGCGCGAGTTCCTCTATCCCGTGCTGCGGCAGACCTACGACGACCTGCTGGATGCTGCCACCCGGCCCGCGCGCGCCGACCTGCTGCTGCTCGGGGAACTCAACTACGCCGGGCCGATCGTCGCCGCGGCCGCCGGCATTCCCTGGGCCAGCTACGTGCTGGCGCCTTTCTCGTTTTTCTCAGCCTACGATCCGCCGGTGCTGCCGCCCTATCCGCAGCTTGCCAAGGCGGAGAAGTTCCTGCCCGGCATGGGCCACGCCATCAAGCGGGTAGCGCGCTTCGTGACCCGGGATTGGCCGGAGCCGGTGTACGCGTTGCGGCGGGAACTTGGCCTGCCGCCCGGCCCCAATCCCATCTTTGAAGCCAAACATTCGCCCAGCCTGGTGTTGGCGCTGTTCTCACGTGTGCTGGGCGTGGAGCAGAGGGATTGGCCGGCGAACGTGCTCATCACCGGCTTCTGTTTTTACGACGCCGACGCCGGCAACGGCGAGCTGCCTTCCAACCTGAAGGACTTCCTGGATGCGGGCGAGCCGCCGGTGGTATATACACTGGGCTCCGCGGCGGTGCTAGCCGCGGGTCCGTTTTACGAGCTCTCTGCAAAGGCGGCGATCAAGCTGGGACGGCGCGCCGTCCTGCTCATCGGCAGCGATCCGCGCAACCGGCCCCAGGAGAAGCTGCCTGACTCCATCTGTGTAGCCGAGTATGCGCCGTACTCCGCGCTGTTTCCGCGGGCCAGCATGGTCGTCCACCAGGGCGGCGTAGGCACGACGGCTCAGTGTCTGCGCGCGGGCAAGCCGATGCTGATCATGCCTTACTCCCACGACCAGCCGGATAATGCGCGGCGCATGATGCGGATGAAGCTCTCTCAGACGATCGAGCGGCGCGCCTACACTCCGCAGCGGGTCGCCGGCGCGTTGCGAAGCATGCTGGCGGATGCGGGACTGGAAGGACGCGCCCGAGCGATCGGCGCCCAGATCCGGAAGGAGGATGGGGTTCGCACCGCCTGCAACGCTCTTGAAGAGCTGCATGCCCGGGCCGCCCGGCCGTGAGGCTCTTCCCGGGCTGATCCACTTTCTCAGCCCGCCGCCCAGCCATCGGCTATCCTCAACACGTGGGCTTCAACGAATTTCTGGGCAACGCCGGCACGGTCACGCACCTGCGCGAGAGCATCCGCGCCGGGCGCTTTCCCCACTCCATGATCCTGGCCGGCCCCCGCGGCGCGGGCAAGTACAAGCTGGCGCTGATGCTTGCCCAGGCGGTGAACTGCCTCAACCTCACCGAGACCGATGGACTTCCCGATTTCTGTGGCGTCTGCGCCAACTGTAGCCGGATCGGCGAGGCCGCCAACCTGGAGGAGCGCGTCGATCAGGCGGTCTCCGCGCGCGACGAGATGCGCGAGGTGGTTAAGCGCGAGACCCGTATCCTCATCCAGACGCATCCCGACGTGCTGATCGTCCCGCCCGATCCGCCGCAGCTTCTCATCAAGCTCGGGCAGGTGCGGCAGGCCATCCACGTGGCCTACTATCGTCCTCCGGTGGAGGCGCGCCGGGCCTTCACCATCTTTACCTGCTCGGCGTTTATGAAGGAGGCGGCCAACAGCCTGCTCAAGCTCCTGGAAGAGCCGCCCGAGCACACCACCCTGCTGCTGCTCACCGAGAATCCGCAGGAACTGCTGCCCACGATCCGATCGCGCGCCGTGATTCACCGCCTGGGCGCGATTCCGCCCGCGCAGATCGAAGCATTGCTGGCGCAGCGCCGCCCCGAGATGCGGTCGGAGGACCGGGCGCTGGCGGCGCGGCTTGCCGAGGGCGCCGTGGGCCGGGCCCTGGGCATCGATCTTGCCGCCTACGTCGCCAGCCGGCAGGACGCGCTGGTGATCCTGCGCAATGCCCTGCGCGATCCCGACTACTCCCAGCTCTTCCATGCCACCGAAACCTATCGCGCCGGGGCCGAGGGGCAGGAGAAGACCGTCAACCTGCTGCGCGCCCTGGGTAGCTTAGTCGAAGATCTGCTGTTGCTCGTGGCCGGGACTCCGGCGCTGATCCGCAACCTCGATCTGGCTGCGGAACTGGGCCGTATGGCAGACGGTCTGACCGTGGAGTGGATCGACGGGGCCGCTCGCGCCCTGGTCCAGGTGGAGCAGGGCATGCGTCGCAACCTGCTTCGTTCCCTCTCGCTGGATTCCATGGCCGTGGCCCTGGAACGCGGCGGTTCACTGCGTGCCTGAAGACGCCGATGCACAGCTAACCTCCACAAACCGTACAACCTCCACCCTACTCGGAGCATCTGTTGACCTAGAGCACCCAGTTGGGATGCAGGCATTTTTCCCGCCAGTGCGGTTTTCCTCGGGGATCGTTGACGGGCTGAGGGTCCGGTTTCTTCACACGCAGAATTGGTCCAATAAGCATATCGATCTCACCTTGGGTTCCGGTGCGGGATATGTGTTCAACCCGGTGTCTCCCTACGTGCAGAGAGCAGTAACTGGCGGTGGCAGTTCACCTTTTGGTAAGGGAGGGTTGTTTTCCCATGAGCTTTTCATCTATTCTGCCCGCAAGACACCGCGCGAGCAGCGTCGATTTTTTCCGGGCTTCCGAGCACCTGAAACGGAACCTGCCTGCACCTATGCCCCTGCGCTTTACGGCCCAACCCGCCGAGCATGAGACCGCGCCCCAGCGGCACGCGGAGCTTTTTTATCTTCAGAAGCAGATTCAGTCGCAGACCCCCATGGTGGTGGTCCTGGAAGACGGCGAGCACATCGAGGGCTGCATCGAGTGGTACGATCGCAACGCCATCAAGGTGCGCGGGCGCGGCAAGGTGCTTATCTACAAATCTGCCATTAAATACATGTATAAGCTGGGCGACACCGGACAGCAGTAAAGCAGCGCCGCGAGACCCGCGGGATAGGGAACTATCCAAAGCCAGTTGAGGCAGCTCATCTGCGCTTCGTTACGAGCTCAGCTCCATCGCATTTTTCGTTCTGAGGTTCGTTTTGTGGACATTAGCCCTCTGCGGGCTTTTCCCCAGTCGGTTCCTCTCCTATTCCGCCGACTTTCCAGCAGCTTTTCTCAACCGGTCGCGGATGGCCGCGCCGATGCCGCGTTCCGGAGGAACCGGACAGAGGATGACGGTGCAGCCCTCCGCGTCCAGGGCCCGTAGTCCAGCATAGAGATCGCGTGCCAGCTCCTCGGGTGCGGCCCAGCGGCCCCAGGCAAAGACGCGGTACTCCGCCAGTTCCGGCGGCGCTTCCACATCGGCTGGCAGCAGGATTCCCACCTGCTCGCGCCGTTCTTCTGCGGCGCTCTCCGCGAGGCGTTCTCCCAACTCCGCCTGCGGGCCCTCCACCAGGATCAGGCGCGCCCGGGGAGCGTAGTGACGGAGGCCCACGCCGGGCGCCGGCAGCGCCTCGCGCGGCACAGCGGCAGGCAGGGTGCTCTCGCGGTGGATTTCAACCGGTCCCGCCACGGCGCGAATCTGGTCCTCGGTCACGGCGCCCGGCCGGTAGATGATCATGGGATCCTGGCAGGGGTCGAGCACTGTGGATTCCAGGCCGTAACCGGTCGGGCCGGCGTCCAGCACCACCTCGATCCGGCCGCCCAGGTCGGCCAGCACGTGTTCGGCAGTGGTTGGGCTGGTGTGCCCAAAGAGGTTGGCGCTGGGCGCCGCCACCGGAACTCCCGCCCGGCGGATCAGCTCCAGCGCCACCGGATGGGAAGGCATTCGGACCCCCACCAGTGGGCGGCCGGCAGTCACCGCTTCGGGGACGGCCCGCATGCGCGGGAGCAGCAGCGTCAGCGGTCCGGGCCAGAAGGCGTTGATCAGCTTCCGCGCGGTCTCCGGCAGCTCCTCCACCAGCCCATCGAGCATGGCATCCATGCGCTCGAGCGGCGCGATGTGCACGATGATTGGATCCCAGGAAGGCCGTTGCTTGGCGGCGAAGATGCGCGCCACCGCTTCACGATCCAGCGCGTTTGCGCCCAGTCCATAGACGGTCTCGGTGGGCAGCGCCACTAACCCGCCGTCGCGCAGGATGGCGGCCGCCCGGGTCAACGCCGCATCCGTCGCGGGAGCCTCAAGTTCACCTGGATCGACGATCAGCCGCAGGGTTTCCATGCATCTATTGTCGTCCATCCGCGGTGCCGGCGCTGCTGCCCCTCCCTATGGGCGGAGAAGCTACTTTCGGGAGGTGAAGCGCTTGAGCACGAATTCGCGTAATAGGTTGGTGCCTATGGAATCGCCGATGTTCACCGCGCCGTTCGCCAGCGTCAGGGTCAGGCCCCGGTTGCTCGACGGGTAGTAGACGTTCGAGAGCGCCCCCGAGGCGAAGCTGCCGATGATATGCGAATAGTTCGGTTCCCAGCGCCCGTTGTCGCCGCGCGCGATGAAGGCCGCGGCAAAGGCGTACAAGACCCGCGAGCGCGTGCTGCCCGTGCCTTTGTAGAAATAGCGTGGATCCTGGCGGAAAACCGAGGGAAGCAGCGCATTAGCCAGCATTTTGGAGGTCACGCTGCCCGCGTAAGCTGCGCCGAACCGCTTGGCGTAGCCGCTCACGCCCGATCCGAAGCTGGAGAAGTTGTTGTTGTACTGCTCGAAGCCGGCGATGGCGGCCACACCCGCAATCTCCACCGGATCGGTGGCGGAGCGGAATGCGAGCTGGAACTTCTGTTTGGCCAGCATGGGCGGGGCATTCCAATCGTAGGTGCTGTAGAAGTTGGGAAAGACCCCCAGCACCCGCTGCTTCACGGCGATCTGCACCTGCTCTTCCGACAGGGTTGCGGGACTGGCGCTCACCGTGACGGAGGCGGTCGTGGCCGGCGGCAGTACGACGCCGCTCACAAATTTGAAGTCGCCCGCATGAAGCTGGATCTCGGGCGAGACGTACGTGCCCCAGCCTTTCCCGCTCACCTCGACTTGGAACTGGCCGGCCGGCAAGCCTGCGAAGGTGAATTCGCCATTGCTTCCGGACTGAAGCCCGCGGTGGATTGTTCCGCTCAGGTTGCTGAGGGTGACGCGGGCATCCTGGATCTCTGAACCGTTCGGATCCAGCACTGTCCCGGAGAGGGCGGCGGTCTTCGCCGGAGCGGTTGAAGCTGCTCCAGAGGCGGGGCCGGCCGCCCCGGGGGGATCGGGCAGTTGGGTTCCCGCAGTGCCTTGCTGCGCGACCAGAAGGGAGCCCGAGCCACAGATCGCCAACAGTATTGCCGTGCGCACCTGGTGGAAGCTTCTACGCCGGTTAACCGGCTTCCGGCACACACTCGTTCCAGGTGCAGCGGAGTGACGGAGCCGCAGGTTCGAAATCCTCTTGCAGACGTGCACGAACTCTCCTGAAAGACCTTCGAAGGGTAGCCTGGGGAAGCGGAGTCGAAGGGCTCTTGCATGATCGGCGCCAGCCGACCCTCATGGGATGGACGTGCCCGGGGCGATTGAGTCATCGTGCGAACAGATGACGAAGTCGTCATGATTGAGGGCGCCCATCGGGAAACGGGAAGTGCCGGCCGGAGAGCCGGCCGTTCCGGCAAGTGGGAATTACAGGTTAAACAGCTCTTTGAGCCGGCGGGTCTGGGCGCGGCTTACGGGGATTTCCGTCTGCTGTTTATCGTTCATGCGCAGCTGGTAGCTCGATTTGAACCACGGCACGACCTCGCGGATGTGGTCGATGTTCACCACATAACCGCGGTGCGCGCGCCAGAAATGGGTGGGATCGAGCAGTTCCATCAGTTCCTCGAGGGTGCGGCACTTCGATTGGCCCTCGAAGCTTCTGGTGACGATCCGGATAACGCCCTCGTCGATGGCCGCAAAGCAGATCTCCGCCTGGTCGATCAGCAGCAGCCGGTTTTGAGTCTGCACGATCAACTTCGAGGGCTGGGCGGCGCGGGCCGGCGAGGAAGGCCGGTTAAGCAGCCGCATCAGAGCTTCGAGTTGCGATTCGATGGGCTCGGCTGCCGCGCCGGGGACGGGCCCCGCGCCTTCGCCGCCCATGCGTGCCTTCACCCGCTCCACGGCGGCCACCACCCGGCCTCGGTCAAAGGGCTTCAGCAGATAGTCAACTGCATTCACGTCGAAGGCCCGCACCGCGTACTGGTCGAAGGCCGTGGCAAACACGATCTGGGGCAGGGGCTCGGCTTCCGTCTGTGTCTGGCGGCGTCTGGCCAGCAGGTGATCCAGCGCGGCAAAACCGTCCATCCCCGGCATCTGCACATCCAGAAACACCAGGTCGGGATGGTGTTCCTCGATTAGATCCACCGCTTCGATGCCGTTGGCTCCCTGGGCCACCACTTCGACATCGCCGATGGAGTCGAGCAGGAACTTGAGCTCTTCGCGAGCCAGTTTCTCGTCGTCGATGATCAGGGCGGAGAGCGGCATAGGAAGGGAACCTATGATTCTAGGCAGGGGCATGGGGACGGGTCAACGCGGGACCGGGTTGGAGAAGCGGGTGGTCTCAAATCAGCGGTCGAGGACCCGCAGCCGGGCGGGGAAATGGTCGGCGGCCAACTCGTGCCCGCAGCGGGTGCAATAGGCGTCAGTGGGGCGCACCGTCTTGAAGCAGCTTCCGCAACTTGCGGTGAGCTGGTAATTGCATTGCGGACAGAAGTGGAAGTCACTCTGCACGTGCGTGCCACACGCCGGGCAGCGCGACATCTCCGGCTGGCGCAGCAGAAAGTACAGCACCGCTCCGATGCCGCCCGGCATGACGAAGCAGATCATCATCCAGAAGCGCGTGCTCATCCCCCGCCGCGGCGCATCCTTGCTGACGTAGCCGACCATCAGGAAGTAGAGCGCGATCAGCAGGCCCCAGGAGAGGTTGAAATAGATGCGAAACCCGAGGGCCGGCGGGTGGTGGTGGCGCTCGGCCGGGTACACAATCCAGAAGTAGTACTCCACCAGGAGGAAAGCTACAGTGGCGACCACAATGGACCAGGTCGGAATCAGCCGCGCGTCGTCATTTACTTGGATCGTCTGCGGATCGCGCATTCGGGGGTTCCCTCCAAGGGAGGGCCTCGGGGATTAAGGCCTAAAACAGCTTAGCGTGTCCTTGAAGAGGAACGCCATCTAAACAAATGGACGGGACGGAGAGGCAAGAAGTTGCGTCTTTGCTGCAGGAGGTCAAGGCTCCGTGAAAAGCTGATGAAAATCAGCGACGGTCGATCCGGGAGGCACGCCAGGCGCCACGCCGGGCCCAGCCGGCGACCAGCACCGCCGCCACCAGGGCCGGACAGAGGACGCAGACCAGCAGGCTCAGCTCCGTGGTCACATCGCACAGGTGTTCCCCGCCGATCAGGTTCTCTGCCACGTGCCAGACGAACGGCGCCAGTCCCAGCACGGCCATCAGTACGGCTGCGATGGCCACCGCCCGCGTCCGCTTGCGGCCGGCCTTCTGTTCCTGCATCAGCCCCAGCGACGCGAGAACCACGCGCCGGGTGCGGCCGGCAATGGCCCCCTCGCGGGAGGCCTGCGTACCCGCCAGCGCGGAGATCAGATCCGCCGACCGGCTGCAGCTCTTCTCCAACACCGGATCTGACGTGGATTCTGGATCGGAAACCGGCATTGCCTACACCGCCTCCGCGACGGGGTTCAGGCATCCGTCCAGCCGCGGCTTGATCATGGCCAATCCGCGGTAAAGCCGCGACTTCACAGTGGACAGATGCGCCTGGGTCACCTTGGCGATCTCTTCCAGCGAAAGCTCCTCGTGGAAGCGCAGCACCAGGACCTCGCGGTGCAATGTGTCGAGTTCCAGCAGCGCCGCGGCGATCCGTTCCCGGTTCTCGAGGCGCGAAAAGTGTTCGAGCGGGCTGGGCCCGTCGCAGGCCACTTCAAAGGTCATGGCCCGGTCGTCCTCGGTCGCCCCCTCCACCAGTTCATCCAGGCTGCTCATGGTCCGCTTGCGGCGCTGATCGATCACCATGTTGCGCGCGATGGCAAACAGCCACGTCTCGAATCGAGCGTTCCCGTTGTACTGCTCGCCCCGCACCAGCACCCGCATCCAGACCTCCTGAAACAGGTCCTCGGCCATCTCGCGGCACCCGGTCAGGTAGAGAAGGTAGCGCATCAGGCGGTGCTGATAACGAACGATCAGCTCCTCCAGGAGGCCGGCTTCCCTGCGCTTCAGACCGTGCGCGATGGCCAGGTTTTCCCGTCGGACCTGCTCGTCCGCGCCCGCAGTGGTTCCCGGCAGAAAAATCGCGGCTGGTAGGGATGCCAGAGTCATACCAGTCAATTAGACGACATTCTGCATTCCGAAGACTAGGGTGATAGCAAAAAAGAGAGACTTTCTGGGCAACCCTTCAGGAATGCAACTTGGGCCCGCAGGCCCGGCGGGGGGAATTGTCTGAACAGGCATCTTGCTCTTCCGGCAGGACAGAGAGCGCAGCGGATGTTTTAGAAACTGAGCAGAGCCACCGCGCCGAGTGCCAGCGCCATTCCTGCCCATTGCCGCCGGCTGGGGCGTTCGCGCAGGAGCAGGGCGGCCAGCAGGATGGTGCCCGCGGGGTAGAGCGAGCAGATGACAGCCGCCGCATCCAGGCGTCCGAACTGCACGGCGCGCATGTACAGGAGGTTTCCAGCCGTGTCCAGAAGGCCTGAGACGGTGGCGGGCAACCAGTAGCTCCGGCCCGAGCCGCGCGGTCGTGCCCACAGCATGACCAGCAGCAGGGCCGTCACGCCGGCGGCGCGGGCAGCGGTCATAATGCCCAGCAGGCTGGCGCCCTCCGCCATTTTGAAGAAGATGAGCTGGGCCCCGAATCCCGCGCCCGCCAGCGCGCCCAGCAGCAAGGAATGAACCGGGGTGGGGGTTCCGGTGCGCCCCGACGGGTGCGTTATGAGCCAGATGGCCGCGCATCCGGCCGCCAATCCTGCCGCGGTGAAGGGCGACGGCAGGCCGTAGCGCGTCAGCGAGAAGACAACGGGAACCAGCGCGGTGAGCAGCCCGGTGAGAGCGGCAGTGAGTCCCATGGCGCCGAGCGCGAGAGCGCGGTAAAAGATGGCGAGGGCGAGCGCCCCTTCGAAGCCGCCGATCACGGCAAACACCAGGCTGTGCCCGGCCGGCATGGAGATGCCGAGAGCAAGGCAAACAGGGATCAGCAGAAGAAGGGAAATAGCCTGCCCGAAGGCGGTGACCAGCAGGGCCGGAGCGCGGCGGGAGCCAATGCCGCCGGCAAAGTCGGCGCCGCCCCAGCTGGCTGCGGAGAGAACTCCGAAACCCGCTGAGGCGCCCAAACCGTTCATGACGCGCTCACGCGAAGCTTACTTGTAATCCTGCGCGGAAGGGTAGTAGCCGGGCTTGGCCGTGACCACCAGGTTGGGCCGGTCGACCCGTACATCGATGGAGCGGTACTTGCCGTCGTAGATCGACTCGTGGCTGAGGTAGCCGAGCGTGTACTGATTGCGGGCTTCGGCCGCGATCTTGGCGTAGCTTGCCTCCATGCCATTCGCGTTGCCCTCGGACTGCATATCTCCGCCCGTCGCGGCTACGTACTTGTACAGGATGTTGTCGTAGGCCTGGAAGGGAAGGTGGAAGCGGTCGATCCAGCCCTCGCCCCATCGCGCGGAGTCGCCCACCAGGGTCGCGTAGACGGTGATCTGGTTGGTCTGAAGGTACTTGACCACTTCCTTCCACGAGGCTGTGCTGCCGTACTCTTTGCCATCGGAGATCACATAGATCACACGGCGGCGTTCCCGGGGCCGGGTAGAAAGCTCCTTGGCCGCCCGCAGGATGGCGTCGTTCAGGGTGTGAATCTCCTTGGGCAGCTTGATGAAGTACGGATTGCCGGTAGAACCGCCGTAGTTCACGTTAGGATCGGTGCAGTTGCCATTCTTGACCACGGCGCAGCCGCCAAAGGGGCCGCTGTTGACGGGTACCTGCGGGTCCGTCCCCACCGCCTGGGCCAGCGAAAGTACGGCCGGGAGGCGGTTGCCCTGCGCACCGGTGAAGCCGGTCCACTCCTTGGCGCCGTTTGCGTAGGTGAAGACCGCCGCCTCATCGTAGGGCGTGAGCGCTCCCTGAATGGCGCCCAGGGAGTGATTGACGGTGTCCATCACGTTGGAAGGCAGCGTCTGGTCGATGACGAAGGCCACCGACAGAGGCGCCGGATCCACGCTGAAGAGGCTGAGCGGCACGCGCACGTTGTTTTCGTACACCTGGAAGTTGCGCCAGGTAAGGCCGGCGACGGGGTTCCCCTTCGTGTCCTTGACGGTGACCGGAACTTCCACGAAGTTCACGTTGACCACGAAGCGGCTGGCCGCGGCTTCACCCTCCTGCGGAGGCGCGGTCTGCACCTTGTCGAGGCCGGACTTGGGCGGCACGGGCGGCGGTGGTGGCGCCTTCTGCGCGGGCTTGGAAGAAGAAGAGGCCGCCGGAGCGGCTGGGAGTCCTGTTCCCGAGCCCGGGATGATGGGGCCTGCTGCCCCGGGAAGGGTCTGATCGTGCTGGGGAGTGGGCGCATTGGGCACCGGGGATTCCTGCTGCCCGGCCGCGGCTGAAACCAGCGCCAGCCCCGAGCAAAACAGTGCTGCCAGTGCCAGTCCTCTTACCTCTTTCTTCACGGAAAACTTGCCTCCCACGTCAAAGACCCGAACAGGCGGACCACGGGCCACCCTGTCAGAGTATCAGACGCACGAGCCCGCCGCAGGTTGCTCTCCCCCCGGTTCTGTGCTGGTAAAAGGCGCCTTAAGGGCGGCTCCCGGAGGAAGACGGAGGCCCCCGACGGAGAGGCGCGGAGGCGATCCGGCGCGCCTCGTTTTCCTTCTTGCATTTACACTGGTAAACGGAGAGTTTTGTGGATTTCGAGAAGGTTCTAACCAGGGTATTCGGCACCTCGAACGAGCGCCTTGTGAAGCGCATGCTGCCACTGGTGTCCCAGATCAACGCTCTGGAGCCGCAGATGCAGCAGTTGTCGGACGAGGAGCTGAAGGCCAAGACGGACGAGTTCCGGGCCCGCATCGCCGCGCGCCTGGAAGGACTGACGGAGAAAGAGGCGATCCGGGAGGCCGAGCAGGCGGCCCTGAACGAGATTCTCCCCGAGGCATTTGCGGTGGTCCGCGAGGCGGGCTGGCGCACGGTCAAGATGCGCCACTTCGACGTGCAGCTCATCGGCGGCACGGTGCTGCATCAGGGCAAGATCGCCGAGATGAAGACCGGCGAAGGCAAAACCCTGGTGGCTACGCTGCCTTGCTATCTGAACGCGCTGGCCGGACGCGGCGTGCACGTGGTCACGGTCAACGACTATCTGGCCAAGCGCGACGCCGAGTGGATGGGCAAGATCCACGAATTTCTGGGGCTGACGGTCGGCGTCATCGTCCATGACCTGGATGACAACCAGCGCCGCGAGGCCTACGCCGCCGACATCACCTACGGCACCAACAACGAGTTCGGCTTCGACTACCTGCGCGACAACATGAAGTTCGAGCTCAAGGACTGCGTGCAGCGCGGCCACTACTACTGCATCGTCGACGAAGTGGACTCGATCCTGATCGACGAGGCGCGGACGCCGCTGATCATCTCCGGTCCCACCGATCAGACCACCGACAAATACGCGAAGGTGCGCCACATCATCCCCAAGCTCGAGAAGGGCGAAGAGGTGGACTGGAGCGACACCCGCCGCCAGCAGGAGCTGGGCATCCGCCTCTCCGAAGGCGAGAAGTACATGAGCGGCGACTACTTCGTCGATGAGAAACAGCGCTCGATCGGCGTCACCGACCAGGGCTGGGAGACCATCGAGAAGCTGCTGGGCATCGGCAACATCGCCGACGTGGAGAACTGGGAACTCAAGCACTACGTCGAGACCGCCATCAAGGCCGAAGCCCTCTACAAACGCGACGTGGATTACGTGGTGAAGGATGGCGAGGTCATCATCGTTGACACCTTCACCGGCCGCCTGATGCCGGGGCGTCGCTGGTCCGACGGCCTGCACCAGTCCGTCGAAGCCAAGGAAGGCGTCGCCATCCGCAAGGAAGACCAGACGCTGGCCACCATCACCTTCCAGAACTACTTCCGCCTTTACCAGAAGCTGAGCGGCATGACCGGCACCGCCGAAACCGAGGCGGCCGAATTCGAGAAGATCTACAGGCTCGAGATCGTGGTCATCCCGACCAACAAGCAGCTGCTTCGCATTGAGAACCCCGACGTGGTGTTCCGGACCGAGAAAGAGAAGTACAACGCGGTTGCCGACAACATCGCCGAGCTGCACGAAAAAGGCCAGCCGGTGCTGGTGGGCACCACCTCCATCGAGAAATCGGAGCGGCTCTCCGGCATCTTGCAGCGCAAGGGCATCCGCCACGTGGTTCTGAACGCTAAGTTCCACGAGCGCGAGGCGGAGATCGTCGCCCAGGCGGGCCGCCGCGGCATGGTCACCATCGCCACCAACATGGCCGGCCGCGGCACCGACATTCTGCTGGGCGGCAACGCCGAGTTCATGGCGCGCCAGGAACTGGTGAAGGGCGGCCGGGCCCGCGCGGTGAGCGTCGCCGAGGGCGCTATCAATCCCATGGCTCCGCATGGCTTCCTGCGCTTCTACTACCAGGGCCAGGAGTTCGAAGTCAGCGAACAGGAGTGGGCCGAGGTCTTCGGCCGCCACGCTGAATCTGCACAGCAGGAGCATGACGAGGTCATCAAGGTCGGCGGCCTCTTCATTCTGGGCACCGAGCGCCACGAGTCGCGCCGCATTGACAACCAGCTTCGCGGCCGCGCCGGCCGCCAGGGCGATCCCGGCGAATCGCGCTTCTACCTCTCGCTTGAAGACGACCTGATGCGCATCTTCGCCAAGCAGTGGGTCTCGACGCTGCTGGAGCGATTGGGCATGGAAGAGGGCGTGCCCATCGAGTCGAAGATGATCTCCAAGCGCATCGAGGGCGCGCAGAAGGCCGTCGAGGCGCAGAACTTCGAGAGCCGCAAGCATCTGCTCGAGTACGACGACGTGATGAACAAGCAGCGCGAGGCCGTCTACGGACTGCGCCACCAGCTGCTGGAAGGCGTCGACCAGCGCGAGCTGATTCTCGACGATTACGTCGGCGGCATCCTCAGCGGCCTGCTCGACGAGTTTGCTCCTGAAGACAAGCGCCCCGAACAATGGGACCTCAAGCCCCTCGAAGAGAGACTCTTCGACCAGTTCGGATTCAAGCTCGCGGATTCGGGCATCAAGCCCATGGAGATCAGCCGCCACGAACTGGGCGACGACATCTTCGCTCGGCTGACTGAGATCTACGAGGCCAAGGAGCAGATCCTGAGCGCGCCCACCATGCGGTATCACGAGCGCATGGTGATGCTGAGCGTGATCGACGGCCTGTGGAAGGACCATCTGCTCTCGATGGACCACCTCAAGGAAGGCATCGGCCTGCGCGGATACGCGCAGCAGGATCCCCTGGTGGCCTACAAGAAGGAGTCGTTCGACCTCTTCGAGGCAATGATGCAGAAGTTCCAGGAAGATACCTGCCGCTTCCTCTTCCGCATGCAGATCCTCGGAGCCGACGGCCAGCCGATCGATGCCACGCCGCGGCCCCACCGCGAGGTTCCCAAGGCGCCTCCGGTCGCGAGTGCTGCTCAGCCCTATGCGGGCGGCGACGGCTCACCGCGCGAGATTGCCGTGCCCACGCGCGCGCCCTCCACTACCATCGATCTGCTCGAGAAGGAGTTCCACCGCAAGAAGGAACGCGAGCTGGCGGTGGCGGCCCGGCAGGGGGCCGGCGATGACAGCCAGCCCAGCCAGCGCCGTACCGGCGACAAGGTCGGCCGTAACGATCCCTGCCCCTGCGGCAGCGGCAAAAAGTACAAGAAGTGCCACGGCGTGGGAGCGTAGAGCTCCCCGCCGGCAAAGCATCTATCGCAGTGCCCCGTTTCGGCGGGGCACAATTTTTTTGGCGAGGTTCGTCAGCCGCCCGGCTCTTGCGCGCGTAAAAGGCGTCTACTCCGCGTGGAGCACGACTTCGAAGAGCAGCAGGCTGACGGTAGTGAAGATGATGTCGTAGCCGAAGAGCAGCTTGATCCACAGCGAAGGATCGCTGTCGCCGGTGATGATGGAACCGGTGGCCAGCACCATTGCCAGCAGCGCAGGCATGAAGATGGGAAACAGGATCAGCGGCAGCAGCAGCTCGCGGTTGCGGCTGCGGATCGAGAGCGCCGCAAAGAAGGTTCCGTTGGCCACCAGCGCCCAGGTGCCGAGCGGCAGCACCAGCGCCAGCAGCCAGCCGTCGCCCAGGATCTGCAGGTTGTAAAAAACCAGGAAGACCGGCGCCAGCAGAAGCTGCACGATCGAGACAAACAGGAAGTTGGCCAGCACCTTGGCCAGGAACATATCCGAGCCGGGCGTGGGCGCCATGCGCTGCGCGTCCAGCACCTGGTGGCGAATCTCGCGGGCCCAGGCCTGGTTGAGAGCGCTGACCGAGGCAAACATGGTGGCCACGCAGAGCACGCCGCCGGCGATCTGGCGGCTGAAGGAGCCGCGCGGATCGAAGGCCAGCGAGAACAGCACCACCACCAGCAGGGCGAAGAACAGCATCGAGTTGATGGCCTCGCGGGAGCGCCATTCGATGCGGAGATCCTTGACCAGGTGAATCCAGAGGGCGCGGCTCATGCGTGGGCCTCCGCAGCGTGCACTGCTTTCGTCAGATCCGCCGTGTTCACAGGGACCTCGAGCGCGCGGGCGGCGCGAAGGTAGTCGTCGGGGCTCAGGATCATCTGCGTGCCCCGCGCTCCGGCCGAAACGCTGATCTGGTCGAACAGGATCACGGTCTCGTCCACGAAGACCGGATATGCCTTCCGGGCGCCGAAGATCGTCACGCCGCCCCGGATATAACCGGTAAGCGGCTGCACCTCTTTGAGGGGAACCATCTCGGCCTTGCGCAGGCTGGCGGCGCGAGCCAGCTTCTTGAAATCGAGTTCGGCATCACCGGGGATAACGGCGAAGACGTAGCTGCCCGGTCCGCCGGTGGTCAGCAGGGTCTTGAAGACCTGCTCCGGTGGCATGCCCACCTTCCTGGCCACCGTCACTGCGGAGAGGTCTTCGGGATCGACCTCGTACTCGCGAAGCTCGAACGGAATGTTGAGCGATTCCAGGAAGCGCGCGCCGTTGGTCTTCATAGCGTTGGCCTCCCGGCTTCAAAGCTGGCGACGCGGCCGGCGTGCAGGGTGAGCACGTAGTCGGCGATCGGCCACGCGAGTTCGCGCTGGTGGGTCGTGAGCACGATCGTCCGGTTGCCCTGCCGGAACCTGGCCAGCAGCTCCACCATCTGGCGGGCGCTCTCGATATCCATGTTCGAGAAGGGCTCATCGAGCAGCAGCAGCTCCGGCGCCGGCAGCAGGACGCGAGCCAGCGATGTGCGCTGGCGCATGCCCTGCGAGTACTGTCCGAGCGTGCGGTCGAGATTGGGATCGAGCCCCACCTGGCGCAGCGCTTCAGCCGGGGAAAGGCAGTCGCGGCCGGGATAGAGACTGGCGAAGTAGCGCAGGTTCTCCTGGCCGGTGAGCTCGTCGTACAGCATGGGCGCGTGGCTCATGTAGCCGATGCGGTCGCGGGCCTGTTGCGGTTCCTGGCCGCCGAAGACGCTGACTTTGCCGAAACTGGGATGGAGAAGACCGGCGAGAACGCGGAGAAGAGTGGATTTGCCGGCGCCGTTCTCGCCGAGCAGCACGTAACAGCGGCCGATTTCGATCTCCACCGAGATCTGGCGCAGCGCGGCAAAGGAGCCAAAGAGCTTGGAAACTTCCTCAACCCGGGCACACAGGGTGGAAGGGGCGGCCTCGGGCGGGTTCAGGGTCATTCGTGCGGGGTGGAGCGATCAGTTGGAAGCGGCCTGGCCGGCCGTGGGCGAAGCCGGCGCGCCGCCGGAGGCCGTCTTGGTGGCCGTCGGCTGCGTGGGGGCGTACTTGCTGGCACACTTGGCCTGGAGCACGGTGGCATGGAAGACGCCGTCCGCTCCATAGGTGCCCTCGGCGAGGGCCTGCGCGTCGTCTTTGAACGTGTCGGGCGGCGGTTCGGTGCCCTTGTACTCCACCTTGAGAACGCGTCCGCTGGCGGCCTTCGGAGAGTGGCTCTCGTACTCATCGAGAATGAAATCGACGTTGGTGCCGTTCTCCTGAATGCTGCCGGGCTTCACAAAGCCTTCTACGCGCAACCGGCTGTGGTAGGCCTTGTTGCCCATTCCACCCAACTCGGCGATGGTGACGTAGTAGCTTTTGTCGGAGTTGTAGCCGGTGAAAGCCAGCCACGCAATGGTGCCCACGATCACGGCAACCGCGATGCCGATCCGGATCGAGTTTTTGGAGGCGCTCATAGGTATCTACATTCAACGATACGAGCGGACGGGGCCGGGGTCAACAGAGCAGTGATCCGGCGTCACGAAATGGATGCCCCCCCCCGCGTCCTTGTGAGAGGCATGCGAAGGACTCCATTTCCCCCTGCCGAAGCGCGGGGAAACCAACCTCGGGTTGGGAATGAATCTGGCGGTGGCAGACAGGCCGGAGCGGCATGCGGTCTCGGGAGAGAGAAAGGCTGGGTGTTGCCGTCAGGAAGAAAAGCGGCCTGTTAAAGGTCACTATCGCTCTGCGAACGGGAATGCTGGACGAATGCCACGGCGGCGGGGGTGAGAACCATCGCCACGAAAGCGAGGCCGACGAGGAAGTCGATCATGGGAGCCCTTTCATGCGGATTGCGCGCTATGGTCCCGCAGAGTGAGCGAGCCACGCAGGACTGTCTGAAAGGTAACCGGGTGTGTTGCAAAGTGAAATAGCGCGGCAGAGGCAGGGGGGTGCTACTTCCGTAATCGCGGGACGGGTTCCGTTGGTTACGTCTTTCCCCACGGGGTGCGTCCGAAGGATCTCCTGGCCGACCACTGGCGGGAGTTTTCGGCGCGAAGGCGGCGCCGTCCCCGGGCCGAGGGAGAATGCCCTTTATTTCCTTCTAAATGTCTGGATCTTTGGATTTTCCTTGCGCGGCGCTGGCAGCGATTGCGGGAGCGAAGAGCATGCAGACAAACGCGATACCGATCAGAATATCCATCATGGGGGGAAGCTCTCAACGCACCGAAAGGGTTTCTGTGCGACCGAGGAAGAATAGCGCAGGGGCATTCGCTGGGAAGAAACCTCAGTAACACTCTTTGGTTACCGCCTGTGGAAAGCTGGCGCTCAAGTACACTGGAATGGCAATGATTCCTACCCTGACCTGGACCCCCGAAGGCGTTCGTTTCCTCGATCAGACCAAACTGCCCCTCGAAGAGAACTACCGGCTGGCGGCCACCTACGAGGATGTAGCCGAGATCATCGTCACCATGGTGGTGCGCGGAGCACCGGCGATCGGCGTTTCGGCAGCCTACGGCGTGGCCCTGGGTGCGCTGAAGACCTCCGCCACCTCAGTGGCCGGATTTGCGCCGGAGTTCGACAGAATTTGTGCCCGGCTGGCCGGGACGCGGCCCACCGCCGTGAACCTGTTCTGGGCCATCGACCGCATGAAGGCGCTTTTCGCCGAGCTGCGGCAATCAGGCGCAACTCTCGTGGACGTTCAGGAGAAGCTGCTGGCCGAGGCGCACCTGATGTATGACGAGGACATTGCGGCCTGCAAGGCGATGGGAGCTTTTGGCGGCGAACTGCTGCCCGCCGACGGCGGAGTCCTGACCCACTGCAATGCAGGGGCGCTGGCCACCTGCGGCTACGGCACCGCGCTGGGCGTCATCCGCGCGGCGGTGGAGCAGGGCAAGCGGGTGCACGTGTATGCCGACGAGACGCGCCCGTTTCTCCAGGGAGCGCGGCTGACCGCCTGGGAGCTGATGGCGGACGGCATTCCCACCACCGTGATCTGCGACAACATGGCGGCTTCGCTCATGCGCCAGGGCAAGATTCAGGCGGTGGTGGTGGGCGCCGACCGGATTGCCGCCAATGGCGATGTCGCCAACAAGATCGGCACCTATAACGTGGCCATCCTGGCCCGCGAGCATGGCATTCCCTTCTATGTGGCGGCGCCCTGGTCGACCATCGATCTGGCGACCCCGACCGGCGAGGCGATTCCCATCGAGGAGCGGCCGGCGCGCGAGGTGACGCACCATGCGGGCAAGCAACTGACCCCCCACGGCGTGGGCATCTACAACCCGGCGTTCGATGTCACCCCCAGCCGCTATGTTGCCGCCATCATTACCGAGCGGGGGGTGCTGCGGGCGCCCTATGCCGACTCGCTGCGCGAAATGGAGCTGGTGGCAAAGTAAGGCGGCGGGCTCGATTGCTAGATTGGAA
>JAJZCY010000273.1 GCA_021828835.1 Acidobacteriota bacterium | reverse complement strand
GATCTTGGCTCGGAAACGGGAAGTAGTCGAGCGAAACCCCGGCCGCGGCGAGATTGAGTGTGCCGGTGACGTTGAAGCCGTGGGTGGAGATGTTGTTGACGGTGTAGTTGAAGAAATTGCCGGTGCCGCGGAGGTTGAGGTGGGCGCTGAGATTCACCGCGGTCTGGAGGTTGATGCCCATGGTGGAGACGCCGCCCTCGATGGCCATGCGCGAAAAGGGCGCCGGGTAACCAGAAGCGCGCGCGCCTGAGGGAGAAGATGGAAGAATGCCGGTCGCGGGAGTACTGGACGAGCCATACCCCGAGGCCAGGTCAGCCGCGGACGGGGTGGTTTGGGCGGCAAGAGCGACGGGAACGAACGCAGCACAAAGGGCAAGACGAGCAAACAATCGAATCACCAGCTAACCTCCTGAAAATCAAGCAAAAAGCAAGAAATGGGCCCGGGTGTCATTGCGCACACGCAGGCTTCGACCGCGATCAGGCAGTCGATCCAGGTTTTCGATCAACCTGGGGCGCAAAATGACAGGCGTGGTACTCGCATCCTAACAGCGGCTGAATTGGACTGCAAACCCGCACCGGGGCCGGAAATGCTGCGGACCGCGGAGGGCGGGTGGGGGCGCGTTGTCCGGTCTTGGTATGGTCCTGTAAGCTGTTCAGTGATGCGCCTTCCAGTAAGATTCACTTTTCTGACAGCCGCGCTGGCAGCCGTGATGGTTGTGCCGGCTAGCCCGGTCGTGGCCCAAAGCTCCAGCACCCAGCCTGGACAGGCCGCCCAGACGCCCTCGTCTTCTTCGAAGAGCCAGGGGCAGATCATCAACGGCGGTTATGTGCCCACCAATCCGCTGGCCGGGGTGAGCTACAACAACAAGTACGACATCTATCTGGGTCTTGCGTACGACCACATGAAGGCAGGCCCGACGCTGGTGCAGGGCTCGCACCTGGGCGGACTGGACCTGACGGCGACGCGCTGGTTTGCTCCGCACTGGGGCGCGCAGGCTTCAGGCCGGGCGTACATTGGCACCAGCGGCGCGGGGGTCAACTCGATTCCTACAGGCGGCACCATCAAGGGGCCGATGGTCAAGCAGTATTTCTTCCTGGGCGGCGTGCAGTACCTGGGTCCGCACAACCAGCACGGCGCCCTGATGGCGCATGTGCTGCTGGGCGGCGTGTATGGGAACTTCCAGAAGGATCTTCTGGGATTGCCGCCGGCGCGCTTCGACTTCTACTACAACCAGGTTGCCCCCGCGGCCACGATCGGCGGCAGCTTTGACCTGAACCGCTCGGCACGGTGGGTGTTCCGCATCGTCCCCGAGGCGATCGCGACGCACTACACCTACAGCAACGCTCCGTATTCTTCGCAGCGCTTTGGGCAGTTCGACGTGAACTTCGCCATCTCGGTGGGCTTGCAGTACAAGTTCAAGAGCCAGCGGTCGAAGATCAAGCATTAAGCGCGCGGTCGAGCTTGCCCGATCGCGCCGGGATCTGTTGTACGCCTACCGCTATCGGCGGGTAACCAATTCGTCTCACCTTCCATCTGATTCACTGTCTTGTGTCGAATTTATCTAGGGTGCGGTTCGGAGTTTTCCCGAGCCGCAAATCGGGCTGATCACCCGGCGAACTTCTCCGAACTATCCGTACCATTTCTGAGATTACAGTAGTTCCATTTTGGTGTGGTATGCTCCACCATTCGGGACCGTGTGCGGGCGCGCGTGATGCCAAACACGGATTGGTTCCGGGCAGAGCAGCTTTACTTGCATTAGGGCTGGGTCGAGGCGGGAAGCTATGGATATGAAGGACGCATTGGGTGTACTGCTGGCTGGTGGCGCTGGCGAGAGATTGTTTCCGCTCACGCGCGACCGCGCTAAACCGGCCGTGCCCTTTGGTGGGCACTACCGCATTATCGACATCACCCTCTCGAACTGCATCAATTCCGGCCTGCGGCGGGTGTATGTGCTCACCCAGTACAAGGCGCTGAGCCTGAACCGGCACATTCGCGAGGGCTGGACCGGCATCGTGGCCCAGGAACTGGGCGAGTTCTTCGAACTGATGCCCCCCATGCAGCGCACCGGCGCCAACTGGTATATGGGCACCGCCGACGCGGTTTACCAGAACATCTACTCGATCGGCAGCGAACAGCCCAACTACGTCATCATCCTGAGCGGCGACCACATCTACAAGATGGATTACAGCCGCATGCTGGCCTATCACAAGGAGACCGGCGCCGAGGTGACGCTGGCGACGCTGCCCATCGCGCCCGACGAGGTTTCGCGGTTCGGCGTGGTAGAGGTGGGACCGACCGGAGAAGTGCGCGGGTTTCAGGAGAAGCCTGCATCCACCACCATCCGGTCGCCGTTCAACCCGGAGGCCGTGGATGCCTCGATGGGGATTTACATCTTCAACACCGAGGCGCTGCTCAAGGCGCTGATTGCGGATGCCGACGATCCCGATTCGAAGCACGACTTCGGGCACAACATTCTGCCCAATCTTCTCGGCAAAAAGAAGATGATGGCCTACAGTTTCGTGGACGAGAACAAGAAAGAGGCTCTCTACTGGCGCGATGTGGGGACCCTGGATGCGTACTATGAGGCCAACATGGACCTCTGTTCGGTCTCGCCCATCTTCAATCTCTACGACAAGGACTGGCCGATCCGCACGCGGGTGCGGCAGTATCCGCCGGCCAAGTTTGTGTTTGGCGAGCCCGGCCGCTCGGGCATGGCGGTCAACTCCATGATTACCGCCGGCGTGATCATCTCGGGCGGCATCGTCACCAACTCGGTGCTCTCCCAGGACGTGCGGGTGAACTCGTACTCGGAGATCGACTCCAGCATCATCTTTTCGCACGTCAACATCGGCCGGCACTGCCGGATCCGCCGCGCCATCATCGACCGCGACGTGCACATTCCGGAAGGCACCATCATTGGCTACGACCCGACAGAAGACAAGCGCCGCTACTTCGTCACGCCTTCGGGGCTGACCATCGTGACCCGCGACGCCTCGCTCTTCGAGAACCCGGTGGCACCGGAGTTCCTGGAGCGGTATTGATCAGGCCCGCGGCTCGGGTCTGCCGCTCGTTTCGGGTTGCGCCAGGGGAATCCAGAAGCGGAAGCATGCGCCCTGCCCGGGGCGGCTCTCCGCTTCGATGCCTCCGTGGTGCACCTTCAAAATTGCCTGAACGATAGCGAGGCCCATGCCCGTGCCCTTGTTGCTGCTCTTCTGCCGTTTTCCACGGTAGTACTTCTCAAAGATCAGGGGCAGTTCGTCGGGCTGGATGCCCGGACCGCGGTCCTCGACGGTGAAGATCAGGCGGCCGCGTGCGCTGGCGGCTGCAATCGTAATCGGCTCGCGCAGCGGCGAATAGGCGGCGGCGTTTTCCAGCAGGTGTTGCAGTACGCGCTGCATGAGCATGCGATCCATCCAGACCGGGCGCAGGGAGGCAGGGACGCGGATCTCGACAGGGTGCTCGGCCAGCACGCCGCGCATGCCCTCGACGGTAAGCTCGATGAGTTCGCGCACATCCTGCGGCTGAGCGTTCAGGCGCAGGGAATCGGTGTCGAGCCGGGCCATCTCGATGGCCTGGCCGATCAGGCGGTCCAGGCGCGCGCTCTCTTCGGTGACGACGTCCACCAGTTCGCCGCGAACCGCCGCCGCCATCTCGGGCTGGCTCTGCAAGGTGGTGGCCGCGGCGCGAATTGCGGTCAGAGGCGTGCGCAGGTCGTGGGTGACGGAATCCATGATCGCGGTGCGCAGGCGCTCGCTTTCACGGGCTGCTTCGAGGTGGCTGCTGCGCTCCAGGGTGGCGGCTCGCTCCAGGGCCACCGAGACCAAACTGGCGAGGGCTTCGATCATTTCGGAGCCGAGGGTATCGTCCGCGATGGCCAGACGCCCCAGTTCGTGTCGCATGCCGAGGCGCAGCGCGGTGATCTTTACGCCGTTCTTTTCAACGATGGGCTCATCCCGACTCCATGCGGGCGACTTCAGCTCCTCCGAGGGGAGCAGGATCCGGGTGGGGTCCGAGTAGAACACCGCATCCGCCGCGGCTACATACAAAGCGACTGCCCGCAATTCGAAGACCGAGGCAACGATGGAGGGCGTGCTGCGCGCCAGTTCATTGAAATCATCCTGCACCAGCAGTTTTTGGCTGAGCCGGTAAAGCAGTTCGATCTCGCGCCGCCGCGCCTCTGCGGCTTCCTTCTCGCGCCGCTCGCGATTCGAGAGCTGGCTCACCAGCACGCCGGTGCAGAGAAAGGCGGCCAGCGCGATCCAGTTCTGCGGGTCGGCAATGGTGAGCCGGCCCACCGGGGGCAGGAAGAAAAAGTTATAGAGCAGCGTGCAAAGCACCGACAGATAAATCGAATACGCGAAGCGCCAGCGGTAGGCTGTCACCAGCACGAGAACCAGAAAGGCCATGGCCACGGTGGTCTGGTTCACGCGCAGAACGTGAGAGAAGACGACCGCCAGCGCGGTCGCAATCGCCGTCAGCACAATGTAGCGCAGAGCTGTTTGGGCGTTTGCTGTATTCTTCTCCATGATTGGGGATGATACCCCAGCCAGCCTATGGCGGAACGCATTCTGGTCATCGACGACGAACCGCAGATCACCCGTGTTCTGCGGGCTGCTCTCACCGCGCAACGCTACGACGTGCGCACAGCCAACGATCCCGAAGAAGCACTGCGCCTGTTTGCCGAATGGACGCCCGACCTGGTCATCACCGATCTGGTGATGCCGGAGATGACCGGGGTGGACATCTGCAACGCGGTTCGCCGGGCCGGACGCACACCGATCATCGTTCTGTCAGTCCGCGAGCAGGAGCACTTCAAGGTGGAGGCGTTGGATGCCGGCGCCGACGATTACGTGACCAAGCCGTTCAGCACCCAGGAACTGCTGGCCCGGGTGCGCGCGCAGCTGCGCCGCGCGCCGGA
>JAJZCY010000272.1 GCA_021828835.1 Acidobacteriota bacterium | reverse complement strand
GGCCGGCAAGGACCTTGCCACCGAGAAGGCGACCTGGCCGGCCGTCTACGGCATCGAACAGAGCCGCCGCGACGCCACGCAGCTCATCGACGAGGCATTTGCCGCGCTCGAGCCCTACGGCAGCCGCGCCGAAGGACTGAAGGCGGTGGCGCGCTTCCTGGTCGAACGGCAGAACTAACGATCGCGACCGAACACGTGGGCAAGGTGCGACGCAATGCGAACTTTTTAGCAGCTTCACACTAGAAAACAATGCTGGCCGAATCCGACATCCTGAACGCGCTGCGCGACTGCTTCGATCCCGAGGTCAAGCTGAACATCGTGGACCTGGGGCTGATCTATGCGGTCGAAACCGCGCCCGACCCGAACTCCACCCCCAAATGGCCTCGGCAGACAGTGAAGGTGCGCATGACGCTGACCACGCAGCAGTGCCCGGCCAGCGGGCTGATTCTCGAGCAGGTGCACAACCGGCTGGCGGGGATTCCCGAAATCAGCAAGGTGGACGTGGAGCTGGTGTGGGAGCCCAAGTGGACGCCCCACCGCATCAGCGCGGCGGGACGTCAGCAGTTGGGTATCTGAAGAGAGACAGCGAGTCGGCCTGCGCGGCGCGCACAAGCAGGTGAGGAGCTAACGCGACCAGATGGTGCGCAGCCGCTCGCCCTGCACGGAGAGCTCGTCCACCGCCCCCTGCACGCGTTGCAGAATCCCATGCACCTCTTCCAGGTAGCTGGGCAGCTGCGTCCAGAGGGTGCGCACCGAGTCCTGCTGGTCGAGCACCACCAGGGCGGTGCCGGCGGCGGCGGCAATCAAGCCGGCGCGGCGTTTGCCCCCCATCAGCAACACTCCGCCAAGCGCCAGCGACCCGGCGGCGGCGACCCTCAGCCAGAACATGGAATCGGACGGATGCGAAGCCGCGGGGGAGTTCTCAGATTCGTTTCCGGATGCAGCAAGCGGCACAACCACCATGATGATGACTCCTTCCCTCCCGAGAAGAGCTCAACCCGCGGAGGAACGTGTGTAGGATGATGCTCCGGGATGCCGGAGGATTGCTCCGGATGCCGGACCAGCTCGAACCGAGACAACCAACGCTGACTCCAAACGAGCGGCCGGCGAACACCGGTACTTCGCTATTGGATGCGATTCCTCAATCCAGGTCAAACTCGCGCAGCGGCTTGGTATCCGGGGCATCCTTGGCCTTGCGCAGGGCCTCGGCAAATTTCTTTTCGAGCAGGTCGGCCTTGTTCTTTTCGGCGTCAAGCGACTGGCGGAAGATCGATTCCTTGCGCTCGTCGTGTTCGCGCATCGCCTGGGCCGCAGTCTCCAAATCCTCGAAGGTACGTTTGCGCGGGGCCGGGGTGTGGCTGACCACCAGGCCGGTCGAGGCGTCGATGCGGAGCATGGCCCCGCAATCGGGGCAGGCCACTTCAAACATCTTTTCTTTGGAGCGCGCCATAACAAGAGCATTGTAGGCGTTCGCGGGCAGGTTTGCATCCCCCGCGGATTTGACACGCCGCCCCCGCCCCGCCAAAGATGCCAGTAAGTCAAAAAACCATTCTGGCGAAGGAGATCCAATTGGCAAAGCTGGGATTTGTGGGACTGGGCATCATGGGCCGGCCGATGATGAAGAACCTGCTCAAGGCGGGGCATACGGTGGTGGCCTACACGCGGACCGCGGCGGTTCTCGACGGCTGCGTGGCAGACGGGGCGGAGCGCGGCGCCTCCAACCAGGACGTGGGCGCGCGCGCCGATGTCATCTTCACCATGCTGCCCGACGGGCCGGAGGTGGAGGCGGTGGTGCTGGGCCCGGGTGGAATCCTGGAGGGCGCCAAGCCGGGCACCGCCATTGTGGACATGAGCTCCATCAACCCGCTGGTGTCGCAGAAGATCGGCAAGGCCTGCACAGCCAGGGGCGTGGACTTTCTGGATGCTCCGGTGAGCGGCGGCGAGCCCAAGGCCATCGACGGCTCTCTGGCCATCATGGTCGGCGGCAGCCAGGCGGCGTTCGCCCGCGTGGAGCCGCTGCTCAAGTGCATGGGCGCCAGCGTGACCCTGACCGGCCCGGTGGGCGCGGGCAACACCACCAAGCTTGCCAACCAGATCATGGTGGCCTGCAACATCGCCGCCATGGGCGAAGCGCTCACCCTCGCCACGCGCTGCGGCCTGGATCCTGAGGTAGTGGTCAACGCCGTCAAAGGCGGACTCGCGGGCAGCGCCGTGCTCAACGCCAAAGGGCCCATGCTGATCGCCCGCAATTTTAAGCCCGGCTTCCGTATCCGCTTGCACCAGAAGGACCTGCGCAACGCCCTGCAAACCGCCGAAGCCACCCACGTCGCGCTGCCGCTGACGGCGGCCGTGCAGCAGATGATCTCAGCCCTGATGGCAGGCGGCAAGGGCGATCTCGACCACTCGGCGATTGCCACGGTCGTCGAGGAGCTGTCCCACGTCGAGGTCAAGCGGTAGGAAGCGGGCAAAGTACCGCGGGAGAGTCCTTCTCCCACGGTACTTGCATTACTTTTCCTTACTCGGTAAGATGCTAACCATGCAACGCAGCACCCGCCAATTTACGATCTCCCTTCCCCCCGAGCTGGCCGAGCAGGTGACGGCCCTGGCCCGGGCGGAGAGCCGCACCATCAGCGAACTCTTCCGGGAGGCATTCCGCACCTACCGCGCGGAGCGCGTTCGCACTCTTCTGGACGAATCCCAGCGCGCCGGGAAACTGGCGGGACACATGGGCTATACGGCTGAAGATGTGGAGCGCCTGATACACGAATCGCGCCAACAACGATCCTGAACGAGGCCCAGCAAGTGATCGTCGTCCTGGATTCGAACGTTTGGATCTCCGGGCTGGAGTTCGGCGGCATGCCCGGCGTCGCGATGGAACGAGCGCTCATCCACGATCAACTGGCGATCTCCGCTTTTATTCGCGACGAGATCGTTCGCGTCCTCACCGGAAAATTCGGCCGCCAGAGAGGGGAGCTGGAGCGCATCCTGGACGAGCTGCTGGCTCAGGCGATCGAGGTTGAGGTGAGCGGAGAAATCAGCGGCGTCAGTCGCGATGCGAAGGACGATGCCATCCTCGAGACTGCATGGCGCGGGAACGCGGAGATCCTGGTAGCCGGCGACAAAGATCTGCTCACGCTGGGCAATTTCAGGGGGATCCGGATCCTCACGCCGGCGGATTACGTTCGGAAAGGCAGTACCGCGCCTGCCTAGCTGCAAAACTCCGCAATCGCCGCCACCACCGCCTGCTGCTCGTCTTCCCGGATCTCCGGGAAGATGGGCAGGGCCAGCACCTCGCGGGCGGCGCGCTCGGCCTCGGGAAAGTCCCCTTCCCGGTAGCCCAGGTGCCGGAGCGCGTCCTGCATGTGCAAGGGGACCGGGTAGTAGACCTCCGACCCGATCTGGCGGGCGGTGAGGAAATCGCGTAGCGCATCGCGCCGGGGCGCGCGGATCACATACTGGTGCCACACGTGATAGGCGCCGGGAACCTCTTTGGGAAGCACCACACCGCGTTCAGGATAAGTGCCCGGCTCGGCCACGCCGGTGGCCGTGAACAGCGCCTGGTATCGTGCCGCGGCCGTGCGGCGCGCCTCATTCCAGCCCTCGATGTGCTTCAGTTTGACCTTCAGGATCGCGCCCTGAAAGCCATCCATGCGCGTGTTCCAGCCGAGCTCGTCATGGAAGTAGCGGCGGCGCATGCCGTGCTGGCGCAGCATGCGGGCGCGCTCCGCCAGTTCGGCCGAGTTCGTGGAGACCATGCCGGCGTCCCCGGCGGCGCTGAGATTCTTCGTGGGATAGAAGCTGAAGGCGGCGATGTCGCCCAGCCCACCGGCCCGCTTCCCTTGCCACCCCGCCCCCCACGCCTGGGCGGCGTCTTCAATGATGGGGAGCCCAAACTCTCGTCCGGAACCAAAAGAAACCTGGCCATAGAGGTGAACGGGCAGAATGGCCCGAACCGACGCACCGTGCAGCGTGTCGAGGACGCTCTCGACGGCGGCCGGCGAAAGATTGAACGTGACCGGGTCGATATCGGCCAGCACCGGCGTCGCGCCAGCCCGCAGGATGGAGCTGACCGAGGCGAAGAAGCTGAACGGAGTGGTAATCACCCGCGCATCCGCGCCGATGCGCGCGGCGGCCAGCGCCAGCCAGAGCGCGTCCGTGCCCGAGGAGCAGCCGATGGCATGCGCGACGCCGAGTTGCGCGGCGGCCGCTGTCTCAAAATCGGCCACTGCCCCGCCCAGAATGAACTGCCGGGAATCCAGAACCCCGGCGAGAGCTTCGAGCAACTCCTGGCGCAAAGGCTTGTACTGGCGCTCGAGATCGAGCATGGGAACCGGGATAGGCGCGGCGGAGCGGGATGGACGGCCGGTGTCTTGCACGGCTTCATAGTAACAGCCATTCAGCCGATGAAACTGTGAGCGGGGTCTCGTCCGTCTTATCAAGAAGTGGGCCTCGCAACCAACCGCGGGCTTGAAGTAGACAAAGAACAGCTATAATGTGGTGACATTGCGGGATTCAGCGGAGCCGGAAATTGCCGGAGACGCTTCCCGCGTTTTCTTTCTCCACGAAGAGTGGAGGATTAGCTCCGTCCGCGGAGCGGCACCACCAACCAAAAAAATAAGAAACCAGGAGATCGGCACATGGAGAACAAGCCGGCACAAAACATTCAGGACACATTTCTGAACACGGTTCGCAAAGACAAGACCCCGATTACCATTTATCTGGTCAGCGGCGTCAAGCTCACCGGGAAGATCCGGTCCTTCGACAAGTACTCCGTGCTGTTGGAGAACAACAGCCAGGAGCAGTTGATCTTCAAGCACGCCATCTCCACGGTGGTCAGCAACCGCGCGGTGATGCACGGCGAACATCGCATGGCGGCGACCTCGGCGGCTGCGGGTCCCGGGCCGGTTGCTGCGCCTGGA
>JAJZCY010000271.1 GCA_021828835.1 Acidobacteriota bacterium | reverse complement strand
CACCTCTTGCAGCCGGTCCCCGGTTGTCTTGATGATCTCGATCTCGACCGTGTGCCCCTGGCCGCGCAGCAGCGCGGCAATGTGGTTGGCCTGCCACAGCGCGAGCTCCGAACCCCGGCTGCCGATGCGCAGATTCATCGCCGCACCTCCACCGGCCGCCGCGCATCCGGCTCGCCTTCCAGCTCTTCCGGCCCTTTCGCCTCGCCATTCCTGCCCGCGCTCTCCACCTGTGCCCCCGAGACCGACCACTCTTCGCAAAGCGCTTCCAGCTTCACAGAATCCCCTTCGCGCGCCGCCTGCTTCAGCGCTTGCATCGGTGGATGCAGAAACTTGTTGACCAGGCCACGGGTCAAAGCCTCCACCGCGGCCAACTGCTCCGGCGTCAGCGTGCCCAGCCGTGCGTGCATGCGCTGGATCTCGCCCATCCGGATCTCCTCCGCCCGCCGCTGTAACGCCACGATCGCCGGCGCCACATTCACCGTGCGCTGGCGCTGGTGGAAGCGGTCCACCTCGAGCGCAATCAGCGCCTCCGCATCCACCGCCTGCCGGCTGCGCTCCTCCATGTGCGAAGCCGCCACCTGCTGCAGGTCGTCGATGTCGTAGACGAAGATACCGTCCAGCTTGTTCATCTCCGGATCGACATCGCGCGGCACCGCAATATCGATGAAGAACATCGGCCGGTTCTTGCGGCGATGCAGAAACGCCTGCCCGTGATCCCGGCGGAAGATAGGATGCGGCGCGCCCGTCGAGCTGATCACGATATCCGCCTCGCTGGCTGCTTCGTAAAGCTGCTCGTAGGGAATCACCCGCCCGTCAAACTCCTCGGCCATGCGCCGCGCCCGCTCCAGCGTCCGGTTGCTCACCAGGATGTTCCCGGCTCCCTGCTGCACCAGATGCCGCGCCGCCAGCTCGCTCATCTTGCCCGCGCCCACCAGAAACACCGTGCGGCCCTGCAACGACCCGAAGATCTTGCGCGCCATATCCACAGCCACCGAAGCGATGGAAACCGAGTTCGACCCGATGCCCGTCTCCGAGCGCGCCTTCTTGGCCGCGGCAAAGGCGCTTTGCAGCAGATGGCCCAACTGCCCGGCCACCGTGCCCGCCTCGCGGGCCACCGCGTACGCCTCTTTCACCTGGCCCAGAATCTGCGGCTCGCCCACCACCATCGAATCCAGGCTGGCCGCCATCCGGAACAGGTGGCTCACCGCCTCCTTGTCCCGGTACTTGTAAAGGTGCGGCTCCAGATGCGCCGGTTCGAGCCCGAAATGGTCGGCCAGAAAACTGCTCAACTCCACATCCGGCCCCTCGATCGCAGCCAGAATCTCCACCCGGTTGCAGGTGGAAACGATCATACACTCCGTCACTCCCGGCATAGCCGCCAGCGCCTGCACCGTCTCCGGCAGGTCGTCGCGACGAATCGCGACCTGCTCGCGCAGCGCGATGGGCGCGGTCTTGTGATTCACGCCGATGAGTGACAGTGTCATTTGGGACCGAACCTGTTCAGTTGGCTAAAGAGATTGGCCGCCCACACCGCCATCAGCACCACCAGAACTGCCCCGGAAACATACGCCGCCCGGCGTCCCCGCAGTCCCGTGCCCCGGCGCAGCCAAAGCAGCACAACGTAAATGAACCAGCTCACGAACGATGCGACGACCCGGGGATCCAGCAGGTAGCCGGCGCCCACTGAAGTCTCCTGCACCAGCACCGCGCCCAGGATCAAGCCCACCGTCATGAACGGGAAACCGAACTCCAGCGTGGCGTGCGCAATCCGCTCCAGCGTGGCAAGCGGCGGCAGCCACTCCATCAGCGACCACTTCGACGGCTTCCCCGGCTTGGGCTTGGATTTGATCCGCCGCTCCTGCACCAGGTACAGCATCGACGCCAACAGGCTGAAACACAGCGCGGCATAGGCCAGCAGCAGCGCAATAATGTGCGCCACCAGCCAGCTCACCCGCTCGCCCTCCGAAGGAAAGACATAGCGCCCCGGTCCCAGCGCGGGCAGCAAGACCAGCAGGAAGGTGGCCGGCAAAGCAAAAATCCCGAACGACACCGCCTGGTAAATCCACCACACCAGGAAGAACAGGCCGGCAATCAGAAACCCGAGCAGCGATTCGATCTCCCGGGAACCTACCGGCATCCAGCGGTGCGCCTGCACCAGCATCTCCACCACCGAGACGAAATGAAAGAAGAAGGCGATGCCCCCCACGTGCACGCAGATACTGCGCCAGCGCTCCCGGTTTTCCAATACCGCCGGGAAGACCGCGACACATGCCGCTGCGTAGAGGATGGCCGCAACTCGGAGCCAGAGGAGGTACATCTCGATCTCACCTTAAAGGGTTTAGGAGCATTTCACTGTGATGTAAATCACCAATTTAAGCGTACGAGACCCCGCCCCATCCGCCCCCGATTGCAGCAGGCAGAATGGTTGTCTCCATGGTAATGGTTTCAGGGATTTTGCGCCCGCCGGGAGGATGCCCTGCGGACCGCAGAAGAACAGGCGGGAACCACCCTCGCCCCAGATTGAGGAGAGCTTTTCGGGTCAGTCTCTGTTACCGAATCGAAGAATCTACTCGCACCGATTCGAGGTTCAGGGCCTTCGCGCCCTGCCCTCGCGCCGCGCCCGCAGCATTCCGCTGAACGACTCCTGGGCCCGCGCGACCGAAGCCCCCGAGACCATCACCGCGGCAAACGAAACGATCGCGGACAGCCACTCCCAAGCCTTCATCGCGGGCGGACCCTCCCTGCAACTTGGATGTCGCCCACCCGCTCCGCGTCGGTCACGGCCAGAGCCTACAGCCGATTGCAGGGTTAATCTCGACCTCGCACCCCAATTCCCGCGTCCCGCGGCAGCCGCCGGTCCGGGAAATGGCCCCCGGTTTTGCACCTCCGGCCGTCTACCCTCAGCCTCGCTGCCGCGATACCCTAAAAACCAACGTGACCCTCGACGACCCCAACCAGAACAGCCCGGCTCTGCTCGACCCCGCGCAGCAGGCGGCCTCCGCTTCCCTGCCCGGGGAATCTGCGCAAGCGGCTGAGAAGAATCCGAAACAGGCCGGAACCGCAGTCCTGGAACCTTCGCCCGGATTCTCCCTCACCGCCCGATCCGGCGAAAAGCAGCCCGAGCTGACCCCGTTCATGCGACAGTGGGCTGCCGCCAAGCACGAGAATCCAGACGCCCTGCTCTTTTTCCGCATGGGCGACTTCTACGAGCTCTTCTACGACGACGCCGTAACCGCCAGCCGCGAACTCCAGCTCACCCTGACCGCGCGCGACCGCGAGCGCCAGGTCCCCATGTGCGGCGTGCCGTACCACGCCGTGGAACAGTACCTGAGCCGGCTTCTCCGCCGCGGCTTCCGCATCGCCCTCTGCGATCAGATGGAGGATCCCAAGCTCACCAAGAAGATCGTCCGCCGCGAGGTCACCCGCGTCCTCACCCCAGGCACCGCCCTCGACAACGGCCTGGGCCAGGACCAGAACAACTTCCTCGCCGCGCTCTATGAAGCCGGCCCGGGCTCAAGCGCCGTCTGCGCCATCGCCCTCCTCGACGTCTCCACCGGCGAATTCCGCACCGCCGAGTACCGCGGCCCAAAGGCCCGCCTCCAGGCTGTCGAAGAGCTGCTGCTGGCCGGGCCCAGCGAGATTCTCGTGGCCACCAGCGCCGAGCTGCCCGCCGAACTGGAGCGCATTGCCGCCCGCACCCGCGTCGAGGACTGGGTCTGGAGCCGCGACTTCGCCGTGCCCCTGGTTCAGCGCCAGCTCAACGTCCACTCGCTCGAAGGCTTCGGCCTCGCCGGACATGAAGCCGCCGCCATCGCCGCCGGCGCCGTGCTCCACTACGTGCGCAGCACCCAGAAGAACGAAGCCCTCCACATCGATAGCCTGCGCTTCCAGGAGCACTCCACCGCCCTGGAGCTGGACCATGTCACGGTGCGCAATCTCGAGCTCGTCGAGCCGCTCTTCTCCGGTCAGCAGGATTCGGCCACGCTCTTCCGTACCCTCGACGCCTGCCAGACACCCATGGGCAAGCGCCTGCTGCGCGCCACCATCTTGCGCCCGCTCAACGACGCCGCAGCCATCCAGGCCCGCTACGAGGCGGTGGCCGAGGCCCACGGCGACCTGCTCAAGCGCGAGGAGATGCGCCGCGCCTTCAACGGCATCCTCGACCTCGAACGGCTGCTCGCCCGGCTCTCGCTCGACTCCGCCGGCCCCCGCGATGTGCGCGCGCTCGCCGCCAGCCTGGCACGCCTGCCGGGCCTGCGCTCCGCGCTCGACGAGATGACCGCGCCGCTCTGGCAGGAGATCGCCGCCCGCCTCGATGGGCTCGACGACGTAACCCTGCTCATCGAGAAGTCCCTCGTCGCCGAGCCGCCGCTCACCCTCGCCGACGGCGGGGCGATTGCCGCCGGAGTGGATGCCGAGCTCGACGATCTCCGCTCCGTCTCCACCAGCGGCCGCCAGGCCATCGCCGCCATCGAGGAGCGCGAGCGCCAGCGCACCGGCATCGGCTCGCTCAAGGTCCGCTACAACTCCGTCTTCGGCTATTACATCGAGGTCACCAAGGCCAACCTCGCCCTCGTGCCCACCGACTACGAACGCAAGCAGACGCTGGTCAACGCCGAGCGCTTCACTACCCCCGAGCTGAAAGAATACGAGCGCAAGATCCTCACCGCCCACGACCGCTGCATCGAAATCGAAAAACGCATCTTTTCGGGCCTTCGGACCAGCGTACTGGCAGCAGCGGGCAGAATTCGCCGCAGCTCCGCCGCCGTCGCCGAGGCCGATCTCCTCGCCTGCTTCGCGCATCTGGCCGCGCTGCGCCGTTACACCCGCCCACAGCTTGCCCCCGAGCCTGTGCTCGAAGCCGTCGCCGCCCGCCATCCGGTCATCGAGCAGTGGTTGGAGGAGACCCGCGAGGGCCGCTTCATCCCCAACG
>JAJZCY010000270.1 GCA_021828835.1 Acidobacteriota bacterium | reverse complement strand
GCTGCACCTGGTCCTGAGGCGGCTCGAAGATCGAGGCGCGCGTAAGAATCATGCGGAACTTGCCATCCACCCTGCCCAGCCGAGCCAGGACGCCTTCCCCGACCTTGCAGATGAGCTTGATCGACAGTCCACCGGCACCGCCCTCGGTGGGGATGCCGTGTTCGGCGAAGCCGGCGGGACCAAGCTTGCTCGCCAGAGAGGGCGGGCAGGCGCCATCGCCGATGATCTTGATCTCCCGGGTCGCGCGGTCGATGTGTTGCAAATCCCCGTAGTACACACGTTCCTTGCTGAGCTGCGTAAGGAGCCATACCGTGAGCGCGGTGTTGAAATCCCCCAGCGTGGAAGTTCCGAATCCGTCCTCCAGCATCATGCTTTGAGCAAAGCATGTGGCGGCATAATCGTCCGCCAGTCCTGGAAACGATTGGATCGTGTAGAAATCGAACTTCTCCCGCTGCACGATCTTCTTCAGGGCAAGATAGAGGCGGATGGAGCGGTCATTGACGGCGTTGCGGTCAGGAGCCGCGCCAAACAGTTCCTTGAGCCGGGGTTGAAGAGCCTCGATCTCCGCGGGCAAAATCTGCTCCGCGGTGCGAATCAGCTCCGTGGTGTCGCGCGAATCAATATCCACGCCGAACATCTTCATCCATTGCGATGGATCGGCCGCGCCGCAGGTCTGTCCCATGCCGCGCCCGCCAAATGTGCCGAGAGTGGAAAGATTCAACTTGCTCTTCAAATGCGCCGCCCGGGCATAACTGAAGATACGGCCCATCGCATCAGGATCCTGTATGCCGCCATAGACAAAGCGGTGCGGCACGCCGATCTCCAGCAGCGCGCCATGCAGCACGAGGCCGCCGACCGGCCGCCAGCCCTGCGAGCCGGGATGGGTCCACAGGAGGATTCCCTTGCCGCTCCCCGCAAAATCCCGCACGGCGCCGGCCAGATGCGCGGCCCACACCCAGGTGCCCGAGAACAGTACCACCGCGTCGATCCGCGTGTCGTTCTTCATCTTTCGCATCGCCTCGACAGCTTCCTGCTTAGAGGCGATGACCACGTCGTGTTCGACGAGGGCGATGTTGGCCTGCCGGAGCGCGTTCTTTGCATTTTCAACGATGGCGTCATCGATAAAGGGCCTGCCCATGGGGTCCTTGAGCCCGTCCTTGTGAACGCCGTACACAATAAAGCCAACTGTAGGCCGAATCATTCCCGTTCTCCTTCAGAAAATAGAATCTTCGCTGTTGCGCATCAGCATGGAACGTAACTGGCGGTACCGCGCCAGTTGGGCGCTATAGAGTTGTACCCACGCGGAATCCGGATCGATGCAGCTTTCCTCATGCACCATGGCTCTCACCGCCGCTTCAGGATTGGCATGAATCCCCAGGGCGACGCTGGCCAGCAGAGCGCCGCCCAGACATACCGACTCCTGCACGCGAGGGATCTGCAGATGCTTTTGCGTGCAGGCAGCGCGCAATCGCATGCCCATAGCCGAGCGCGTTCCTCCGCCGGCCACGTTGATCTGTTCGAACCGCAAGCCGGAGGACTCCAGGCAATCGACGATCACCGCCAGTTCAGAGGCGATGCCCTCCAGAACTCCCTTGTACAAATGCGCGCTTGTGGTAGCCGGCGTGATGCCGCGGATCGCGGCTGTCGCACGCGAGTCGAATTCCGGATTGCAGGTACCGATCACATGCGGAGTGACGAGCAAACCGGTTGCATCGCGGGGCGCCTCCGCCTCCAGCCGCTTCCAGAGAATTTCGGGGTCTTTTCCGCCTTCGGACGCGCCGAGAAGATTGCCCAGCCACTCCAGCATGATGCCCGCAGGGAAATAGGCAATCGTCGCATATTTTCCCGGCACCGCGTGGGGATACGAGTTGAGTCCGTTCGCCAGAGCCGCGTCGCTCAGTTCGGGCTGATCCGAGACCACCAGGATGCACTCAAAGGTTCCCAGCGAGCCGGCCGCCCGTCCCGCGTCGATGACGCCCAATCCCAGCGCTCCGATGACCTGATCGTGCCCACCTACAACCACCGGCGTTCCAACCGCGAGACCGAGCCGAGATGCCGCATCCGGGCCGAGCTTTCCGGCAATTGTCCCAGCCGGCACCGGGGTTGCCAGCGAGTCCGAGGACAGACCCGCCATGCTCAGGACCTCCGCCGACCATGCCCTCGCGTGGACGTCCAGCGCCATGAATCGCGCCGCATGCGAGTAATCGATCAGGGGCGGCAGACCGAGGCGCAGCAGCAGGTAGTCGGTGACGCCCAGAAACCATCGCGCCTTCGCAAAGATCTCCGGAGTGTGCTCGCGCAGCCAAATCAGCTTGGGAACCGGATACATCCGATGGCTGGTGTGGCCGGTAATGGAGAAAAGACGTGGCCGTGAGATCTGCTGTTCGCACCACGCAGCTTCTCTGCCGGCGCGTCCATCGGTGTTCAGAATGGCCGGGCAAAGAGCCCGTCCATCTGCGGCGGTGGGGATGAAGGTCTCTCCGTGCGAGCTGAAACATACCGCTTCCACCGGATCTTCGAGAGGCGTCTGGGCGAGTTCCCGCACCAGGGCTGCAACCACCTCCACCAACACGTCAGGATCCAGCTCGGCGCGCTCCGGCAGCGGATGCTGCGCTGTCCAGGAGGCAGAGCGCAGAGCCAGCATCTCTCCGCTGGCGGAGAAGACACCCGCCTTGCACCTGCTCGATCCGACATCGACGGAGAGAAAGCTCATACCCCGGCCGACCCTCCTCGCAGAAACGAGAGATCCACCGACTCACAGAAGGTGCGGGACGTCCCCATCTCGTGAATGCGCACCTCCTCTTCTTCCAACGAGATCCGCGCTACGCCGCGGAAATCTGCAGGAATCTCGCTGAGCAGAGCAAGAAAGCGAACGCTCGCATCCGATTTTGCCGGGAGCCAGCGGTACGTGGCTTCTCCAAACAGCGGTCCCTTGCTCACCGTTTCCCGCTTTGGAACCGCAAAGGGCGTGCTGCTGAATTCAATGCCCCGGCAAAATGTCTTGCCGCCCCATGGCGCATTCTCCAAGTAGCCGCTCTCCTGCCAATTGCCGACCCACGGAAAATCTGCGCGCCGAAATACATACAGCAAAAGGAGCCCGGCCGAAGGACTGCTGGCGGCGACGTAGCCCACCTCAAGCGCTGGGTCGATCAACTGCGCGGTATAGCGGCAGTAGCGCCCATCGGGAGTCTCGCGCAGATTCAGCGTCCCCCCGCCCGGGCAAGGCGCGTTGGGCCAGTCGAATGTGCTGCCCGGGGTGATCTCCATCCTGTCGCTGTAATAGGCCTCGATGGCCTGCGCTCGGGTTGCCGGCATATCGATGAGCGTGTCGCCGCGACGGAGAAACGGCGGCCCAATCGTCACATGCTCCGTCCAGGAGATGGGGCGGTCCGCGGCGCTCAAGTTGCGCGCCCTTCCCTCGCAATAGAAGATGGGCCGGCGCGAATCCACTGTGATGATTCTGCTGCAGTCGATCTGGCTTACCGGAAGAACCGCTCCATATTCAATGCCCGGGCTTTCGCCGGCCAACTGCCGCCGTACGTCCCAAAGCACGGCCGGCGCTTCGCCATGCGTGCTCATTCCCGCTGCCGTCTCTTCCGCGGACGGGGGGCCGAAATGATCGAAGCTGATGCTATGACCCGCAATCCCCGCCAGCAGCCGCCCATCGGGAGGAGGGCCGAAGGCCTGCTCATGCTCGCCTGCTCGGTAGCGCTGCGGATCCATGGTCCGCCAGGGCGGACGCCACAGAGGATTCACCTCTGGATGCGCGCGCGAAACAAATTCGCAGATGTGTCCGCCGCCCAGGGTGACGGACACATGCCCCCATTCGGCGCACAGGCGCACTCCGGGGCGTCCATCCAGCAGATCATCCACGCGTTCAATCCAGGCAGCGGCCACGAGCTTTTCCTTTCACTTCTTCGTGACAGGTACTTGAGCATTGTCCAGGACGCTCCTGGCCTCGCGCAGAAATCCTTCCATGTCCTCGGCCTGGAAGACGTTGCGCCCGAAGAAGACGCCCGCGGCGCCAGCCTGCATCGCTCCGCGCACCATGTCCATGGCCCCGTTCTGCCGGCTCCCGCCTAATACCAGAATTGGAAGCGGACAGCGCTCCACCACCTGCCGCATCGCATCCACGCTGCCGGCATAGTCGGTCTTGATCACGTCCGCACCCAGTTCCGCAGCAATGCGCGTGTGCAGCGCCAGCCACTTCGGATCTCCTGGATTGGTCACTGCCTTGCCTCGCGCCAGCGTCTCCACCATCAGCGGAATGCCGAGCCGCTCGCATTCCCGCGCCACCTCCGCATTGCGCGCAATCTCGCGGGATTCGAACTCCGCGTCTCCGGTGCCCACCACAAGATAGGTGAGGACTGCGTCTGCCCCGTGGCGCAGCGCCTCCTCAGGCCGCGCAATCAGGCAGGCGCGCAGTGCGCCGCTCTCTCCCGGCCCGGGCGTATTCCAGACCGTCGTCCAGTCGATTCGCGCAATCAGGCCCGGTGTTGCGCCCTGCGGGAAGCAATCGATGCAGCGATTGATCAACCCCAGGTTCAAAAGGATTGCGTTCGCGCCGCCGGCCACAAACCGGCTGATCTGGCCACACGGATCTTCCGTCCCGGGAATCGGCCCGAGCACAAGAGCATGATCAAATGCCACAACCAATGCGCCACATCCGGCCTGATTCAGAATCCGGTTCAGTCGAATTTTCTTTCCAGAGTCTCCCACTGCCTGCTCCTTGATCAACGAATTGGCCCTGAGTCTAGCGGACCGCTTTGCTCGTTGTCAATCGCTAATGTTTGTTTTTGATCGTTTTTGTTGGGAGCGATCTGGCCGCATGCCCGCCGGTTCCAGGCGTCAGCCCTCTTGGGCGCGGGGCTGCAGAGCGTCGGAACACCGAAGATTGATGGGGCGCCGAGCGCTGTCTGGACAGGGCACCTCTCCCTGCGCCTGTCCGTCCCCCCTTGACAGCGCAAA
>JAJZCY010000269.1 GCA_021828835.1 Acidobacteriota bacterium | reverse complement strand
CAGGACGGTCATTGGGAGAACTTCCGGAACGTGTTCTTGAGATTGCGATAGAGGCTGGTGAACAGGGGCCTGCGTGCCGCCAACAGAGCGGAGAGCTCCGGGGCTGGTTCGATCACGTGGCTGATGGGCGGCTGTGTGCAGACGGATTCAATCGTTTCATTCGTGACCGCCAGCCGCGCCAGCCGGGCGGCGCCAAAGGCTGCGCCCACCTCGCTTCCCTTGCGGTAGGTGAGCGGGCGATGGAGAGCCGCGGCCAGGATGCGGCCCCAGTACATGGAACGCGAACCGCCGCCGGTGACGCAGACGTCCGCGATGGAACTGCCCGCCTCGAGCAGAACTTCCTGGCCATCGACGAACGCCAGGGCGACGCCTTCAAGGACCGCCAGAACCAGATCGACAGCGTCGGTATCCGCGGTCATTCCGAAGAATACGCCGCGGGAGTTGGCGTCGTTGTGAGGGGTGCGCTCGCCGGAGAGGTAGGGCAGGAAGAAGGGCGTGTGGCGGCGCAGGCCGCGCCGCTCGGCCGCGGCAAGACAGTCCTCCAGATTCTTGATGCCGCTGAGGCTCACCACCCAGTCCAGGGCGCTGGCGGCGCTCAGCAGCACGGCCATCTGGTGCCAGCGGTGGGGCAGGCAGTGGCAGAACGCGTGCGCGGCCTTCTCGGCATTCGGATAGAAGCGATCGTTGGCAACGAAGAGCACGCCCGAGGTTCCCAGCGAGAGGAATGCCTGCCCCGCATCGACGATGCCCATGCCGGCGGCGCTGGCGGCGTTGTCTCCACCGCCGCCGGCGACGGCAACGCGAGGAAGCTGGAGTTCGTCCGCCACCTCCTTCCGCAACTCTCCAGCGACAGCATCGCCTTCCACCAGGCGCGGCATGTGCGCGCGCGTGAGTCCGGTGGCGGCGAGCATCGCATCGGACCAGTCGCGCTTGACAACATCCAGCCATGAGGTGCCCGAAGCGTCTGACATGTCGCTGACCTTCTCGCCGGTCAGTTTCAGGCGGACGTAGTCCTTGGGCAGGAGCACGCAGGCGGTCCGGCGGAAGATTTCCGGCTCGTGATGGCGTACCCAGAGCAGCTTGGGCGCGGTGAAGCCGGGCATCACCAGGTTTCCGGTGATGTCGCGGGAACGCGGCTCAGTGCGCTCGATGTCCAGACACTCCTGCGTGGAGCGGCCGTCGTTCCAGAGGATCGCGGGCCGCAACGGCTTGTCGGATGGATCGAGCAGCGTGGCCCCATGCATCTGGCCGGTCAGGCCGATGCTCTTGATCTGTTGCCGGAGGTTCACAGGAAGCGTGCCGATCGCCTCAACGGTTGCCTTCCACCAGCTGTCCGGATCCTGCTCAGAAGAGCTGGGTCGCGGCCGGTTGACGGTGAGGGCAACAGAAGCTTGCGCGACCACGGACTGGTCCGCATCGGCAACCACTGCCTTCACGCTGGATGTGCCGATATCGATGCCGAGAAACATCGGAGCTCCTTCTATTCCGGCAGATCGATCTGCCCGTTGATGGCGAAGTGTCCGGTGACCACAGGCGCCACGGTGCCCGGCTGGCCTCCGCCAATGCTCATGGTGTATGCGCCGGCGGCGATGATGGGCTGGCCGAGCGCGGTGACCATGCCCAGGTCGCGCTCCTTGAGCTCGAAATGGACGCGCTGGCTCTGGCCGGGGTCGAGGTGAATACGCTGGAAGCCGCGCAGGGCGATGTTCGGCGCTCCAGCGACGGGAGGGAATTTTAGATAGAGCTGAACAACTTCATCGCCGGCAACCTTGCCGGTGTTGGTCACCGTCACGCTGGCATCCACCGGATCGCCCGCATTGACGGTTGGGTGCGCGATAGCCAGATCGGAGTAGCGGAAGCTGGTGTAGCTGAGCCCGTAGCCGAAGGGGTAGAGCGGCTTGCCGGTGAAGTAGCGGTAGGTCCGCCCCTGCATGGAGAAGCTCTCGAAGTTTGGCAACTGATGGACGCTTGCGTAGAAGGTCTCGGGCAGGCGCCCGGCGGGATTGTTGCGGCCGCTCAGCGTATCGGCAACCGCAGCCCCGCCCTCTTCGCCGGGATACCAGGCTTCGAGGATCGCGTTGGCGTGCAGGTCGATCCAGTTCACCGCCAGCGCGCTGCCGTTCAGAAGCACAACCACGAGCGGCTTGCCGGTTGCGGCTACAGACTGGACGAGAGCCTCTTCGGGTTCGGGCATCTTCAAGTTGGTTTTGTCGCCACCGAGAAAGCCAGGCAGATCGACGGGCATCTCTTCGCCCTCCAGCTGGCTGGTGAGCCCCACCACGGCAATAACGACATCGGCCTGTTTCGCGGCCGCGAGCGCCGCCGGCGAAGGCGTGTTGTCAACCGGCGCCCAGAGAAGCTGCACCATGGGCGCGCCATCGGCTGGTTGCCGATAATCCACGGTGATGGAAACCTTCTGGTTCTTTTCGAGCGGAACCCGGCCAAAGACAGCCAACTCGCCGTCGCCGCGGTGCTGCTCCGCAATGCGTTTGCCGTTGACGTCGATGGTGGCGTAGCCGCTGGCCTTGAAGCCGATGAGATAAGTGCCGTCCCGCGCCGGCGTCAGAAAACCGGTCCATTGCACGCGGAGCATCTTTTTGCCCGCAAGCGCGGCGGGCAGGCTGTTGGCGCGAAGGTCCACACCGGGATCCACGCGGCTGAGCTGGTTTTTGGGTTGGACGCCGGGCCCGGGGCGCAGACCCTCGTAGTCCTGATACTGCGCCTCTAAACCGGGCTTGCCGCTGGCGGTGGTCAGCGCGTCGGCGGGAATCAGCTTGCCGGCGTTGTTGTTGAGGAACTGCGTTCCGGCCACATAGGTGATCTTCGCGTGAGGGAATTCGTTCCTGATCCCTTCAAGCACGGAGACGATGTGCGTCGGGATGCCGGCGTAGTTGCCGAGCAGGATGTTGGTCTGGTCGGCCAGCGGGCCGATCACGGCGATATTGCGCACCGTTGGCTTGAGCGGGAGCGTGCCGTCGTTCTTGAGCAGCACCATGGATTCGTCCGCGATCTTGCGGGCATAGGCGCGGTGGGCCGGGCTGTTGAGCTCGTCCACGTTGATGTTGGCGTAGGGGTCGGCTCCCTTAGGGGCAAACAGGCCAAGCTCGATGCGCGCGGTGAAGAGGCGCACCAGCGCTTCATCCAGGGCGGCCTGGCTCAGGTAACCCTGTTGCACGGCCTGGATGTACGCCTGGTAGTCCTTGTCGCCGGCTGGCTGATTGGATTCCGCGCATTCATTGTCCATGCCGCGTTCGACGGAGATGGCGGTGGCCTGCGGCTGCGTCGGACGGTAGTGGTGGCCGCTGAAGATGTCGCGCACCGCGCCGCAGTCGGAGACCACGTAGCCTTGGAAGCCCCAGTGGCCGCGCAGCTCATCCTGCAGCAGGAACTGATTGGCGCAGGCGGGCTCGCCATTCACGGCGTTATAGGAGCACATGACGGAGCCGGCATGGCCCTGCACGATGGCGGCGCGGAAAGCCGGCAGATAGGTGTCTTCGAGATCGTGCCTGCTGACATCCACGTCGGCGAAGTGGCGCGTGGGCTCAGGCCCGCTGTAGGCGTCGAAGTGCTTGGGCGTGGAGATCACGCGGTAGTACCTGGAATCGTTGCCCTGCATGCCGGTGACATAGGCGACGCCCATCTGCGCGGTGAGGAACGGATCTTCGCCGTAGGTCTCCTGGCCGCGTCCCCAGCGCGGATCGCGGACGATGTTGATGTTGGGCGCCCAGAAGTCCAGGCCGTGCAGGAAGTGCGGTCCGCCATGTTCGAGCTGCTGCTGGTGGAGAACGCGGGCCTCAAGGCTGATATCCGTAGCCATCTCGTGAATGGCCGCAGGATCGAAGGTGGCTCCGAGCCCGATGGGCTCGGGAAACTCCGTGCTCCCGTTCACTTCGACGCCGTGCAGGGCTTCGCTCCACCAGTTGTAGGCGGGAATGCCGAGGCGGGGAATGGCGCGGGCTCCGTTCACCATCTGCGAGGCCTTCTCCTGAAGCGTCATCCGCGAGACCAGATCGCGAGCGCGCATCGCCGGCGGCAGGTGGGGATTGAGATAGGCCGGGGTGGATTTCTGGGCGGTTTGCGCGCTCAGGAAGGGCGTCAGCAGCAGAGTTGCGGCACAGATGGCAAATCCCCGCATGCAAGTCGATCTTGAAGGCCTCATGTGTTTCTCCCAGCAGCAACCGCCCGCGTGAGCCTGGTCCAGCGCTGCGATCTGCTCAGCAATTTCGTGGTTTTTCTGTGCGGCGGAGTGCGTGTTCTCCCGAATTGTACCGTTCAGCGCGAGAAGCACAATGAGCCGTCGCGGCGATGCGCGGCGATGGTGCGAATCTTGACGAACGATGGTGCCCCCACTAGAGTCATTCCTAAAAGGCAACCTTGCCAATACGGAAACACAGAGCCCGGGATGGCCGCAAGTTGCGCGGCGGCAGCGCACGCAGAGCCTCGGTGCGGAAAGCGATATGTCCAGTCCAGTAAGCCGCAGGAAAATCCTGCAGATTTTGTCGTCGGTTGGTATCGCATCCGGTCTGGGCCCGCAGATCTTGGCAGAGCCGGCAAGCAAAGCCTCTTTGCGAGCTCCATCCGACTCTCTGCCTATCCCGGACCAGGGTTGGAATGTCTGGCTCGATCGCCAACTGGCTCTTGGTGCGCGCCCACGCCACCTTCGCTGGACAGCCCGTGCGGCGTGCGCCGCCATTCAGTGCGCCCTTGCAGGCGCGCTGGCTGGCCAATGCGCTGCGCTATCTCGGTCAAGGCGAATCGCGGAATTCAAAGGAGTCGTAATGAATCGGTCAAGAAGGATGCGCTGGGCTGCTTCCCTGGCATTTTTGCTGGCTCTGCCCAGTTGCATGCTTGCGCAGGATGCGCCGGCGCAGTGGATCAGCCCGGCCCATTGGTTCAATCCGCAGACGGCGGCGATCCGCAAGCCCGGTACGTCGGTGCGCATCGATCTGATCGGCGACTCCACGCAGACTGAGAATGCTTTCTACG
>JAJZCY010000016.1:13200-29396 GCA_021828835.1 Acidobacteriota bacterium | reverse complement strand
TCATGTCGACAAAGACCTGGTAGCTGCTGCCCGGATCCATGGAGGCGCCGGTGTTGCCCAGGCACATGTAGCTGTTGTTCTGGCAACTGCCGTTGGCGGCGAAGTTGACATAGGGCAGCTGCACCATGGTGCTGTTGCTGGCCAGCGAGCTGGGCAGTCCCACGTCCTGCGGGGTGTACTTCTGGGCTGGCGAGCCGTGCGCCTCGTCGAAGAGCGTCCAGTTGACGCGGGCATCGAAGACGGTGGTCGGATTCAGCGTGTAGACGTTATCGAGGGAGGTGCCCCAGTTCTCGCGGGTGAGTGTGGTGCCGGTGGTGTTGTTGCCGAAGAAGTTCTGCTTGAGCTGCCCGCGGTTGTTGTGGCGCATGTCGAAGAACAGGTGGTCATTCGATCCCACGTTGAAGTCCAGGCGGCCGAACTCATTGTCGTAGTTGTCGACGCTGGGGGCGTTGCTGATGTAGTTCTCCTGGCCCATCGATGTGCCGGTGGCATTCGGTGCCGGGAAGAGCTTCAGGTAAGCCGAGCCCACCGGATCCAGAGTCGGGTAAACCGATTTCAGCTGGTTCTGATAGATCGGCGTGCGGGTGATGTTGCTGCCGGTCTGAATGCTGCTGTTCGGGTCGTAGAGCTGGTAAGGATCGGCATAGGGACTGGAGTGCTTGCTGTCGGTGGCGCACATGGCGGTCCCGTTGCTGCTGTAGCTGGCGATGCCATTGGGGCAGCCCGCCTGCAAGATCTGGAAGAAGTCGCCGTTGGCTTCGCCGCCGGTTCCGGGGCTGCCGCTCACGCTGGTGTTAGTGGGCACGGTCAGGGTGGTTTCGGCCGGTGTCGAGTCCTTCATGCCTTCCCACGCAAAGAAGAAGAAGGTCTTGTTCTTGCCGTTGTAGACCTTGGGCACGCTGACCGGCCCGCCGAAGGTGAGGCCGTATTGGTTGAAGTGGAAGACCGGCAGCGGCTTCTGCGTGCCCTTGTTCCAGGGGGCGCTGTTGAAGTAGAGGTTGGCATCGATGCCGGAGATCTGGCCGAACTCGTAGGCGGTGCCGTGGAAGTTGTTGGTGCCGCTCTTGGTGACCTGGTTGATGACGCCGCCGATGGTGTGACCGAAGGAGGCGTCGGTGGCGAAGGGCTGCACCGAGACCTCAGCCACGCTGTCCTGCGAAGGGCTGAAGGCCAACGAGCCCAGCAGGGTTTCGTCGGGCGAGCCGTCGAGCAGCACTTCGCTGGTCTGATTGGGCGTGCCGCCGATGGACCAGGAGTTGCCGGCGTTGTTGTCAAAGGGGTGAATCTGCTGAGGAGCAGCGGTAGAGATCACGCCGGCAGAGAGCTCGGCGAGCGCAGCCGGGGTGCGGCCATTCAACGGGAGGTTGGCAACTGACGCCGTGTCGATGGTCGTATTCACCGAGGCGTTGGCCAGGTCAAGCTGCGGAGGCGCGGTGTTGACGATGACGGTCTGATTGGTGCTGCCCAGAGTCAGGCCGAGGTTGATGACCGGATGATCCGAGGCATGCAGCGTGATGTTGCCGCGGGTAAAGGTCTGGAACCCTGGAGCTGTGGCGGTCAGGGCGTAGTCGCCGGGCAGCAGGAAGGGTACGACATACTGTCCAGCGGCATCGCTGGTGGTGCGGCTGATGGTTCCGGAGTGAATCTCCTTCACCTCGATTTGCGCGCCGGGCACGACTGCGCCAGATGGGTCGGAAACCGTGCCGCTGACGGTGGCGCGGAACTCCTGCGCGGAGGTGCTGCGCGGCAGCACCATCAGGCAGGCGAACAGCAGGAAGAACAGGCATGCCGCCAGCCTTTGGCCTGCGAATCGCAGCATGCGGGGGTGACTCTCTTTTCCGGAACCGCGGGAAGGGCCGCTTCCGCGCGTGCCGAAACGCCCAGTCATGTGACTTAACGTGTTCTGCATCATTTCCTCCGAAATGTGTTGCGTGTTCGGTGCAATCCGTACCTGAGCGCCTGCTCGTCGCACAATACTCCCCGTGCTGAGCAGACGATCGAGGACGACTTCGATCCACTGCATTCAGCGAACCCAGATAAGGTCTGACCACCTAAGGCAATAGAATGCTCCCGAGAGGCACATCCTTGTCAAGATGAATGTTGGAAAAATCGACGGTGGGCAGTTTCAAGAGGCTCGGAGAGCGAGCCCGAGAGAGTGGGAAAGACGCCGAATATCTGTCTGCAAACGCTTACATTTCAGTTATTTGCCAACATCAAGGCGCAGGCCTCCTGTGTGCAAGCCAAACGCTTCGCCCCCGCGGCAGTCCGTCTTCGGCAGCCTCATAGAAGTGCTCCAGTGGATCGTGCAGAGGACTGACCAGTTGCCTCGGCATTTGCCCGCGAGGCCGCGCACGGGCCGCGCGCGGATGGCATCCACGCACAGATATCCAGATACAAGCGGCGTGCGCTTGCGGCCTGATCCATCTCAGAGAGGCTATTTGAGGGGATTGTAGCAGATTTGGAGGTATTTGGGCCCGACTTTTGTGGTCAGTCCATTGGGGGACGTGGCGCAGTGCCTGGTGAAGGCAAGCTGTATGGGCAGAGTGGGACCCGCCGCAGCAGACGGTAGACGGGGCGCTGGTGCAGAAGGAAGTGGAGCGGCGGCGTCAGCCGGCGTGCGTCGGAACCTCGCCCTGTTCCTGGCGGGTACGCTTGGGCCGCACGGCCGATTTTTTGTCGCCGTGGCGTTCGAGACCCTGGGCTTCTTCGGCCAGGCGCAGGTGCTGCTCCATGGCCTTGCGGGCATCGGCAGCGTTGCGCGCGCGGATGGCGCGATAGATCTCGCGGTGCATCTCTGCGGATTCGCGCAGATCGGTGGAGTGCTCCACTGTCTTGAGCCGGTCATCGTAGAGGGACGCCCCGATGGTCTCCATCACCGCTGCCAGGATGGGATTGCCCGAGGCCTGGGAGATGATGCGATGAAACTGGACGTCGTGGATGAGGTACTCGGCGGGAGAACCGATGGAGGCGAACATCTCTGCCACTTCTTCAGCGAGGGCGGCGTGGTGTTCCTGCCGGCCGCGCTGGGCGGCAAGGGCTGCGAGCTGGCTCTCGATCACCAGGCGCGCCTCGAACATCTGCCAGGTCTGGAAGCCGTGCAGCGCTCCCATGAGGCTGAGCGAGGTTTTGCCGAAGTCGGGTGGTCCATCGGCGACGAAGGTTCCCACGCCGTGGCGTACCTTCATGACGCCCATCGCCGCCAGGTAGCCGATGCCGGTGCGCAGGCTGGCGCGGCTGATCTTGAGGCTGCGCGCAAACTCGCGCTCGGGCGGAATCTGATCGCCCGGCTTGAGCACTCCGTTTTCAATCAGGCCACGGATGTGATTGACCACCTGCATGGTGCGGTCGCTCTCGTGTTCCTGTTGTTTCTTGCGCGGCATGGGACGCCGAACCTCGCAGATTTTTGGTTGAGTGCTGATGCGTTGCCAAGAAGACGGCACCATGAGAGTAACATGCGGACCGAGCGAACTGGGATTTCCTCCGCGCCGGTGGTTCACGACTGCAGGGCTGTGTATACTGTGGTCTGACCTCGCTCTTCAGGCACATTTGGGAGGAAAACTCGTGAACCCGGTCATGAATTCCGCGCTGCTCGATCCAGATCGCCTCTTTCCTGCTGAATCCTCCAGCCGTCAGATCGCCCGGTCCTTGTACCGGGAGGTGGCCGATCTGCCCATCATCAGCCCCCACGGCCATACGCAGGCCGGCTGGTTTGCGCGCAACGAGCCGTTTCCCGATCCCGCCACGCTGTTTGTGCAGCCCGACCACTATATCTTCCGGATGCTGTACAGCCAAGGCGTTTCGATGGATGATCTGGAGATCGGCCAGCCGGTCATCCGCGACCCGCGCAAGGTGTGGCGGCTGTTCGCAAGTCATTATTATCTGTTCCGCGGCACGCCCACACGGGTTTGGCTCGATTTCGCGTTTTCGACGCTGTTCGGGATGGAAAAGCGGCTGTCTCCGGAGACCGCCGACGAGTACTTCGACGCGATCAGCGAGAAGCTGCGCACGCCCGAATACCTGCCGCGCGCGCTGTACGACCGCTTCCATATTGAAGTGTTGTCCACCACCGATTCGCCGGTGGATTCGCTGGCCGACCACAAGGCGATCCGCGACTCCGGCTGGAAGGCGCGCATTGTTCCCGCATTCCGTCCCGACCCGGTGGTGGATCCGGAGTTTGCCGGGTTCGCCGAGCGCATCGCGCAGATGGGCCAGCAGACGGGTGAAGACACCTCGACGTGGAAAGGCTATCTGAACGCGCTGGTCAAGGCGCGGGCGCGCTTCAAGGCGATGGGCTGCACGTCGACCGATCACGGGCATCCTTCAGCGCAGACCGCCGATCTTCCCGAGGCGGAAGCGGCTGCCTTGTTCAGTAAGGTGCTGGGCGGCAAGGCGAGCCTTCAGGAGCAGGAGCTGTTCCGGGCGCAGATGCTGACCGAGATGGCGCGGATGAGCGTCGAGGACGGCCTGGTGATGCAAATCCATCCGGGCTCGGTGCGCAACCACAACAAGTTCGTCTACGAGCGCTACGGACGCGACATGGGCGCCGACATTCCGCGGGCGGTGAACTATGTGGATGCGCTGCGTCCGTTGCTGGACCGCTTCGGCAATGAGCGCGACCTGACCATCGTGCTGTTCATGCTGGACGAGTCCACCATCAGCCGTGAGCTGGCGCCGCTGGCGGGGCATTATCCCTGCCTGCGCCTGGGTCCGCCGTGGTGGTTCCACGACAGCCCGGAGGGGATGATGCGCTTCCGGGAACTGGCCACCGAGACGGCCGGCTTCTACAATACGGTTGGGTTCAACGACGACACGCGCGCCTTCCTCTCCATCCCTGCACGGCATGATGTGGCGCGGCGTATCGATTGCGCCTTCCTGGCGCGACTCGTTGCCGAACGCCGTTTGGACGAGGATGAGGCCCACGAGGTGGCGCGCGACTTGGCCTACGGGCTGGTCAAGAAGGCGTACAAGCTGTAAGCACCGCTCCCCCGGGACGATCCCGGGGGATTCTTTCCTGGAGGCCTGGAAGTTTTCGCATGGCGACACAGAGCACCGAATCGCGCTTGTCCTCTCGCTCAATGGATCGCATGTCCCACCAGCGATGGGTGATTTGCGGCTTGCTCTTCTTCGCCACGGTCATCGCCTACGTGGACCGTGCGGTGATCGCGAACCTCAAGAACACGCTTGAGGCGGTCATTCCAGGGCTGGACGATTACAAGTACGGCATCATCACGGTGGCGTTCCAGCTGGCCTATGCGATTGCGATGGTGGTCGCCGGCGGACTTACCGATAAGCTGGGCACGCGCAAGGCCTTCGCCATCGCCATCTGCCTGTGGAGCGTGGCGGCGATGCTGCCGGGCGCGGCCTTTTCGGTTGCCAGCTTCGCGATCGCCATGTTCCTGCTGGGGCTGGGCGAGGCGGCGAACTTCCCGGCCTGCATCAAGACGGTGGCGGAGTGGTTCCCGAAGCGCGAGCGCGCCACCGCGACGGGCCTGTTCAACTCCGGCGCCAACGTGGGCAACATGGTGGCCCCGGCGCTTGTGGCTGTGCTGGTGAGTTTCTTCAGCGGCTGGAGCTTTCTGGGACCGGCGAAAGCCTGGCGTGCCTGCTTTGTGGTTGCCGGCGCTCTTGGGTTCGTCTGGCTGGCGTTCTGGCTGATGATCTATCGGCGGCCGGAGGAACACCCCCGCGTCTCCCAAGCGGAATTGGATCTGATCCTCAGCGATCCCGGCGAGAAGACGGAGAGCGTGCCGTGGCGCCGCGTCTTTCCCTGCAAGGAGACCTGGGGCTTCGCGATCGCCAAGTTTCTTACCGATCCGATCTGGTGGTTCTATCTCTTCTGGATTCCTGGTTTCATCCAGACCACCTTCCACCTGACGCTGTCGCAGAGCAAGGTGCCGGTGATGCTGGCCTATGGAATCTCGATCATTGGCAGCATCGGCGGCGGGCAGATCTCGTCGGCGCTGATCGCGCGCGGCAGGACGGCGAACATGGCGCGCAAGACGGCCATGCTGATCTGCGTGCTGTGCATCGCTCCCATCTTCGCGGTGCCGTTCATCCATAATCTGTGGGTGGTGGTGGGTCTTCTGGGCCTGGCCACTGCCGGACACCAGGGATGGTCTGCAAACCTCTTTACGCTGCCCTCCGACATGTTTCCGAAGGCGGCGGTTGCCAGCGTGACCGGCATCGGCGGCATGGCCGGAGCCTTCGGCGGAGTTCTGCTGCTCTATAGCGCGGGCGCCATCGTGGAGAACACGCATAGTTTTGTATCGCTGTTCGCGATCGCGTGCCTTGCCTATCCGGTGGCGCTGCTTGCTATCCACAGCATCGCGCCCAAGCTGGCGCCGGCGCGGCTCGAATCATAAAGGAGACGGAGATTACCGTATGAGTCTCTACTGCGCGCAAGGCGGTCCCGAGGCCGATCTGACGCCGCACCTCAAGGAGCTTTTCACCGAGGCGCTTTCCAAGCTGGGCCGCCGCAGCAAAGTGCTGGCGGTGCCTCCCGATCAAAGCCGCGAGCACTCCCGGGCCGGCATCCTCACGCGCTACGCGTGGGACTACTACGGCGACCATCTCAAGGCGGTGCTGCCGGCGATTGGCACGCACGTGCCCATGCAGCCGGCGCAGATCGAAACCATGTTTCATGGGGTGCCGCTCGATCTGTTTCACGCCCACAACTGGCGCACCGATATTGAGACACTGGGCGAGATTCCCGCCGAGTACATCCAGGAGCAGTCGGAAGGCAAGCTCAACTACTCCTGGCCGGCGCAGGTCAATCGCCTGATCTCGCAAGGCGGCTTCGACCTGATCCTCTCCATCGGCCAGGTGGTGCCGCACGAAGTGATTGGCATGGCCAATTACACCAAGAACATTCTGATTGGCACGGGCGGCCGGGAGGGCATCAACCGCAGTCATTATCTGGGCGCGGTCTACGGCATGGAGCGGATCATGGGGCGGGCGCAGAATCCGGTGCGCAACGTGCTCAACCTAGCCGGTGAGCGCTTCCTGCGCCATCTGCCCATTGTGTACGCGCACACCGTGGTGGGCCGCGCGGCGAACGGTGGCTTTGCGGTGCGCGGGCTCTTCATCGGCGACGATGTCGAGTGCTTCGAGCGGGCCGCGGAGCTCAGCCTGAAGGTCAACTTCGAGATGCTGGACGAGCCAATTCGCAAAGCTGTGGTGTATCTGGAGCCAGCGGAGTTTCACAGCACCTGGATCGGCAACAAAGCGGTGTATCGCACGCGCATGGCTTTGGCCGATGACGCTGAGCTCATCATTCTGGCTCCGGGCGTGCGCACCTTCGGGGAAGACATGGGCATCGATGCGCTGATCCGGAAGTACGGCTACCGCGGCACCCCGGCGACGCTGGAGGCCGTGGAGCGCCATCCCGATCTGGCGGCCGATCTCAGCGCCGCGGCGCACCTGATTCACGCATCGTCGGAGGGCCGCTTCAAGATCACCTGGTGTCCCGCCATGCTTTCGCGGGCCGAGGTGGAAGGCGTGGGCTACGGCTACGGAGACCTTCAGGCCATGCTTCAGCGTTACGATCCGCAGAGACTTCAACACGGATACAACACGGTGGACGGCGAACAGATCTTTTTCATCGCCAACCCCGGCCTCGGGCTGTGGGCGCATCGCAGCCGGTTCTAACAGCAGCCGCTTCTCACAAAAAAAGGATACCGATATGGCAGATCGAGTTCTGACTTTGAGCAAATACTCTCTGGGCACCGGCGACCGCTTTGCGCATCAGGCCAAGGCGCAGTTGCAGGCCTGCATTCAGGCGCTCCATGAGGGCGTGGAAATCGTTCCGGTCTGGAACAAATCGAACCGCGAGCATACGATTATCGGTTCCGAGCCGCGCTCGACGCGCCAGGCCGCCGATGCGGCCGTCAAGGCGCTGAACTGGAAGCTGGCCTACTTCTGCGACGCCGATCACATCACCACGCAGACCGTTGATCGCTTCATGAACGACTGCGATTTCTTCACGCTGGACGTGGCGGACTTCATCGGCCAGGCTGCGCCACAGGAGGCCATCGAGGCTTTCGTGAAGCGCCATCCGGAACTCTCCGGCAAGATCACGCTGCAAGGGGTCGATGAGCCGATCACGATCAGCGCGGAGGAACTGCGCGTAGCCGCGCAGAAGTTCCTGGCCGCCATCGGCAAGGCCGGCGAGGTATACCGCAAGATCGAGGCCGCGAAGGGGAAGGGCAACTTCATTCCCGAGGTATCGATGGACGAGACGGACCGGGCGCAGTCGCCCGCCGATCTGCTCATCATTCTGGCGGCGATTGCCGATGAGGGCATTCCCATCCAGACCATCGCCCCCAAGTTCAGCGGCCGCTTCAACAAGGGCGTGGATTACGTGGGCGACGCCGCGCAGTTCGAGCGCGAGATGGCGCTGGACATAGCTGCCATTGCCCACGCGGTGAAGCAATATGGGCTGCCTGCCAATCTCAAGCTGAGCGTCCACTCGGGCAGCGACAAGTTCTCTATCTATCCGGCAATTCATGCCTGCATGAAGCGCTTCAACGTGGGCGTGCACCTGAAGACCGCGGGCACCACGTGGCTGGAAGAACTGATCGGCCTGGCAGAGGCCGGCGGCGAGGGCCTGGCGCTGGCCAAGGAAGTGTACGCCGAGGCGTTGTCGCACCGCGAGGAACTGTGCGCTCCCTACGCCACGGTGATCGACATCAATCCCGCCCGCCTGCCTTCGGCGAGCGAGGTGCAGGGCTGGTCTTCGGAGCAGTACACTTCCGCGCTGCGCCACATCGAAAAGGATCCGGCCTACAACGACAGCTTCCGCCAGTTGCTGCATGTCGGCTTCAAGGTAGCCGCCAAGATGGGCCGCCGCTATCTGGATCTGCTCGAAGCCAACGAAGGGATCATTGCGAAGAACGTCACCGTCAACCTGTACGAGCGCCACATCGCGCCCGTGTTTTTTGGACGCTCCGCTTAACAGCGCCGTCCGCTTGGGGAGAAAGCTATGCAAACGAATTTGTTCAGCCTGGAAGGCAAAGTAGCGGTCGTCACCGGAGGCACATCCGGCATCGGCCGCGCCCTCAGTCTCGGCCTGGCGCAGGCGGGCGCCGATGTGGTGGCTACCGCGCGCCGCCCGCAGCAGGTGGAGGAGACCGCAGCCGCTATTGAAGCGCTGGGCCGCAAGACCCTGCGCATCTCTTCGGATGTGGGCGATCGCTCCTCGCTCGAGCAGTTGCTCAAGACTACGCTGGAGCACTTCGGCAAGGTGGATGTCCTGGTGAACTGCGCCGGCATCATCAAGCGCGCTCCCACCCTCGATTTTCCCGAGGAGGAGTGGACCAACATCCTCAACACCAATCTCACCGGAACGCTGCGCGCCTGCCAGATCTTCGGCCGGCACATGCTGGAGCGCGGCTACGGGCGCATCGTCAACATCGCATCTCTGAACAGTTTTGTGGCGTTGAGTGAGGTTGCGGCTTACGCGGCCAGCAAGGCGGGCGTGGCGGCGCTCACGCGTTCCCTGGCGGTGGAGTGGTCGAAGCGCGGCGTGACGGTGAATGCCGTTGCCCCGGGCGTCTTCCGCACCGACCTGAACGCAGCGCTGCTCGACAGCACCCCGCGCGGACAGGAGTTGCTGATGCGCACGCCGATGGGCCGCTTCGGCAAGACCGAGGAGCTGATCGGCGCCACCGTCTATCTCTCCTCCGACGCATCGTCCTTTGTCACCGGCCAGGTGCTGGTTGTCGACGGCGGGTTTCTTGCCAGCGGCGTGAATCAGTAGTCGAGGATCATCCACAAAAAAAGAGGCTGCGCGATGCGCGGCCTCTTTTTCTATTTCACCGGAATGTGTGGCGCAGCCGCCGATGGTTTGCGGCGGCTGCTTCCTTGCTGGGGTTCAGGGCAACTGAACTACTTCAGATCGACCTTGGCCCCGGCGAGCTTTTCGATCGGCGCACCCTGCGCCGCCTGAATGGTGACATGCTCTCCGCTCACGCTCGCATAGCCAACGTTCAGGCCGGTTTGTGCCTGGATGGAGACGTTGTTGAGCACCACATCGGTCACCGGCGACTCGGGCAGGCCCACGATGGCGCCCGCATTGTGGATATTGGTCGCCTTCACGTTCTCGATGGTGATGTTGTGGAAATGCGGGGTGAGGCGGCCAATGGGTTGCGGCTTGTTGTCGGCCGGCGGCATCACCTTGGGATAGTACTCGCTGATGATGATGGCGTTCTTCACGTTGTTCATCGTCAGGTCGCGGAAGACCAGGTTGCTGACATCGTGGCCGCGATCGCGATTGGCCTTCACGCGGATGCCATTGTCGGTGCCGTCGAAGTGAATCCGCTCGGCGCGGATGTTCTGGGCGCCGCCGGCGATCTCGCTGCCGACCGAGAGGCCGTGGCCGTGCATGAAGGTGCAATCGGTGATGGTGATGTTGCGGCTGGGCGAATCGGGTCCAGGCGAGTTGATGGCGCCGGACTTGATGGCCACGTTGTCATCGCCTACATCCGAGTACACATGGTCGATGACGACATTGGAGGACGAGAAGGGATCGATGGCGTCGGTGTTGGGTGAATGCGCCGGCGCAAGAATGCGGACGTTGCGAATCGTGACGTCGTCGGCGTAGTAGGGCACGATCTGCCACATGGGCGAGTTTTCAACCGTTACGCCTTCGATGCGGACATGGCGGGAGTGGTCCAGGATGATCAGCTTTGGGCGGGGGTGGTTGCCGAGGACGCCGTGGTCCTTGATGCGACGCGCCTCCTCCCACCAACTGGATCCGTTGCCGTTGATAGTCCCTTCGCCCGTGATGGCCACGTTCTCCGCGTTGATTGCGCTGATCAGGGGCTGGCGATCGGGCATGCGCAGCTCGGTCTTTTGCGGATAGTCGTTGTGGTCGGGCGAGCCGAGCAGGGTTGCGCCCTTGTCAAGCTGAAGGTCGATGTTGCTGCGGAGCACGATCGGGCCGGTCAGGTAGGTGCCCGCGGTGAGTTCTACGGTGCCGCCACCCTTGGCGGCGCAGGTGTCAATTGCCTTCTGGATTGCGGCGGTATCCTTGGTGACTCCGTCGGCCTTGGCGCCGAAGGCGCGTGGATCGCAGCTGGTGGCCGCGTGCAGGCTTGCGGCGCATCCAAAGACTGCCGCAATAGTCAGAATCCGTTTGGAAATCGAAGATTGAAGATGAACCATCGAAGCCCTTTCGTGCAACAGAAGTTAACAACTGCGAATCACCTTTGATCCGGCGAGGGTGTTTCCTCGCCGGACATCCTGCTTTGGCTCTAGCGCTGAATGCGCGCCGAACCTCCCTGAGCGAAGGCCCGCACTTGCTCGACCGTGGCCATCGTCGTGTCCCCTGGGAATGTGGTGAGCAGCGCGCCGTGCGCCCAGCCGAGCTTGATGGCCTCTTCCGGCGCTTCGCCGTTGAGCAGACCGTAGAAGAAGCCGGCTGCGAAGCCGTCGCCGCCGCCTACGCGATCGAGGACATCGAGCTCGGCGGTTGGCGCGGAGTAGGTTTTGCCGTCGACCCAGGCCACGGCGCTCCAGCTATGGCGGTTGGTGGAGTGCACCTCGCGCAGCGTGGTGGCTACGGCCTTGATGTGGGGGTGCTTCTTGATGACGTTGTCGATCATGCCGAAGAAGACGCTGGGGTCGAGCTTGGACTTGGCCGCGACCTCGGGACCGGGGATGCCCAGACCCTTCTGGAGGTCCTCCTCATTGCCAACCAGGACATCCACGTTTTCCACGATGCTGGCGATGGTTTGGACGGCGTGCTTGTCGCCGCCATGGATCTTCCACAGCTTTTCGCGGAAGTTCAAATCGAACGAGGTGACCGCGCCGGCAGCCTTGGCAGCCTTCATCATCTCCGCGGCCAGAGGGGCGGTGGTAGGGGAAAGGGCGGCAAAGATGCCGCCGCAGTGCACCCAGCGCACACCCTGGGCGAAGATCGCTTTCCAGTCGAAATCGCCGGGCTTGAGCAGGGCCGCCGCCTCATTGGAGCGGTTGTAGAAGACCACCGGGGGGCGCACGCCGTGGCCGCGGTCGCTGTAGACGGCGGCCATGTTCGGACCGGTGGCGCCGTCATGCTTGAAGTGCTTGTAGATGGGCTTGACGCCCATGGCCCGCACCCGCTCGGCAATGAGATCGCCGATGGGATAATCAGACATCGCGGAGGCGATCGCGGTCCGCATCCGGAAGCAGTCAGCGAGATTGGCAGCCACGTTGAACTCGCCGCCGCTCACGTGGATTTGGCACTCATTGGCCTTGCGGAAGGGAATGATGCCCGGATCGAGCCGGTGCACCAGCGCCCCCAGTGAAAGAAAGTCCAGTTCTCCGTCTTTACGGATCTTCAGTCCGTCGCCCATCCTCTGTTCGCTCCAATCGGAATTTTGCGTAGAACTCTCCTCCGGGTACAGGAGAGCTTTCTATGGTCTGACCACTAGAATACACAGCGCGCATCAATACTGCCACTGTTTTTGCCACACTTTCCTTCAGGATGGCATAGAATGGCTCCTATAATGTAGCTTTCTTACGGGAAACACGAGGCGTCTTTATCTATGCCATCAGAAAAGCGGGACTCATCGGAATCGGACCGCACCCGGCAAGTGGTCAACCACATCCGCGCACTGCTCGAAAAAGGCGCCCTGCGCCCGGGAGACCGCATTCCTCCCGAACGTGAACTGGCGCGGGAACTTGGCATCAGCCGAGCCAGCCTGCGTACTGGTATAGGTTATCTCGTGGCCATGGGGGTGATGAAGGTCCGGCACGGTGTCGGCACCTTTATCGAGGATGGGCCGGCCGAGTTCAACAAATCCTCTCTGGGGCTGATGGGGGCGCTGCACGGATTTCAGTTCTGGCAGATGTTCGAGGCCCGGTTGATCATCGAGGGGAGCCTGGCCGCACTAGCTGCTGAACGCGGCAAGGACGAGCACCATGTGGCTCTGGCCGAGCAGGTGGCGGAGATGTTCTCGATCGCCAACAATCCCGAGGACTTCCTGAAGCATGATGTGATTTTTCATCGCATCATCGCCCAGGCTTCGGGGAATCCCATTCTGGCCGCACTGATCGAGACCATCAATTCGGCGATGTACGAGAAGCGGCGCAAGACCGTCAAGCGCGCCACCTATCTGCGCCACATGGCGGAGATGCACCGCGAAATTTTCCGCGCGATCCGCGCCCGCGATGCCGCCGAGGCGCGCAAGCAGATGGAAGAGCACTTGCGCGTGGCAGAAGACGCGCAGAAGGCCGAACCGCGGCGTCCGCTGCCGCCCGGCTCCTTTCAGCAGGACGGCGAAAAGAAGCTTGCGGCGGCGCACTCCGACTAGCGGCAGCAGCAGTTGCGGCTGTCAAGCTCAGCTGCCGATCACCGGCCAGCCGTTGACCCAGGTCAATTTCCGGAGCCACACAAAGGGGACGCCGCCCTTGGCGATGTTCTGTGCGTGGAAGACGAGCAGGCTGTCGCCGGTGGAGGGGTCCACGTAGGCGGTGCCGCCGCCGGGGGCGTTCCACTGGCTGTTGCCCTCGAGAAGCACAGTGCCGCCGCCGTTGAGCATGGCAGTGCCGTCCTCATCCACAAAAGGTCCGTGGGGACTGGTTGAACGTCCTACCGCCTCTTTGTAGTTGTCTTCGGCCATGGTGGTCCGGCAGCAATAATCGACGGAGACAAAGAGGTAGTAGTAGTCGCCGTGCCGGACGAGAGAGGCGCCCTCGATGGGATTGTGCGGCACGCCGGGGCGGGTGGCCAGGTTGTACTGCGTGGGATTGGAGGCCAGCAGCATACCGGTCTCGGGATCGATCTGGCGCTGTTTGATGCCCGTCCAGTAACTGCCGAAGGTGAGCCACACGCTGCCATCGGTATCGACCAGGATGGTGGGATCGAGAGCGTTGAAGTTGTCACCGGGGCCGGACTCAAGCACCAGGCCGCGATCTACCCACTTGTATGCCGGGTCGCTGGGATCGAGGGTGGCGTTGGTGGCGAGGCCGATCACCGTCTGGTTGGAACCGAGCGTCGATCCGCAGTAGTAGACGTGATAGAGGCCGTCGAAGTAGGAGATGTCGGGCGCCCACAAGCCGACAATGCCCGGCACAGCGCGAGTCACCCATTGCGGCATGGCTCCCGGGAAGACACTTCCGCAGCGGGTCCAGCTTATTCCGTCCTGAGAACAGTGGATGGGGAGATGACCTGAGCCGGGGAATCCGGTGACGTCTGTATTGAACTCGTAGTAAGAGGACCCCTGGCGGATGATGCTGGGATCCAGTACCGGATCGACACTGCCGGTGAGAGAATAGTGCGCAAGCGACGTTGCCTGTACGTCGTACGACAGATTCCCGTCCATCGTTGCGGAGCAGGAACAGAACAACAGGGAGAGGACGGAGGTCAGGCACACGCCCGCCACCCGCTTGACGCACAGCATGGGGAAAAACCTTTAAGGTGATGTCCCCATTATACGGACGATGCGGCGGGATGCAAGTCGCCAGTGATGGTTGCATGCAAGCCCCGATGAATGGTGCGGGCGGGGCTGGCTGCGGCTCGATATGCGAGGAGCAACTTGCTCGAAAAGGGGGGAATCCAAGAGAACAGTCCGCAAGGGCGTTAAGTAGTGTCATTGCAATCTAACTTTTCTGTGCCAACCGAGTGGGCCGTGGCCTCTGGGTTAACTGAGGCAGTACGATCGAACCGGCTGATTCACGGAGCCGCGCAGTAGCCTCAATGTCTCTATAGGATCTTGGCAGCTGCGAGGATTTTGACATCTGTTGAGCAAGACCGAAAGGACCCATGGGAACGACCGAGCAAACAGCAGTCATCATCGGCGCTGGTCCGGCAGGGCTGACTGCGGCGTTGGAATTCTGCCGGAAAACTTCGATCCGCCCCATCGTGCTGGAGGCCAGCGACCGCATCGGCGGCATCTCTTGCACCATTCGCCATAATGGCAATCGCATTGACATTGGGGGCCACCGGTTCTTTTCGAAATCGGATCGGGTGATGGACTGGTGGACGGAGATCATGCCGATTGCACCGGAAGATTGCGAGCGAAGCGCCTCGATCTCCTACCAGAACCAGAAGCGGGCGCTTGCGGAGATCAAGCAGCCTTCCCAGCCACGGCCCAGCGATCCGGATAACGTGATGCTGGTACGGCCGCGCAAGAGCCGCATCTATTTCATGCGGTCGTTCTTTGACTACCCGCTTTCGCTCTCTCCAGCAACGCTGCGCAAGCTGGGATTGTTTCGGACCTTCCGCATCCTGGTGAGTTACCTGAAGGCGCAGATGCAGCCGCGACGCCCGGAAAACTCACTGCAGGATTTCCTGATCAATCGGTTCGGGCGCGAGCTCTATCTCACCTTTTTCAAGAGCTACACGGAGAAAGTGTGGGGCGTGCCCTGCGAACAGATCTCGGCCGCGTGGGGAGCACAGCGCATCAAGGGCTTGTCACTGCGCAAGGCGGCGGCGCATTTCTTCCGCAAGCTGGTTGAGCAGAAAAGTCACACCGGAGATATCCGCCAGAAAGAATCGGAGACCTCGCTCATTGAGCAGTTTCTGTATCCCAAGTTTGGGCCGGGCCAGTTGTGGGAGCGAGTGGCCGCGCTGGTGGAAGAGAACGGCGGAGAGGTTCGACTGCGCTGGAAGGTGAGCGGGCTGCAGGTGGAGACCGGTACCGACGGCGCCAAGCGGATCACCTCGGTTGAGGCGCTCAATCCGCAGGGCGAACGGGTGACGATTCGCGGCGACTATTTCTTTTCGACCATGCCGGTGCGCGAACTGCTGCGCGCCATCGATGAGCCGGCGCCTGCTGCGATTCGGGAGATCTCGGAGGGGCTCCAGTACCGGGACTTCATCACGGTTGGTCTGCTGGTGGATCGCCTGCTGATCACCGAAGCGGACGGATCGCCGGTGAAGGATACCTGGATCTATATCCAGGAGCCGGATGTATTGGTGGGCCGCCTGCAGATCTTCAACAACTGGAGCCCGCACATGGTGGCCGATCCCTCCAAGGTGTGGATCGGGCTGGAGTATTTCTGCTACGACAGCGATCCGTTGTGGAAGATGGGGAACCTGGAGATTGCCAAGTTTGCCATCAGGGAAGTGGCCTCGATCGGCATTCTCAATGAAGCAGAGGTGCGCGACTTCTGCGTCTATCGCGTTCCCAAGACTTACCCGGCTTACTTTGGCACCTACGATCGCTTCGACGAAGTCGTCCGGCACATGGAGCAATACGAGAACCTGTTTC
>JAJZCY010000016.1:0-13190 GCA_021828835.1 Acidobacteriota bacterium | reverse complement strand
CATGCTCACCGCCATGATGGCGGTCGAGAACATCGCGGCCGGTGTGAAGAGCAAACAGAACCTGTGGGAAGTGAATACTGAGCAGGAGTATCACGAACAAAAGGCAGAGGAGCCCCGGGTTGCGGCCCAGGCGCCGGTGCAGGCGATACCGCGTAGCAAGCCCGACGAAGAGATCGCTGCATGAATGAGGTCGACTCTCTGGAAGCCAGGCCGGGAGCGGTGCAAAGACCGGGAGGAGCCCTTCGGCAGTTTGCCTGCGCGCTGCAAGAGGCTGTAGAGCGACGTCCGTGGGTGAGCTTTGCGCTCTTCTCTGCCTTCTACTTCGCCATCGTCAGTATGCTCTCGTCGATGAAGCTGCTGTGGCTCGACGAGTTGATCACGCTGCATGTGGCCCAACTGGGGTCGCTCCACGCGATCTGGCACGCTTTAGGGCGCGGGGTCGATCCGAACCCACCGCTGATGTACCTGCTGGTGGAGGCCTCGGCGCACCTGTTTGGGCATCACGAACTCGCTTATCGGTTGCCGGCTGCTGTGGGCTACTGGGTGGGCATCCTGTCGCTCTTTCTCTACATGAGGCGCCTGGTTCCGCAGACATGGGCGCTGGCGGGGGCGGTTCTTTCCACAACGATGGCGGCCTTCGAGTACAGTTACGAAAGCCGCTCCTACGCCGTGTTGTATGGCATGGCAATGCTGGCGGTGCTGTGCTGGAGTTGGACGGCAGACCGGGCTATGCCGCGCTGGGGTCGGTGGCTTTCGCTGACCGGCATGATTTTCGCGCTGGCGGTGGGAATCTCGGTGAACTACTTTGCCGTGCTTGCCTTTCTGCCGATTGCGTTTGGCGAAGCGGCGCGGACCTTCCGCAAGGTGCAGAGATCGCGCCAGCCTGACGAATCGCGCATGGGGAAGCGTCTTTGGCGGTCGCTCGATCTGCGCGTGTGGCTCGCGCTCTTGATTGCGGCGACACCGCTGCTCCTCTACCGGCCGCTGATTGAGCACTCGATTGCAGAGTTTGCGCCTTACGCCTGGAACAAGGTCTCATGGAGCCAGGTCTGCGACTCCTACACCGAAATGGTGGAGATGATGCTCTACCCGGCGCTGGCGCTGTTCGCCATCGCTATTGCTGTGCGGCTGCTGGCCGGGCGGACCGGGCACATCTGCGCTGTCTGCCGCGCCGGGCTGCTGCCGCGCTGGGTGGCGCCGCTCGTGGCACGCGCCTCGGACCGGCTGGCGATTCCGTTGCATGAGGGCGTCGCGGTCTTTTGCCTGATGGCTTATCCGATCCTGGGATACATTGTGGCCTCCACGCGTGGCGGCATGTTATCGCCGCGTTTCGTGATCCCGGTCTGTTTCGGATTTGCCATTGCCATCACGCTGGTGGCATTTCAACTTTTCGGCCAGTTCCGGCCGGCGCCGGCGGCGATGCTGTGCCTGGCGCTTGCCTGGCTGATCTGCCGTGAGTCTTACGTGGGTTATTGGTACGAGGAGCAGAAGCAGTCTTTTTACAAGGTGGTGGCCCGGCTCCCACAGGCCGAGGCCGCTGCGCCTCCGGGATCGCCGATTGTGGTCCCCGATCCGCTGATGGTGCTCACGTTCCGGCATTACGCGCCCCCGGCGGTTGCCTCGCGCGTGGTTCTGCCGTTGGATTTCCCGGCCATCCGCTTTTTTCGCCATGACGATTCGCCCGAGGAGAATCTGTGGCACGGAAGAAACCTGATCTACCGCCTGCATATCATGCCGCTGGCCGACTTTCAGAACATGGCAGGCAAGTACCTGATCCTAGCCAGCAACGGCAACTGGTTCCTCGACGATCTTGCCGTGCACCATTTCCCGTTTTACCGGCTCGACATCAACACGCGCGCGGGAGCGATCGGCGGGTTTACGCCGCTTGCGCATGGCACGCCGGCTTTTTATATCGCGTATGGAGGAGCAACACCGCCATCGCTGCTGTCCGATCTCAATCGCCCTGTGCCGTTTCAGGCGGCTAGCAATCTGCCCAAGGCAAAGACGTACACGATTCCCAAGATGATGAATTGAATGAGCGCGCAGGCCCAGCTACGTCCGCATCTCGTCCCGGAGCCGGGGCAAAAGCGTACCCGTCGCCGTATTTATTTCCTCTTGGCTGTTTGCCTGGTTTTGGGCGCGGGAGCGTGGGCGTGGTCCGTGCATGAACGCACCGTGCCTATACGGACGGTCAGGCCCAGCTACGAGAATATTGCCACCTCCGTATCGTCCACCGGGGTTGTGGTACCGGTTCAGGATTTTCAAGCGCGCGCCAACTTCTCGGGGATCGTGCAAAAGATTTACGTGCACGTGGGGGAAAAGGTGCATGCCGGGCAGATGCTGATCCAGATGAAGGACCAGTACGCGACGTCACGGCTCGATACCGCGCGTGCCGCACTGCAAGCAGCGGAGCTGAAGCTGGAGAATGCCGAGCAGAACGGCACGCTGGATGAGCGGATCGGCTACCGGGAGGACCTGGTGAAGGAGCAGGCCGAGCGCGCCAGCGCGGCTGCCGCCCTGGCGACGCTCAAAAAACTGGAAGCGCGCGGCAGCGTATCCCAGGCGGAGGTGCAGAATGCGCAACAACGCCTGAAGTTGGACAATGCGGCATTGATTGCTCTTCGCCAGCGCATGACACACCGTTACAGCGCGGCAGATATTGAAGATCTGAAAGCCAAAGTTCGCGCCGACCGCGACTCGGTTGCTGCAGAGCAGGTGTCCTGGGGCAACGCCAACGTTTCCACTCCGATTGCTGGCACGGTCTACATTATCCCGGTTCGGCCCTACGACTTTGTCGCCGGGGGCGGGGAACTGATGCACGTCGCCGACTTGCGGCATCTGGAGGTCCGCGCCACATTCTACGAGCCGGACATCGGCAAGCTGAAGCCGGGTCAGCCGGTCATCATTCACTGGGAGGGAGATCCCACCAAGTCATGGGAGGGCAACGTCGTGACTGCGCCGATGGCGGTGGATCGCAACGGGCCGCTCACCGTTGGACTGTGCATCATCGCGCTCACCAGTCCGATCAACGGCCTGCCGGTGAACAGCAGCGTGAGCGTCAAGGTGCTGTCGCGCCAGCATGGGCATGTACTGACCATTCCGCGCCAGGCGCTGCACGGATTTGGAGCCGACACCTACGTGCTGCGCGTTGTCGGTGACCGGCTGCGGAAAACACCGGTGAAAACGGGATTGTTTAATGCCATGCACGTGGAGATCGTGAGCGGGTTGAATGAGCACGATGTGATAGCCCTGGGCGCGGTGGGGGACGCGACCCTCCGCCCGGGTCTCCGCGTGGACCTTTCGCAGAAGCATTGATGGACAGGTGTATGAAGCGCAATTTGATTTTCGTCTCCTGCATGATGGCGGCTCTGGCTTCGGCGCTGCCGGCGCGGGCGCAGGTGTCTTTTTCCCAGGCCATCGATCGCGCTTTGCAGCACAGCCCGCGGGTCAAGAGCGCGGAGGATGATCTGAAAAAGGCCCAAGCCGAGGTCGGGGTGATGAAAGACATCTACGTGCCCAGCGTGGTGGTGGGCGCAGGGCTGGGCACGGCTTACGGCATCATGCTGACGGTCCCAACCATCTTTACGGTCACGGCCCAGTCTCTGGTCTACAGCCCGCAGCAGGCTTCCTACATCCACAGTGCAAAATACGATCTGCAGGCCGCCAAATTCGCGCTTGCCGATGCGCGCGAACAGGTGGCCGAGGATGCGGCAGTCAGCTATCTGACGCTGAATCATGATCAGGAGGCAATGGCCGCGCTGTCGCAGGAGTCCGACGATGCGCTGAAGCTGGTGAGCATCGTCGAAGATCGTGTGGCCGCGCACCTGGATGCTCCGATGGATTTGAAGAAGGCGCGCCGGGACGCGCTGGAGATGCGGTTGCAGCTTTTGCAGATGCAGGACGACATGGACGCGCAATCGACTCACCTGGCGGAACTGACCGCGCTAGCGCGGAGCCAGATGGTTGCGCAGGCGGATAGCATACCGGATCTGCCGGACATCACAGCCCTGGACAGCAATCATCTGCCTGAGACCCCAGGCATGCGGGCCGCGGAGGCAGGCCAGAAGGCGCGTGAGCTTCGGGCCCGCGCCGACGCGGAGTATACCTGGCGGCCCAACATCGGATTCGGCGCGCAGTATGGGCGCATCAGTCCCATTGAGAACGTTGGGGAGTTCTACAATTTGCACGGCGAATACAACACCGTCTCCGTGGGAGTGCAGTTCACCTTTCCGCTGCTCGACAAGGTGCGCATGGCCACGGCGAAACAATCTGCGGCCGACGCTGCGCACGGAGCGACGGACATTGAAGCCCAGCAGCAGGCTCTTGCCGAGGGTGTGCGAAAGCTGGGGCGCGCCACCACGGAGCTGAGCGTCAAGGCGCAGCTTGCGGATCTCGACTATGGCCTCGCTCAGGATCAGCTTCAGTCGGTGCTTATCGCCGAACACGCTTCCAGCGGCGGTCCGGTGTTGACGCCTAAAGACGAGGAAGGAGCGCGCATTCAGGAACGGCAGAAATATCTGGAGATGCTGAATACGCGGCTGGATGCGGCGCGCGCCAAGATCGACTACCTGCGGCAGACTGGGCAGCTGGAACAGTGGCTGCAATCCCTGCACATCTCCGCAACACTGCCTCACTGAGTGCTGAATGCAACTGCCGATTTCGAATGCCGCAACCCAGCTCCGCCTGGTTCATCCTGCCGAAGATTTGCCTTTGTCCGTGCCACACCCCGGTGTGCGGACGATGCCGCGCCGCAGGTCCGCGGTGGCGGAAGGCGCGCTGGCGACGGCGGCGCTTGCGGTCATGGCGCTGCTGATTCACGGCTATCATCCGTATGCGGAAGATGGAGGGCTCTATGTTTCCGCCATTTTGAAGGCGCTGCATCCGTCGCTTTATCCCCGTTGGGGCGAGTTCGTTACCGTGCAGATGCAGTACTCCCTTTTCCCCGGGCTGATGGCGGAACTGATTCGGGCTTCTGGACTGCGCGTCTCGGTGATGGTCTTTCTGCTCCACATCCTCAGTATTTGGGCCACGCTCTTCGGAGGCTGGCTGGTTGCGGCGCGGTGTTATGCATCGCGGCAGGCGCGCTATGGGGCCGTATCGCTGCTGGCGCTGTGGCTGACGATTCCGATTGCCGGCACTTCGCTGCTGCTGATGGACCCCTACTTGACAGCGCGCAGCATTTCCACGCCGTGCGGTGTGTTGGCGCTGGCTGCGGCTCTCGACATGGCTGCCGCGATCCGGAGAGGAGGCCCGCTCCCGTGGCGCAGCGTGGCTGGTTGCCTTTTCTGCCTCATTCTGGCGTGCAGTGTTCATCCACTGATGGGCGGTTTCACCGTTTGCCTGATGGCCCTGCTGCTGGCCTTCTCTGCGCCGCATGCGAAGACGCGGGTCTTGTGGGGGGCAGGATTTTGTCTTCTCGGCGTGGCGGTCTCTGCCTGCCTGTACTGGTTTGGGCCAATCGCCACGGCGAATTACTTCCGCGTGGAGCATACGCGCACTTACTGGTTCCTGCACAACTGGCATTGGTACGAGATCGCCGGCCTGCTTTCTCCGCTGCTGGTGGTGGAACTGCTTACCCAGCGGAAGATGCGGCGGGGAAGGGATGCGAGCCGCTGGATAGCCCACATGGCTGTGGCTGCCGGGTTGACAGCGATGCTGGTGGCGTTGCTGTTTGCCGGGCATTCCTCGCGTTCCTACGAGGTCGCCCGGATGCAGCCGCTGCGCATCTTCCACCTCATCTACATTGCGATGATCCTGATCGTGGGCGGCACTGTGGGAGAACGCCTGCTGGTTCGGCGGCCGTGGCGCTGGGCGGCCTTGTTTCTACTCTTCGGCGGCCTGATGTTTTACGTGCAGCGGTGCACATTCCCTGCGTCCGGTCAGCTTGAACTGCCCTGGAGCACTCCGCGGAACCAGTGGGAGAAGGCCTTCCTGTGGATTCGCGGAAACACGCCGCGGCAGGCCCTGTTTGCACTAGACGCCAACTACATCACCAAGCCCGGAGAAGATGCGCAGTATTTCCGGGCCGTCGCGCGGCGCAGCGCTCTCGCCGACTACTCGAAGGACGGTGGCCTGGCGGCCATCGATCCGCAGCTTGCAGACGCCTGGACACAGGCCGAGAAGGCACAAGCTGCATTGGATACGGAGACGGATGCGCGAAGGATCAGCGTGCTGCGGCCCCTGGGTGTTTCATGGATCGTCCTGCCTTCCGCAGTGAGCACCGCTTTTTCCTGTCCTTATCGCAATGCTCTCGCCAAGGTTTGTCTGCTGCCCGAGGGCTTGCGGTAGAACCTCGCAATGCGATGCGTGCGCTCTAGGGCGTAATGGATTCACTGCCCGGTTGAGGATGCTTCCACACCGGCGCCCGCTCCTGTGGGACGGCTTTGCTCTCTTCTCCGCGTCCGCCCCAGCGCGCCTTGAGGCGCAGAAACGGGGTTTCGTACCAGCGAAAGCTTGCCCAGCTCAACAGCCACACCCAGGCAAAGACTGTTGCATGGATCAGCCATGCCGGAACCCTGGATTTGGCTGCGTCGATCACGATGCGATCGCAGTCGTAGAAGAGCAGGTGGTAGACATAGAAGCCGTAGCTCACGCGACCCAGGTGCTGAAGCGGCTTCCAGGCGAGTGCCCTGCCAAACCATGCCGCTCGCAGGCTCAGCGCTAACACTCCACACGCAGCCAACCCCACCACCGTCAGTCCCCAGGTCTGCATCCATCCGGCAAAGGTGCTGCCGTGAAACAGACCCCAACGCCAGTCCGCTGCCGCGAGAACGCCAACCGCCGCTGCCGTTGCCGCGGCGATGGTTCCGGTGCGCAAGCGTGCGAAGCCACCGGGTCCGCGCACCCAAAGTGCCAGCCCTGAGCCGGCCAGCAGCGCATCGGGCCGCGTGAAGGTCCAGAAGTAGAGTTCATCCGCGCGGAGCCATTCCAAGGGCAAGCAGAAATAAAGTGCAACCCGTATGGCCAGGAGCGCCCCAATGCCGGCCATGCACAGTTTCAGGAGTCTCTCCCGCCGCCGCAAGGTCCAGATGATGAGCGGCCAGATGAGGTAATACTGCTCCTCTACGCACAGTGACCAGTACGGGCCGAGGCGGAGGACCAGATGCTCGCGCGCGATGTGGATGACGGCCGGGATGACATCAAAATGACCGTGCTTCAGTCCCGCCGTGAGAGCGTAGGCGCTGAGATAGTTGCCCAGATAAGCCGGCCAGGCGAGGAATCCGGCCTGAAAATGCCCCTGCGCCACCATGAACACCAGCAGTACGCACCACAGGCCCCAGTAGAGCGGAAAGATGCGCAGCGCTCGCCGGACGTAGAAGTTCCGAAAGTAGTGCTGCTCGTCGAGGCTGTCGAAGAGGATTCCGGTAATGAGAAATCCGGAGAGCGCAAAGAACAGGTCCACGCCCGTCCAGCCCCATTCTCCGGGGGAGTGCGGCACGATGCGGTAGTGGAAGCAGAAGACCGCGGTAATGGCCAGTGCGCGCAATCCGTCGAGCGGCGCAAATCGCTTTTTTTCAGGAGACAAACAGCCCTGCCGTCTTTGGATGGAATCGTCTTCAACTCTTCCCGTATGGTTCAGATGGCCCTCTCAGTAGGGTTGTTGCTCGCCGCGAGCCCCGCCGCCCGAGAAGAGCCATGGGCGCGGAAAACTTCTGGTGCCGCCCTCATGATGCCGGATCAGATCGCCCGCCTACAGGCAAACGGTGAATCTGGGCCGGAGTCTGGCAGTTCAATCGATTGACAATGATTACAATTGGTGATTACCATTTTGCCGGAACCACTACCTCCCGGCGCGCGCACTCGCGCCTCGCCCTTCGAAAAGGATCCCGTGTCGAAACTTCTGTTATCTAGCCTGGTGGCCCGGCCGGTTTTTGCCCTCTGCATTGCTGCCGCTTTACTCACTGGTGTTCTGGCTGCGCAGACCGCCGCTCCCGTGCACAGCCAACCGCAGGTCGTGCCACCGCCGCCTCCCATCCTGTTGGGCGCGGCCTGGTACCCGGAGCAATGGCCGGAGTCCCGCTGGGAAACTGATCTGCAACTGATGCAGAAGGCCCACATACACCTGGTGCGGGTGGCGGAGTTCTGCTGGGCCTGCCTGGAGCCGAAGGAGGGGCAATACCAACTCGATTGGCTTGAGCGTGCGATTGATCTCGCTGGCAAGCATGGCATTTATGTCGTACTGGGAACCCCCAACAAGCGGCCGCCCGAGTGGATGATCCAGAAGTATCCCGGCATACTTGCCACACCCGATGAGGTTCAGCGCCCCAACAGCGATCGAAGCGCCTTCAATTTCAGCAGTCCCCGCTACCGGCAGTTCATACGCGAGATGGACGAGCATCTTGCCCAGCGATTCGGACACAATCCCTACGTTATCGCGTGGCAGCTGGGTAATGAGATCGCCGCGCCGTCCTATGATGCGGGCACGCAGAAGCTCTTTCAGCAGTGGCTCCAGCAGAAATACGGCACGCTCGATGCGCTGAATAAGCGCTGGCACACCCAATACCACAGCACCGTGTACTCAGACTGGAGCCAAATCCCGATCCCGAGTACCACCGGGTATCCCGCGCTGCTCATCAATTGGCATCACTTCGTCACCGATACGTGGCGGAGCTTTGAGCAGAACGAGGTGGACGCCATCCGCCGCTATGCTGATCCGCGCCAGCGCATCACCACGAACCTGATGGGATGGAATGAGCGCTTCAATCAGTACATCGTGGTGAAGCCGCTTGACTTCGCCGCATGGGACGACCCCCTGGGCAAGCGCGGCGCGTTCTACGATCCGGTTGAAAACGGCGCGCGCAACGATCTGGCCCGCAGTTTGAAAAACCAGAACTTCTGGGTCATGGAAACCACCTTCGGCTCCAACATGGCGAAAGGCGAGATGCGCGCGGCCATCTGGGCAGACATCGGCCACGGGGCGGACACCGTCAGCTATTGGCAGTGGCGTGACAGTCTCAACGGAAACGAGGAGGACCACCGTGGGCAGATTGTGAACGCAGATGGCACTCCCGCGCCCATCTACAGCGAAATGGCCCACACCGGCAGTGACTTCCAGAAAGCTGGCTCCGCGCTGGCCGGGACCTCGGTCCATTCCGATATCGCCATCGTCTATTCCTACGACAGCCGCTGGGCGTTGGAGTGGCAACGCAACGGCACCGAGCGTCGCTTTGATTACATCCAGGAACTTCTCAGCTTCTACCGCCCACTTCATGCGCTCGGTAATACCATCGACCTGGTCCCTCCGGATGGAGATCTTTCGCACTACAAACTGGTCATCGCTCCGAGCCTGCAAGTCATGCCTGCGTCGGTGGCGGCCAATCTGAAAAAGTATGTCGAGAGTGGAGGGAACCTGGTTCTTGGGGACCGCTCCGGGCTGCTCGATGGCGACAGCTCCCGCTGGCCCATGCTGCAGCCGGGCCCTCTCGCTCCTTTGCTGGGCGGCTCGGTGGCACAGTACTTCAACCTGCCCAGCCCCATTCCGGTTTACGGCAACTGGGGAACAGCCAAGGCCCAGAGCTACGCCGAGCAGCTACAGCTCCAAGGCCCGGATACGAAGGTGCTGATGCGCTTCGGCAAATACAATGGTTGGCTCGACAATCAGCCTGCCGTCCTTACCCACAAGGTGGGCTCGGGTTCCATCACCTATTTCGGCGCATGGCTGAGTCCCGCTGCTACGAAGTCAGCCGCCAGATGGATGATGACCGCAAGCGGCGTCGAAGCTGACCTGCCGGCTGTGCCCCAAGGCGTGGAGGTGCAGCGCCGCACCAGCGCTGCAAAGGACATTCTTTTCTATGAGAATTTTTCGTCGAGCCCCCAGACCATCGCTCTTTCTTCCGCGCGTCGCGATCTGCTTTCCGGGCAGACGGTGAAATCGGTCACCCTACCTGTTTATGGCGTCGCAGTCCTGGAAGGCAAGCGCTAGCCTGCACCACAACGAAGGCGGTCCAAACAGAACGCGGCCTCCAGTGGGGGACCGCGTTCTGTTTCTGGGCAGCAGCCAGATACGGGGACAGCGTCAGCTTCGGTGGTCTCGCTCAGCGGGGCGGCGCAATTCCAGCGCGATGCATTGCGTAGTCGTTATCGCCTTCGTGAGGGTCAAGGTGCTGCGGGAGGTTCCTGATGCTACTCTGTTGGTACAGTGGTCTTTTCGTCCTCACGTATCCTGCTTTCTGGGCTGAGTGAATCTTATTCAGTGTGAGGGACTGGAAGGAAAGAGTTTTCAATCGTTCCTGCAAGTTGTCGATTGAAACGTGGCCCCGTAGCTCAGGTGGATAGAGCAGAAGTTTCCTAAATCGTCTATATTCAATACTTTAAGCAACTTGGAGAGAATCTAAGGGAATCTAAAACCCTCGCCAGGACTGTGTGGGAATTTTGCTGTGAGGGAAACTGTGAGGGAAAAACTGGGGCGTTCGCGGCTCAAGAAACTGAGAGCAAGAGTTGACTGGACTAGCGGATCGCTGTTGATGTAGCCGCCGAAACCGCGGCAGCCAACCCCGCTTTTCGATACCGATACTGCCATCGACGAAAAACCTGCTCGTTGTCACGCATTGACCAGGAGTTTGCCGACGAAGTCCTTGACACCATCCGAATAGAACGTGATATGACGATCCCCAAAGAACTGACGATATCGGTACTCTTCCGCGTCGTACCGGCGCTTGTCATCATCGCTTAGACCCTTACGAAGCACAACGTCGATCGTGGCCTCTCGATGAGTCATGCGCGATAGCAATTGTCTAAACGGGTGGTCGGACTTGAAGATGTTCTCAGGGGGTACAACCGAACGGAGTTCCATCACTTATACCCGCGGGCTGCGCTAAAGGGCAAAAAATCGGCCGACGAGATAAATGCCTTGGCAAACTTCAGTTTTTTATCTCGTGTCGACAACAACTCAATTGGCGGAAGCCCTCCTAGCGTCTACCGTGGCAAACTGCAGGGCGATCTGACCGAGAGGCTTGCCCGCTCGTTCTGCCCTGTCAGCCTTTTCAATGATGACTTCGATACTTTCATTGAGGAGCGGGTTGAGTTGTTGGTTGCTGCGGCCAAAACTCTGACCGGCAGTTAGCTGCTCGGAACGATGGGTGGTACGCCGGTTCGCGAAAGGAACGGGAAATTCGGGACAGACGGTATTTTCGCCATCCTAGCCAGCGAGGACGGCGACGGGCCGATTAGTACCGCCAAACGGGGCAGGGTGCAGAATTGCGAGTTCCGGGCTGGCTTCCGGAAATGTGGCAACAGGTCCATCCATCACGCAGTGTGCCTCGATCCTTTCGGACACAGCGCGCATTTACAACGAGAATCCAGGATAGAGAAAGGCGCTACGGATCGTCTCGGCATCGTTTTCTGAGACGCCTGATGAGCGAACAATTTCGTACCAGCGGGCCACTTGCTCGCGCATGTCGGCCACGATCTTCTCTGCCTCGTCCCTTTCGAGCAGAAATCTGGTGTGCTGCGAAAGAATGTTCTTCGCATTGGCGAAGCGGCCATGGTCGCCGCACTCCATCGCGAGATCGCGGCGGTCCTGGCTGACGACAGGCGAAGGCGTTAAATCGTATGCGGGCGAGAGGGACCAGTTCTGATCCCTGGCAATAAATGCGTGATTCCGGGGATGGTCGTCGAGATTGGAAATCAGGCCATTGAAGCACATGCGGCGGAACAGTTCACGGGCGTCCTTCCGCGGCTCGGAAACAATCCGCCGCAACTCCTCGGCCAAAGCCACATAGGACCAGCGGGTCCTGGTCGTCGCGTCTTCTTCGGCTCGCAGCACTGTCAGTCCGCTCATCATGCGTGCGCGCAAGTAGCCCGCATCGGTCTTCTCGCGGTCGAAACGCTTGATGAGTAATACGTCTTTCCCCGCTACGGTTTCGAGATGACCGTCGGCGGCGTTGATTCCGCACGCACGCGCAAGGCGAAGCATGGCATGCTCAACGCGCGGGTAGTTCCACCTGTCGTCGTTGCGGCTGAATTTGGCGATCCAAAGCCCTTCCTCATCCTCGACAACGGCCTTGGGACGCGCGCCGCCCATCGACGTTCCCAGGAGCAGCAGATCCTGGACCTGAGGTGCGGCTGGGTCGGCCGGAATCTCATCCTTGACCAGAGCCTCGGCCAACGACTGAAGCTTTTCGAGATCGAGCGTCTTGTTGAAGACCCGGAGGGGAGCCGGTGGCACCTGGTTGAGGCCGAAGCCGAGTGCGCCTGCGCGGTCGTCAGGAGACTCAAGAAGGTAGTCCATCTCTCCCAGGCCGATTCTTGCGGCATGTTTGTCAATGACGCGGCGGCCCCAATAGTCAGGCCCTGCATCCCGCAGAGCGCCGAAGACGCCGTTGAGCCGCACGGTTTCGTAGGTATGCCGCGAGAGCTTTAATTCGACGGGATCGATTTCGACGGCGTGTGGGTTGTCAAGGTACGTCCGGCCGTAGACGAAGCGCCCAAGGGGAACGCCGGTACGGGTTTGCTCCAGGACGAATCTGCCCGCCGTTATCGGAGAAACCTCTCCCGGCAAAGTGATGTAGACGTAGCATTCCCGCGCGGGGTTAGAAGTCATTGTCAAGTTCTCCGCTTTTGCGGACGCGCTGCTTTTCGCTGCGAGACGCTAGTGCAATTCCTTCTTCGTCCTTGAGTGGGTCCGCGAGCTCCTCGAAAGCCGGGAGCAAGCCGCAGACCCAGAGCAGCGCAGCGTAGACTCCGGCGCCGGTGGACGCCTTGCCTTTCTCGGCGTCCATGACGGCGCGCCTGCCAGTGCCGATTTTCTCGGCAACATCTTCGATGGTCAGTTTGCGCCTGACCCTGGCTAGGCGGAGATTGCTGCCAACCCTCTTCAGGGCCTGCTCCACCGAGTAAGGGGGTGTTGTCAGTAGCTGGTTGCGGCCGGACATATCACCTCAAAAGCACGTTAAACTGCATACCGATCTCTTAAGAGAATACGCTTGAACTGCGCAAATTGCAAGTGCTGTATGTGCTCTTAGGAGAACATACAGCAGTCTAAAGTTTCCTTAAAGTGACTACGCGGGGTCAGGGTCGATTCTATTCCCGATTCGCAAAACGAAGAAAATGCCATCCCTGGGAGGTGAGCTTGGTTTCGAGAGAGCAGCTTTATGGTGAGCGCTGCGTGAACCCCGTTCCTACGCGGGCTGAGGGATGGGATTCTGCAGATCTTCCAGGCATGTGTTGTGGCGGATCTTCCACTGATCGGG
>JAJZCY010000268.1 GCA_021828835.1 Acidobacteriota bacterium | reverse complement strand
TGAACTCAGAAAAATCGGCTCCCGGCGCCGCCGTCCGCGTAGTGTGAACAGGCCCTAGATCTGGGAAGCTTCGTAGGGGTGCAGCAAGCTCGAAGAGCCGGCGGCGCGGCCCGCATCCCAGATTTCCTTCCAGGGGATGAAGGCTTCGGCAGGCATGGGCCTGGCGATGGCGTGGCCCTGGATCTCGTCGCAGCCCGCGCGAATCACAAAGTCTAAATCAGCCGGGGTCTCCGCGCCTTCCGCCACCACCACCATGTCGAGGGTGTGCGCCAGGCTCACGCTGGACTCAACAAGAGCGCGGGCTACCGCCTGCTCGCGCGCATCGTGCACAAAACTCTTGTCCACCTTGAGCTGCGAGAAGGGCATGCTGTTCAGCTTTTGCAGGTTCGAGTGGCCGATGCCGAAATCGTCGATGGCGATCTTGAAGCCCTTGAGTGCCAGCCGGTTCACCACTTCCAGGCTGGCGGCGGGATCTGAAAAGAAGCCAGCCTCGCTGACTTCAAAGACGATGCGCTGCGGCTCGATACCGGCGGCGCGGGCGATCTGCAACAGCGCTTCAGGCATATCCAGGCGGCTCAGGCTCTTGGTCGAGAGGTTCACGGCCATGGAGAGTCCTTCCACAGCTTTCGACCATTCTGAGAGCGCGCCGAGCGCCTGGCGCAGGACAAGCTCGGTCAAGGGAACGATCAGCTCGTGCTCTTCCGCCGAGAGGACCACGAGCTCGGGCGGCAGCACGCCGCGTTGCGGATCGCGCCAGCGCAGCAGGCATTCGGCGCTCACGATCTGGCGCCGCCTGACGGAAAAGATGGGCTGAAAGGCCATCTGGGCATGTCCTGCGCGCAGGCCTTCTTCGAGCTGGGCGGCCGACAGCAGTTCCGGTGCGGCAAGACGCTTGCTCCAATCGGCACTGTGCTCCGGTTCGGGCTGCCCCAGCTTCAGCAGCATGGCGTGCAGCTCCGCCACCTCGAGGGGCTTCTTGAGGGCGCCGAGAAAGTGAAGCTGGTGTTCGCCGGCAAGGGCGTTAATGGAGTGCAGAATGCGAGCATCGCTGGCGGAGAGCACAAGCACAGCGGCCCTGCTCTGGCGCTCCCCCAGATGGCGCAAAAACTCGATGCCGTCGATGTTCTCCATGTTCAAATCGCAGATCAGCAGCTCCGGTTGCGGGCTGCCCTCGCCCATCGCACGCAGCGCGCTCTCTCCGCTGCTGGCGCGGGCAATCTCCCGTATGCCGAACGAGCGCAGTGTCTCCTCGACCACATCGAGCATGAACTCGTCGTCGTCGACGATCAGTGTCCGCAGACAGTGCAGGGGTTTTGGGAGCAGATACGAATTGAGTGTATTGACTGTCATGTTTGTCCGGGGCAACGGAAGAAGAGAGGGCAAGTCACGCCGGCTCCGTCCTGGGCTGAAGTTCCGCCAGCCGATCCTCAAAGTGTACGAGAGCCGTGGGGAGCTCCCGCACCAAGACGGCCATCTTCTGCCGGTCGCTGGATTCGCTTGCCTGTTCAAGCGCTCGACAGATCTCCTCGCATGCGGTGGCGCCAATGGTGGAGGCGGCGCCGCGCAGGCGATGGCTTAGCGCCCCCAGGGTATGAGAGTCTCCGACGTTGTGAGCGGTTTCCATGCGGGCAAGAATTTCGCGCGAGGTATCGAGGAAGCGGGCTCCGAGCCGGATCATGCGCTCCGGATTGTTCTGCGCCAGCCGCTCCAGGCGGGCCAGGTCGATGGCGGCGGGACGGGCCGCCTGCGCCGGCTTCTCCGGTGCGCCAACAGAAGGGGCTGTGCCCGCGGCGACTTGCGGCTGCCCGTGAGTCCGGTCGCGGCTGCTCAGCCACGCGTGGAGAGTGTGATACAGAAGGGCAGGCGTAACAGGTTTCGACAGGAAATCGTTCATCCCGGCGCTGAGGCAGGCATTGCGCTCTTCCAAGCCGGCATTGGCGGTTATGGCCACAACGATCAGCTCCGCGAGCGCAGGATTCTTGCGAATTTGCCGCGCGACCTCGTAGCCGTCGAGCTCCGGCATGTGCACGTCCAGGAGCAACAGCTCGAATGGGCCTTCGGAGGCGATCTTGTGCAGAACCTCCTGTCCATCGCTGGCGATTGCCACCTCGACCCCGACCAGTTCCAGCAGCTCCCGGATCACCTGCTGATTGAACTCGTTGTCTTCGGCCACCAGAATGCGACGACCGCGCAGCGACTCCACCCAGTTGCCCGGTCCTGCGGTTGAAGCGGAGGGCGCCGTCTTCCCTGTGCTTGAGTCGCGCGCTGCGGCCAGACCTAACCGTGCCGTGAACCGGAAGGTGCTGCCGATGCCAGGCGTGCTGCGCACCGTCAGCTCGCCGCCCATCATCTGCACCAGGCTATTGCTGATCGCCAGCCCCAAGCCGCTGCCGCCGTACTTGCGGGTGGTCGAGCTGTCGGCCTGGGTGAAGGGCTTGAACAGCCTGGCGATCTGTGCTTCTGTGAGTCCGATGCCGGTATCGGAGACGGCAAACTCCAGGGTCACGTGATCGCCGTCGTCGCTTGCAGGCGCGCTGACGGCGATTTCCACTGAGCCTGCGGGGGTAAACTTGACCGCGTTCATGGCCAGGTTGGTGAGGATCTGCTCCAGGCGAAGCGAGTCGCCGATCAGCCGCTGCGGCAACTCCGGCGCGCGGGTGATGCGGAACGACAGTCCTTTTGAGGCGGCCAGCGACCCGATCATTCCGTCGAGATTGCCAAGGACGTTCTCCAGCGCGAATTCGGCAGTCTCCAGTTGCAGCCCGCCGCTCTCGATCTTCGAAACATCCAGGATCTGGCTCACCAGGCGCATCAGATTCTCAGCCGCCGCCGAGGTTTTCTGCACCAGGTCGCGCTGCTTGGCGTCGAGCCCGGTCTGCAGGCACAGCCACGACATGCCGATGATGGCGTTCAGCGGGGTGCGGATTTCGTGGCTCATGTTGGCGATGAATGCGCCGCGAGCCAGAGCCGCCTTCTCCGCCGCCTCCTTGGCGCGGGCCAGCTCCGCGGTACGGGTCTGCACGCGCTCCTCAAGCTGATCCTTCTGCCGCAGAATCTCCTGCTCGTGTTGTTTGAGAGCGGTCACATCGCTCAGCACGGCGACGAAGCGCTCCACGCGTCCGTTCTTACCGCGAATCGGCGTCAGATTCAATGCGACCCAGTACGGCCGGCCGGATTTGGAGTAGTTCAGGATGGTCTCCTGAATAGGTTGGCCTCTGAGGAGTGCGGATCGGATGCGGGCTCCGGTGGCCATGTCGCTGTCGGGCCCCAGCAAGATCTCGCGCGGGCGGCGGCCGATCAGCTCTTCGGCGGCGTACTCCGAGGTCGCGGTCATCGCGCGGTTGACCCACTCGATGCGGCCCTCGGCATCGGTGATCATCACCAGGTTGTCGGTGGAGCTGGCGACGATGGAGAGCATCGCGATCTCGTCCACCGCATGTTTCTGGCGGGTGATGTCGTAAAACACGCCCACGATGCCGCCGCCCGGAATACGGGCCAGCGAGATCTCGATCCAGGCAATCTGCCGGTCGTTGCGGACGATGCGAAGCTGGTGGCGGGCGGCGGGCGAGTGCACGCTGCAATTCGCCAGAAGGCCGGCCAGCAGCGGCCGGTCTTCCTCGGCGGCGAACTCGATCAGCGGCCGCCCTGTCGAGCGGCCGATCTCGTAGCCGAGCTGCTTCTCCCAGGCCTGGTTGAGAAACACCAGAACGTAGTTCTCGTCGGTCTCGAAGACCACCTCGGAGAGCAGCTCGATGCGGCGGCGCATCTGGTTTTCCGCTTCGACCAGCGCCTCGGTCAGCCGGTAGGTGGCCTCGACATGCAGATCGTGAGCGTTGACGAACTGGTTCTGTTCGTTGTCCATCGCGGGCATCGGCTAGTCGGCGGTTGCCGCGATCTCCTCCAGAATCTGCTTGCTCTCGCAGGCCCGGCCGTACAGGGGGAAGATGTTCTTGCAGTAGAACTCGTGCTCGCCGAGAGTACGGGCGCTGCTGCAATCGGACAGGATGGTGACGCTGAAGCCGCGCTCGTAAGCGGCCCGTCCGGTGGAGTCGATGCACAGCGAGGTGACCATGCCGGCCACCAGCACATTCTTGATGGCGCGCTCCGCCAGGACCTGGTCGAGGGTGGTGTTGGAGAAGGCATTGAAGCCGACTTTGCCAGTCACATACAGGATGCGATCGCCGAACTCCTTCAGCTCGGGAATGGTATCTGCCCCCCAGGTACCGTCTTTGAAGGCGCCCGCTGTCTTGATGGAGTGCAGGATGCCGACTGGGCTGGCCAGCGCGCGGTAATCCGGCGTCAGGCTGATCGGGGTAGAGAGGAGCGTCATGGGCGTCTTGGCCGCTTCGCGGAGAAAGGAGAGGGTGTTGGCTAACACCTCGTCCACGCGATGAGGCTCTTCCACCACGCCGCGCAAGATGCCGTTGGAAGCAAAATAGTCGTTTTGATAGCCGACCAGAATGGCGGCCGTCTGCTGGGGATCCATCGATTGACCTCCTGCCCGGTGTCGGGCAGCTTGAAACAACTGGGGAAACCGGCGCGTGCAGCCGGTCTATCGATTCTGACAAACCGTTGCTTCTAAAGCATCTGGCACTTTTGGGGGAGTCGCCGCGCCGCCCGGTTCGAGCTGGGGAGATACCCCGGCGGGCCACAGCTCCGGAAGCAGCTAGGCCGAACCTAAACCGGAGGCTCCCCCTGCGTCAACGGAATTTACAGAAAGCGGACCGACCTTCTGGCCGGCGTCTTGTGGGTCGCGCGGCCGGCAGAGAGGGCGGCTTCGCGAGCACTAAAGCTGATTGCGCACCCCCGCTTCGCGTTCGATGCGCTGGAGCTGGTCGCTCAGATCGCCCTCCAGGGACTGCCGGGCGGCCCCCCGGCGGAGCAGGGGAAGAATGGTTCGCTGGTTCACATCCTCCATCAGGAAGGCCAGGCCGCAGTAGATGGAGAGCGGCACCAGAACCAGGCCGCACCAGCCAGCGCCGGTGAGGGCACTTTTCCTGCCGAGGTGATAGGCGACCAGAAAGCCATCCCGCCCCGCGGCGACCAGCAGCAGGGAGGCGAGC
>JAJZCY010000267.1 GCA_021828835.1 Acidobacteriota bacterium | reverse complement strand
ACGGCCCTTTCCAGTTTCCGGAGAAGCTGATTCCGCTGATGATATTGAACGCGCTGGAAAGGAAGCCGCTGCCGGTCTACGGGGATGGCAAGAACGTCCGCGACTGGCTCTATGTGGAAGACCACTGTGCGGCGATTCGCGCCGTTCTGGAAAAGGGCAGGCCCGGCGAGACCTACAACATCGGCGGCAACAGTGAGCGCGCCAATATCGACGTGGTGAACACGATCTGCGACCTGGTGGACGAGATGCGGCCCGGTGCGGGCGGCGAACGCCGGAAGCTGATTACCTACGTGCAGGACAGACCCGGTCACGATCGGCGCTACGCGATTGACGCGACGAAGATCGCGCGTGAGCTGGGATGGAAGCCGGCGGAAAAATTCGAGAGCGGGCTGCACAAGACGGTGCGCTGGTACCTGGAACATCCGGAGTGGATTGAAAATGTGCGTACCGGCGCCTACCGGGCGTGGATCGAACAGAACTACGCGGAGCGGGCAGAGATCGAGCCGGTTCGTCAGGGGCTGAAATGAAAGGCATAATTCTGGCGGGCGGATCGGGCACCCGGCTGTACCCGGTGACCCACGTGGTTTCCAAGCAGCTTTTGCCGGTCTACAACAAGCCGATGATCTACTACCCGCTGAGCACGCTGATGCTGGCGGGCCTGCGCGATGTTCTGGTCATCTCCACACCACAGGACACCAGCCGCTTCGCCGAATTGCTGGGCAACGGCAACCGCTGGGGCATGAACATCAGCTATGCGGTGCAGCCCAGCCCCGACGGGCTGGCTCAGGCGTTTCTGATCGGCAAGGACTTTGTCTGCGGCGATACCAGCGCGCTCATCCTAGGCGACAACATCTTCTACGGGCAAGGCTTCTCGCAGCAGTTACAGAGGGCGGCGGCGCAGGAAACCGGCGCCACGGTGTTTGCCTATCCGGTAGAAGATCCGGAGCGCTACGGGGTGGTGGAGTTCGATGCCCAGGGGCACGCCATCAGTCTTGAGGAGAAGCCGCGGCAGCCCAAGTCACGCTATGCCGTCACCGGGCTCTACTTCTACGATCGCGATGTGGTGCAACTCGCCGAGTCGCTGAAACCTTCACCGCGCGGGGAACTGGAGATCACCGATCTCAACCGCATCTACCTGGAGCAGGGCAAGCTGAACGTGGAGATCATGAGCCGCGGCATGGCCTGGCTGGATACCGGCACCCACGATTCGCTTCTCGAAGCGTCCATGTTTGTGCATACGATCGAGCGCCGCCAGGGACTCGACATCGCCTGCCCCGAGGAGATCGCTTACCGGCAGGGATTCATCACCGCGGAGCAGCTCGAAGCCCTGGCCCAGCCCATTCGCAAGAGCGGCTATGGGCAGTATCTGCTGGAGCTGCTGCGAGAGCCCTATCTGGCGGCCGGGAGCAAGCAACTGTGACCATCCAAGAGACTTCGCTGCCCGGTGTGCTGCTGATTACGCCCCGGATCTTTCGCGACCCCCGCGGCTCCTTCCAGGAGACCTTCAATCTGCGGGCGATGGTGGAGGCGGGCCTGCCTGCGCAGTGGGCGCAGGATAACTTTTCGGTCTCCCGCAAGAACGTGCTGCGCGGGATTCACTACCAGACCATCCATCCGCAGGGAAAGCTGGTGCGAGTGGCCTTTGGCGCGGTTCTGGACGTGGTTGTGGATCTGCGACGCAGTTCTCCGACGTTCGGAAGGCACGTGGCGGTAGAGCTGAGCGGCGACAACGGCCACATGCTGTGGATCCCGGAGGGGTTCGGACACTCCTTCCTGACGCTGAGCGAAGAGGCCGGCTTTGCCTATAAGGTGACGGACTACTATTCGGCGGCTGGGGAACGCACCATCCTCTGGAACGATCCGGACCTGGCCATCGAGTGGCCCGTTAGCGCGGCAGATGTGATCGTTTCAGAGAAGGACCGGCAGGGCTTGCGGCTGCGCGATGCCGAAGTGTTCGCCTGATCCGGAATCAAGCCAACCGCACGTCAACCAGGGATGTAGATGCGATGACGAATGTGGTAAGTGAGGACGAAGCTATCCGCTTGCAGCGGTTCTGGCAGAGAACCGTCCTGGCCCTCGGGATTCTGTGGGGCTTTATGCCCCTGGTGCTCGCCCCCTTTATCACCAAGGGCCCGAGCGATACTTACTTTGACATCTTCGCCTCGGTGCTTAATTCGGTAACGCTGTTACCGGCCTGCGCGCTGGCCTACTGGCACCGGCGGCTGGCGAGCATCTGGCTGAGCATCAACGCGGTGATCATCGCCTCCGCCCTGGCCATGTACATCGCGCGAACCGGACAGTATGGCGTGTGGATGATTGTTCAGGTTGCCGGTTCAGTAGGCTTTGCCGTGTGGATCGATGTGGTGGAGGCGCAGCGTTGGCCGGCGCCGCTCGAAAAAGCGAAGAAGGCAGTCCCGTCCATCTGAGCGTACGGTGCCGGACAAGGGGCTTTGTTCCAAAGCGTTACAGGTGAATCCGAAGCTGCCGACGGATCGCTGCGGGTGGTATACTCAAGCCTTGGGCGCGTGGTTCGCACCGCTATTTTTGCATCGTTGAGGTTGTCATGTCAGGCCACTCGAAATGGGCCACCATCAAGCACAAGAAGGGCGCGCTGGATGCTAAGCGCGGCAAGATCTTCACCCGCCTGATCAAGGAAATTACCATTGCCGCCCGCGCCGGCGGTGATCCGGATGGCAATCCTCGCCTGCGCACGGCAGTCCTCGCTGCCAAGGCTGAGAATATGCCCGCCGATAATATCAAGCGAGCCATCCAGCGCGGCACCGGCGAACTCGAAGGCGCCACCTACGAGGAGATCAGCTTCGAAGGCTACGGTCCGGGCGGCGTGGCGCTGATCGTCGAAGTGCTCACTGACAACCGCAATCGCGCGGTTAGCGAGGTGCGGCATACCTTCTCAAAGAATGGTGGAAACCTGGGTGAGAGCGGATCCGTCAAATTCATGTTCAGCAAGAAGGGCGTGATCGGGATCGAGAAATCGGCTGCCGGCGAAGAGCAGTTGATGAACATCGTGCTCGAACAGGGCGGCGAGGACCTCAGCGATGAGGGCGATATGTGGGAGATCATTACCGATCCCGGCTCTTACGAAGGGGTACTGAACGCGGTGAAGGCGGCGGGAATCCCAACCGTCTCCAGCGAGGTGACCATGTTGCCTTCGACTTACACCAAGCTCGAAGGCGCGCCGGCCAACCAGATGATCCGCCTGCTGGAAACGCTCGAAGACCTGGACGACGTGCAGAACGTCTACTCCAACTTCGATATGGACGCCGAACAGATGGAGCACGCAGCAAGCTGATCGCGGCTAAAAACCGACGGGAAAAGGCCGCCCGGTAGTGGCGGTCTTTTTTTGGGCCGGCAGAGAGCCAGCGGTCGAAGGATTCGAGAGTCAACGGCCGCGGGGCATAGCAGAATCCCGATCGGGGTGGGGGAGAAGTGAATTTGAAGCGCATTTTTTGGGGCATAGTCCTGATGACTGCGGCCGCAAGCATGGCCGCTGCGGCGGAGACGCCAAAGCCCAACCAGAACGATGCCGGCAATCCTGTCGCGCGCGTTCGCGACAACATGAGCTGGGAGTACGGCCCGTTCGTCAATTGGGGCACCGGGGTGGGCAATCGCTCCGATTACAAGTTTTTCTGGGCGGGCTTTCAGATCGGCAAGATGCTGACGCCTGTCATTCACACCCGCTTTTTCCCCGGCCAGTTTGAGCTGGCTGGCAACATCATGCCTCTCTGGCAGGCGTATACGCCCGCGCCCCACACCAAGACCTACACCTGCGACGTGGGCGGCGTTAGCGAGCCCTGCGTGCTGCCGGTGGGTGGCGGCACATTTCGTGGAGTGAGCCTGACCCCGGTGATTATGCGCTGGAACTTTTTGACCCGTTCGCGGCGCATTCAGCCCTGGTTTCAGGCAGCCGGCGGATTGATCTACACGACGCACAAGTTTCCTCCCAATTTTTACAGCGATCCCGCCCTGGGCCTGGACGGTGGCACCAGCGTGTGGAACTTTTCGCCGCAGGGAGGCTTCGGACTCCACTACTTCACCAGCGCGAAGCGTTCGATTGATCTGGGCGTGAACGCGGTGCACATCTCGTCGGCATCGCTGGGTGATCGTAATCCCGGAGTGAACGCGAGCATCCAGGTGCAGGTGGATTACACCTTCTGGTCGCGCTGACCTGCGATGTTTTTTGGCGCGGGAGCGAGGATGAACGGACCGGTAGTTGAATGCGTTCCCAACTTCTCGGAGGGAAAGGACGCAAGGCGAGTCGAGGCGATCGTTGCGGCGATGCGCGTGGACGGGGTTCATCTGCTGGACTGGTCGATGGACGCCGATCATAACCGGTCGGTGGTGACCGTTGCCGGAGAGCCCTCCGCAGTCGTGGAAGCGGCGGTGCGCGGAGCGGGCAAGGCCGCTGAACTGATTGATCTTACCCGGCAGGAAGGCTCTCACCCGCGCATCGGCGCCGCGGATGTGATTCCGTTCGTGCCGGTCTCCGGAATCAAGCTGGAACAGTGCGTTCTGCTGGCCCGCCAGGCGGGACTGGAGATCTGGCGGCGCTTCGGCGTGCCGGTATTCTTTTACGAAGCGGCGGCGGCCCGGCCGGATCGCGCCAACCTCGACAATGTGCGCTTGGGCCAGTTTGAGGGCCTGCGCGAGGCCGTGCACAAGGATCCCTCCCGCCACCCCGATCTGGGCGGCCCCGATCTGCATCCCACCGCCGGAGCATGCGCGGTGGGCGCGCGCAAGTTCCTTGTCTCCTACAACCTCTACTTGGATACCGGCGATGTGGCCACCATGCGCGCCGTAGCGCGGGAGATGCGCGCCGCTCTCGGTGGTACGCGCGGCGTCAAAGCCATGGCCGGCGTGGCCCAGGGACGGGGCCAACTAGCCTTGAATATCACGGACTTTGAGGCGACGCCGATCTCGCGGGTGCACCGGGCGGTGACGGAGCTGGCGGTCCGGCACAAGACCGAGATCGTGGAAGCGGAAATCGCCGGGTTAATCCCGGAAGCAGCCTGTGAGCGGGAAAGCCCCTGGATGCGTCAATTAACTGGATTCGATCC
>JAJZCY010000266.1 GCA_021828835.1 Acidobacteriota bacterium | reverse complement strand
CGGGGCCGATTTTCCCGATTTCTGTGTCGGTCGTCGCTAGCAGACACCCGGTATCCACCCCGCGGACAAAAATCCGTCCGCAGGGACCCCGGCATGCGTCGCTCCTCCCTTCTTGAACTCGGAAAAATCGGCTCCCGGCGCCGCCGTCCGCGTAGTGTGAACAGGCCCTAGACCGCAGGTGGAGCCGTGGTTCAGTCCGATTCGCCGCAGCTCCAGCATTTATCCTGACAATGCTGAGATTTTTCTAATTTTGAGGTTTTTCCTCCATGCCAAGACATCCTCTTGTACTGACCATCCTTGATGGATGGGGCTACCGTGCCGAAACTGCCAACAACGCCATTGCGCTTGCCCGTAAGCCCAACTACGACAAGCTGCTGAAGGAGTTCCCGAATACGCTGATTCGCGCCTCCGAGCACTTTGTCGGGCTGCCGGACGGGCAGATGGGCAATAGCGAAGTGGGCCACCTGAACATCGGCGCCGGCCGGATCGTGCAGATGGACATCACGCGCATCGACGCGCAGATTGCCTCCGGCGAGTTCGGCAAGAATCCCGTCCTCGTGGAGGCCATGCAGCGCGCCCGCCAGGGCGGACGCCAGCTTCACCTCTTCGGCCTGGTTTCCGACGGCGGCGTTCACTCCCACCAGGAGCATCTCTATGCCCTGCTGCGCATCGCCCGCGAGAACGGCCTGGAGCGCGTGTTTGTGCACGCCTTCATGGACGGGCGCGACACGCTGCCCACCTCCGGCGCAGGTTACATCGCGAAGCTCGAACAGAAGATGCGCGAGTATGGGGTGGGAAAGATCGCCTCGATCAACGGGCGCTATTTCGCGATGGACCGCGACAAGCGCTGGGAGCGCGAGCTCAAGGCCTTCGATGCCATGGTGAATGGCAAGGCCGAGGGCGGGGCTTATCCCGACCCGGTGGCGCGCATCAAGGAGTGCTACAACAGCGGCATGACGGACGAGTTCCTGGTGCCCTTCGTGGTCACTGACGGGGCCGGCAGGCCTACAGGGCAGATTCGCGATGAGGACGTCTGCATCAACTTCAACTTCCGCGCCGACCGCGCCCGCCAGATCACACGCGTGCTGGCCCGCGAGAGCGGCTTGAACAAGGAAGGCGGACGCAATCTGGAGGGCTGGGAGTCGCTGGATGAGATCATTCCCCGGCGTGAGATTCCCAAGAACCTGCACTACGTGTGCATGACCCAGTACGACAAGCTGTACGAGCTGCCCATGGTGATTCTGCCCGAGTCGATGGACAACATCCTGGCCAATCTGCTCGCGCAGCATCAGCTGCGCAATTTGCGTGTTGCTGAGACGGAGAAGTTCGCGCACGTGACGTATTTCTTCAATGGCGGCATTGAAAAGCCCTTCCCGGGTGAGGACCGCGCACTGATCCCGTCGTTGAAGGTGGCCACCTACGATCTGGCTCCGGAGATGCGCGCGGAGGCAATCGGCGACACGATTGTGAAAGCCGTGGAAGACACGGCGTTCGACCTGATCGTGGCCAACTTCGCCAACGCCGACATGGTGGGACATTCCGGTAAGTTGGAGCCAACCATCAAGGCCGTTGAAGCGGTGGATGCTCAGCTCGGCCGCATCTACAAGGCCATCAAGGAGCGCAACGGAAACTGGATCATCACTCCCGATCATGGCAACGCCGAGCAGATGGTCGATCCGGCGACGGGCGGTCCGCACACCGCGCATACCACCAACCCGGTGCCGTTCATCTGGGTGGGCGAAGGGTCCGAGCACTACCGTCTGCGCAGCGACGGCTCGCTACGCGACATCTCGCCGACGCTGCTCAGCCTCCTGGATCTTGGCTTGCCCAAGGAGATGACCGGCGGGGATATGCGGGTGCCGATCGCGAAGTGATGCCATTGCGGCGTAAAGCGGCGGAGCCGATGGCTCCGCCGCTTGTTTTTTTTCTCGACATGCAAAGGCCTCCCGAATTGGGAGGCCTTTGGCTTGCTTTGCCATGCGCCCTACCGCATCTTCATGGACTTCAAGCGCGCCGGCAGCCGAGCTTCGATCAATTTGGCGCGTTCTGCCGCGATCCCGCTGAGATAGGCTGGTGCGGGGGTGGCCATCAGAACCAGCGCAAACGCGATCACGCTGAAGCAAAGCCCCGCGATTCCGGCCGAGATGAGCATGTGATACATGTCCGAGATATCCAGGCCGAGAACGGTGAAGGCGACGTGCTCCAGCGGCTTGATGTGCTTGAGAACCGCCAGCGCAAAGAGGAAGAAAAGTGCAGCTAAGGAAGTCAGCACAGCCAGCGTTCCGTCGAGGCTGCGATGAAAGTTCTGACGAGCGCTGCAATGAGCACACTCGGCAAAGTGTTGTTCGTAATCCTTGCGCATCTCTGGCGAGATCCCGGAGATGTCATAGCGCCAGCTGGCCAGGATGGCGCCTACTACTCGATCTGTACATCGGGTTGTTGCCATAGAAAAAAGTCCCTCATCATTCCAACGTCAAGTGGAACAAAACGCATCCGCGCGGCAAACTGGCGGAGGCTCTGGTGGGTGGGATGCCGCTACGCGCGCATTGGATTCGCGCTTCCTCAACTGACTCGACAGGAGCTGGGCATCTCCCTGAATCGCACAGCTCGCCTTCCCTACAAGCGAGCACAACCTCTTGCTTACCATTGTAATACGGTTTTGAAACTACCTGGTCAGAATGTTATTGACTCGAGGGGTACGTGCTGAGAGGCGACCAGCAATTTGTTGGCCAAAAGGCTCGCCCGCCCGCTCAGTGCCCGGTCGGCCGCCACCCGTGCCAATTCGGGAAGGTTGTTGCTTTCCGAGAGATGCGCCAAGATCACGTAGGCGGCCTGGCCGTCGTATCCGGTGCAGAGAAACTCCGCCGCCGCGTCGTTGGAGAGGTGCCCAACCCGGGAAAGCACACGCTGCTTGACCGACCAAGGATAGGGGCCGTCCCGCAGCATCTCGAGGTCGTGATTGGACTCGAGCAGCAGCAGGTCCACGCCTTTGAGCTGCGCCTTTACGTTGGGTGGCATATAGCCCAGATCGGTGGCGAAGCCCAAGCGCACGCCCTCCGCCCGAAGAACGAAACCCACGGGGTCGGCCGCGTCGTGGGGAATGGTGAACGCGCTCAGGTCGATGTCGCCGATACGGAAGGTGGAACCAGCGGTAAAGTACTCAACTGCCGGCAGCCAGGTGGGATCTTCCTTGCGCGACGGGGGCTTGGCTGGCCCATCCTCCGGTTCGGCTGCCGCAGTTATTTCGGGGAGCTCCCGGCCCTCCGGCTCAGGCTCATCGGGCTCCCCCTCCATGGCTTCCCCATCGGCTTCGGCCTGCCGCTCAGCTGCCTGCTGCCGGCATTGCTCCAACCACTGGGCGTAGGTCATCTGGCGGCGCGGGGTAAGCCAGCGCATCCAGGCGCGGTGCGTAGGCTCTGTCATGTAGGCGGGAATGCCCAGCTTGCGGGCGGTCACGGCCAGGCCGTTGACGTGGTCCTGGTGCTCGTGGGTGACGATGATGGCGTCGAGGGTCTCGGGATCTTCGCCTGCCAGCTTCATGCGCCGGAAGGTCTCACGGCAACTCAGGCCGGCGTCGATCAGGATGCGGGTCCGCCCGCCGGAGACAACCGTACTGTTCCCCTTCGAGCCAGATGCCAGCACGGTGAAACGGACCATGAGTTGAGAATACTATCTTTTCCGGTCGGCGAGCCGAGAGCGTCTTCCTGTCTCCTCTACCGGCAATTCTAGGGAAGCGCGTCGAAGAACGCTGGAATTTCGATCGATACCAAGGTGCCGCGCCCGGGATTGCTAACCACTTCGAAGAAAGCTTGATCACCATAGAGGACCTCAAGGCGTTCTCGAACGTTTTTGAGACCGATGCCCGCGCCGGAACTGCGCCGAACCGCGGAGCCCGGCCGCTCGCCCATGCCCACACCGTCGTCGGCCACCTCGATCTGAATGCGGTCGCCCTTGATGCGGCTGCGCACGGTCACGGTCCCGCCATGGATACGCGGCTCCAGGCCGTGCTTGATGCTGTTCTCGATCAGCGGCTGAAGCAGGATGCTGGGAACCAGCACCTCCAGGGTTGCAGGATCGATCTCTTTCTCGACGCGCAACTTCTCCGGGCCGAAGCGCACCACTTCAATGCTGAGGTAATCGTCAGTGAACTTCAGCTCATCGCGCAGCCGCACGTAGCTGTCGTGGTCCTTGAGCAGGGCGCGGAGGATATTGGCAAGCTTGACCGTCATCTCCCGGGCCAGCTCGGGCTTGCTACGCGCCAGCGAAGCAATCGAGTTGAGGGTATTGAACAGGAAGTGGGGATTGATCTGACGCTGCAAGGCGTCGAGCCGCGCCTCCAGCAGCAGACGCTTCTGCTCTTCCAGAGACATCTCTGTGCGCAGTGCGTTCCACACCTTCAACGCCACGCCGACGGTGATAGGCGCGCTAAGGCAGACCAGCGCCCGCAGCCAGGGGGCATCGGCGGTCAGGGCGAACAGACGGTGTGGAAAGGCCCGTGCCAACCAGACCCTGCACGCTTCGGCGAGGGCGATGGCGAAGAGCATCAGAAACTGACGGTCGAGGCGTGGACGGCGCAGGACGCGATGCACCCAGCGATAGAGGCTGAGGTCGATGAAGGGTGTGAAACCCCAGATCTCCTCCTTTTCGACAAAATGGCCCAACCAGCCGGCCAGCAGCCCCAGGACCACGTCGAAGGGAAGCGCCAGGAACTCGTGATGAATTTCGGCGGGAATGGAGAGCACCAGCCCGCCCAACATGGCCCAGCCCGGCCCGATCAAGAGCCCGAGAAGAATGATGGCTTCCAGAGAGATATCTGCGGCGAGAAAGTTGGGGACGGCAATGCGGATCCAGACGCCCAGGGTGAGGGGAATCAGGAAGAAGGCGAGCAGGACGAGCGTCTGGCTGGGGCGGCGCTTCTCGGCAAAGAATAATCGCCGGAAGGTCTGCGCGCGCGCCAGGATGCTGGCCACCGAGGCCACCACGCCCAGCTTCACCAGCATGGTGATCAGAATCAGCTTATCGGACACAGAATCACTTTAAACCGGCCACATCGGCCGTCGCTGGCAATTCACATACC
>JAJZCY010000265.1 GCA_021828835.1 Acidobacteriota bacterium | reverse complement strand
ATGGGCAATGTCATCTATTGCATCTTCAGCAGCGAAGAGAGCAGGCGGCCGATTCCCTCTGCGCCATGCAAGAGCATGCCCCTCAACGGACCACAAGGAGCTACCGGCTAGCAGCCGCCTTCCCCGGCCGCCGGCAGCGTGAACAGCAACCGGCTTCCCTTGCCCAGCTCGCTCTCGGCCCACATGCGGCCGCCGTGCTGCTCTACGATGCTGCGGCACAGCGCCAGACCCAGGCCCGTCCCGCCCAGCGCCCGCGAATCCGAGGCGTCCCCCTGCTGGAACCGCTCGAAGATGCGCTCCAGCTTCTCCGGCGCAATGCCCCGCCCCTGATCCTCCACCGTGAAGCACACCTCGGCCGCGCCTGAAGCGCCGGCGGCTCGCAGCGCGCTCAGCCGGATCGTCGTCTCGGGCGTCGAGAACTTGATGGCGTTCGTCACCAGCTCCGTCAGCACCTGCAGCACCCGCTCCTCATCGGCAAAGACCACCGGCTTCTCCGGCGCTTCCACCCGGAAGCTGATCTTGGCCTGCGTGGCCGGCCCGTGCGCGATGTCCGCCGCGCGGCGCAGCATGTCGATGGCCTCCACCTTGGCCGGGTGCAGCGGCAGCCGTCCGTTCTTCACGCTGTCGAAATCGAGAATGTCGTTCACCAGGCGGATGAGCCGGTCGCAGTTGCCGATGGCCACATCCACCATCTGCCGCTGCTTCTCCGGCCGCCGGTCCAGCGAGCCGGAGGCGATCAGCCCCAGCGAGGCGCGCAGCGACGAAAGCGGGGTGCGCAGCTCGTGGCTCACGGTCGAGATGAACTCGTCTTTCATCTTCTCCAGCCGCCGCCGCTCCGAGATGTCCTGGAAGGCCACCACCATGCCCGAAACCAGTCCGTCTTCGAGCAGCGGATTGGCGCTGTATTCCACCGGGATCGAAACTCCGTCGCGGCGCCAGAAGACCTCGTCGCGCATGCGGATCGCCTCCGACCGGCGCAGCGCCTGCAAGATCGGATTGGTGATTCTCGAGTACGGCGTCCCATCGGCGTGGCTGTGGTGCAGCACCTGGTGCACATCGCATCCGGCGAGCTGCTCGGGCGTATAGCCCAGCATGCGGGCGCCGGCTTCGTTGATGAAGGTGAGCCGCCCCAGCAGGTCGATGCCGTAGATGCCGTCGCCCGCCGCCTGCAAAATCAGCTCGCGCTGCCGCGTCGCCAGGTGCAGCGCCTGCTCGGCCTCGTGCTGCTCGGTCACATCCATGCCATGGTTCAGAATGAAGGGCCGCTCACCGGGCAACTGCGTGCGGCGGCTGCGGATCGCGATGCGCCGGTAGACGCCGTCGCTGCGCCGCAGCGGAATCGCTCCCTGCCACTCTTCCCGCGTCTCCAGGGCGCGCAGGCAGTCGGCGAATGCGGCTGCGCCGGCCGCGTCGGAAAGCTCCATGACCGTCCGCCCCAACAGCGCTTCCCGCGTGTAGCCAAGCGTCTCGGCCGTAAACGCGTTGAGCGAGCTCAGCCGGCCGTCGGTCGAGCAGGTGAACACAAAGCCCAGGCTGTTCTCCACCACCTCCCGATAGCGCGTCTCGGTGGAGTGCAGCGCCATCTCCATCGCCCGCTTGTCGCTCACATCCTGGCCGCTGACGATCAGGTACTGAATCTCCTGGTTCGGCCCCTGAAGCGGCCGCAGCGTCCAGCTCACCCGCCTGGTCATGCCGCCGGCGGTGCGCCACGCCGTCTCATGCGGACCCGAAACCTGCCCCATGGCCGCATCGCGCAGCTTCGCGGAAACCCAGCTGCGATCCTCCGCTTCCAGCAATTGCTCCACGAACGGCTGCCCCACCGCGCCCTCCAGGCTGAGCCCGGTGAGCTGAGCGCAGGAGTAGTTCATGCGCACGATCCGTCCGGCCGTGTCCAGCACCGTCACCAGCGCCGGAATCGAGTCCAGCGTCGCCTCCACAAAGCAGCGCTCGATGGCCAGGGCGCGCTCCGTGCGCTGGCGGGCGCGCTGCGCCTGCTCCTGGCCCCGGATCCGGTTGTACAGCTCCAGCCGCGTCACCGCCTGCCGGCCCAGGATCTCCAGCAGCGTCAGATGTTCCGGCCGGAACTGCTGCGGGCGCACCGCCAGCACCGCCATGGTCCCCACGATCTGCTGCGCGCTGCTCAGCAGCGGAACCGCCGCATACGACAGGCAGGGGCTCGCGCCGGCCAGCGGAATCCCCTCGGGAGGAAAGCGCGCGTCCCGGCTCGCGTCCGCCACGAGCATCGGCGCGCCCGTCTCCAGCATCCACTGGCAGGCGGTCAAAGCCCGCGGCTGATCGGTCGCCTGAAAGTTGAAGCGCGACTTAAACCAGAGACGGTTGTAGTCCATCCATCCCAGGTAGGCGTAATCGGCGCTGCACAGCACCGCGGCCAGCTCCGTGAGCTCGTCCAGCGCGGGATCCGGATTGCGGTCGAAGTAGCCAAGCTCCGGCCGCGTCAGGGCTTCCTGATTCTCCATAAGCTGGGACCTGAGGAATGCACGCATCAATACACTGACCCGATTGTCAGTATCGGGTAAATCGCGCAAGTTCACCCTCACACGAAATGGGCAAAGCCGGCGCGCTGCGCCTACCACCCGGGTACTGCAATCCAGAGTCACCGTGGGGGGAAACCAAGGTTACTTAGGACTGGCCCCCCGGCGTCGCGCGCGCCTCATCCTCCGGACCAGCCGTGCATCCGCGCAGACTCCACTTCTACGGCGTCGTCGGCACTTTGCAGCAGTCCCCCGCCGCGGGCACATCGTCGGCTCCAGCGTCCAGCACCACCTTCCAGGCGCCATCTGCCTGCTTCCGCCACACCGTAATGTAGCGGCCGCCGGTCACAATCGGATTGCCGTTGGCATCCTTGCTGTGGCCTTCATAGTGGCCCCAGGTGTACCCCATGTCGTCGGCCGGGCTCATCTTCGCGTCCGTCGGCGTCCAGGTAAGCTGGTAATCCTGGGGCGACCAGGTCGCCGACTGCGCGATGGCCACCTTCCCGATCAGTGGCTGCTTGCCGTTGCCCAGCGCCACGCCGTCGTCGGCAAACCATGAGGCGAAGCCTGCCCCGCCGCGCTCCGCCACGTCCTTGGCAAAGCTGGCCTCCAGCTTGAATAGCATCATCTTGCCCGGATCCACCGTGGAATCGGTCAGCGGATTGGGAACGTCCGCCTGCGTTCCTGGCTCCAGCAGTTGAGCGCGCATCCGTACCGGCGTCGCCGCCGCCCCCAACGCCAGCACCATGGCAAGAAACAACTTACCCCGTCCCTTCATCGCTCCCCCCCGTCGACAGGCTCAAAGGCTTCTGCGCACATGGTACAGGACGCCGGGCCGCGAATTCCGTCCTTGGCCAGGCACCAAAACCGGAATGGAGCTATCATGCTGGCGGGAGAACGGCCATGTCGGAATATGTCTTTTTCTGCGAGGACTGCAACAAGGAGTTCACCCGGTCGCTGCACATGGCGGAGCGCGAGAAAGACTCCGTCACCTGCCCCTACTGCAAGGGAGAAAACGTCCACCAGGTGGTAACCGCCTTCTCTGCAGTCACTTCCAAAAAGAGTTGAGCGCGGGTTGCAGTGGACACCCGCTGCGCGCCGCCGCGCGATTCGATGCGCAGGTATACTGAACGGTGGGAAAGCCTGCTTGCGCGGCTTTCGCCACAGGGGCTTTTTTCTCCGTCAGCGCGCCTTTTTGCAGGCTGAACGAGCGCGCCTGCGGGGAAGGATCGCCACGGCAGGTCTCACTGGATTGCCCGTCATTCGTGACGGCACGTGAGTTCGCCGAGCGAGAGCATTTCCCTGAATGCCCGTCATTTCGGGGGAAGGACCTTACATGGGTACATTGCTGGACTCCCTTCAGTCTCCTGCGGATCTGAAGCGCTTGAATCCTGAACAGTTGAGTGAGCTGGCGGGCGAAATCCGCGCCTTCCTGATTCAGACGCTTTCCAAGACCGGCGGCCATCTCGGCCCCAATCTGGGTGTGGTTGAGCTTACCCTGGCCCTGCATGCCGTCTTCAATACCCCGGAAGACAAGATCCTCTTCGACGTCAGCCATCAGGCCTATGTGCACAAGATTCTGACCGGCCGCCGCGAGCGCTTCGGCACCATCCGCCAGCCCGGCGGGCTGAACGGCTTCATGCTGCGCACCGAGAGCGAGCACGATTGCTACGGCGCCGGCCACGCCGGCACCGCCCTCTCCGCCGCCCTGGGCATGGCCGTGGCCCGGGATATGGCCGGAGGCCACGAGCACGTCATCGCCGTGGCCGGCGACGCCGCCTTCACCAACGGCATCTCCTTCGAAGCGCTCAATAATATCGCCGAGCAGACCAAGCGTCTGATCGTCATCCTCAACGACAACGAGTGGTCCATCGACCGCAACGTGGGCGCCATCGCCCGTTACCTGCACAAGATCGTCACCAACGAGCACTACCAGCACCTGCACGACCGCGCCACCCGCCTGATCGAACGCGTCGGCGGCAAAACCGCCGTCAAGGTCGTCCGCCGCGCTGAAGAGGCCGCCAAAAGCATGCTCTGGCCCTCCGTGGTCTTCGAAGAGTTCGGCCTCCAGTACTACGGGCCGATCGACGGCCACAACCTTCCCCTGCTCATCGAGACCTTCAAGTTCCTCAAGTCGGCCGATCACCCGGTCCTGCTGCACATCCTCACCCAGAAGGGCCGCGGCTTCCAGCCCGCGCTCGACGGGCAGAAGAAGTTTCACGGCCTGGGGCCCTACGATCCCGAGACCGGCAACACCGCCCCCGGCGGCCTGCCCACCTACTCCGAGGTCTTTGCCAACAGCCTCGCCGACCTGGCCACCAAGGATCCGCGCATCGTCGCCATCACCGCCGCCATGCCCAACGGCACCGGCCTTGATCTCTTCCGCGCGCGGCACCCCAAGCGCTACTTCGACGTGGGCATTGCCGAGGAGCACGCGGTCATCTTCGCCGCCGGCATGGCTACCCGCGGCTTCCGCCCCGTCTGCGCCATCTACTCCACCTTCCTGCAGCGTGCCTTCGATCCCATCGTCCACGATGTCTGCCTCCAGAAGCTGCCGGTGCTGTTCTGCATGGACCGGGCCGGGCTCTCCGGAGAC
>JAJZCY010000015.1 GCA_021828835.1 Acidobacteriota bacterium | reverse complement strand
GGAGGACGGCCCGATATTTTCCATCGGTCGTGCCGGCTCCCGCATCCAATGAGCGCCGACTCCTTCGGCCAAGGAACTCCCCAATGCAGTACAAGACGCTGGGCGACACGGGTCTTCTGGTTTCCAGGCTCTGCTTCGGGTGCATGACGTTTCACGGCGGCTCCGGAATGTGGAGCAAGATCGGCAGGGTAGATCAGGCGGGCGCAGACGCGCTGGTGAAGGGCTCGCTGGATGCGGGCGTCAACTTCTTCGACACCGCCGATGTGTACTCCGAGGGCGAAAGCGAAAAGACGCTGGCGCAGGCGTTCAAGAACCTCGGCATCGCCCGCAAAGATGTTGTCATTGCAACCAAGGTGTTCGGCCGCACCGGCCCGGGCCGTAACGATGTGGGCGCATCGCGCGGCCACATCATGGATGCCGTCGAGGCCAGCCTCCGCCGGCTGGGCACCGATCACATCGACCTCTACCAGATTCACGGCAACGACGCCATCACCCCCATCGAAGAGACGCTGCGCGCGCTGGATACCCTGGTGCAGCAGGGCAAGGTGCGCTACATCGGAGCCAGCAACTGGGAGGCGTGGAAGCTGTCGCGCGCCATCACTACCTCCGAGTTGAAGGGCTACGCCCGCTTCGACACGCTGCAGGCCTACTACTCGATTGCCGGCCGCGACCTGGAGCGCGAGTTCGTGCCCATGTTCCAGCACACCAAAACCGGATTGCTGGTATGGAGCCCGCTGGCCGGCGGGCTGCTCTCCGGCAAGTTCAGCCGCGAGAACCAGAAGCCCGAGGGAGCGCGGCGCTCGGAGTTCGACTTCCCCCTCGTGGACAAGGAGCGCGCCTGGCGGGTGCTCGACGTGGTGCGGCCGATCGCCGACGCCCACGGCTGCTCGCCCGCGCGCATTGCGCTGGCCTGGCTGCTGCATCAGCCGGTGGTCACGGCGGTGATCCTGGGCGCCAAGCGCACCGAACAGCTCCAGGACAACCTTGCCGCGGTGGATGTGAAGCTCAGCCCAGAGGAGTTGCAGCAACTCGACGAGGTGAGCAAGCTGCCGCCGGAGTACCCGGGCTGGATGCTCAGCTTCCAGGGCGCCAACCGGCTCGATCCCAACGTGCCGCGCCCGAACAGCGAGAGCAAGTAGCCTTGAGCGGCGGCGGCGCCCACGCGCCGCCGCGATCCACACAAGTTCATGTGCCGCAGGTCACTGAGTTGCCCGGCTCGGCGCGCTAAGAGAATAGCGTCCGGTATTGTCATCCTCAGCGGAGGCGGCCTATGCGCAAAGGGCACCTTGAGAATCGGCGCGAATTTCTGACAGGTTGTCTGGCGGGGGCGGCTGCCCTTGCCTGCGGAGACGGCTTGCTGCAAGCGGAAGCACTGCGGCCGCAGCCGAGAGAAGCGAAATCGAAGCTCGTTGTCGCGCGCGATGCTCTGCTGCGGGGCTCGGGCACAGGCGTGGATCCGGCGCGGGCTCTGGCGCTGCTCGACCGGGCCATGCAGACACTCTGTGCGGAGAGCGAACCCGTCGGCTGCTGGAGGAAAATTGTTCGTCCCGGACAGCGGGTCGCCATCAAGGTGAACGCGCTGGGCGGGCGCGGCCTGTCCAGCAACGTGCAGGTTGTAGACGCGATCTGCGAGCGGCTGCAATCGGCGGGGGTCAGGGCGCAGGACATAGTGATCTTCGACCGCGATACAGCCGAGATGGAGCATACCGGCTTTCGCATCCGCGCCGGCGGGAACCAGGTGCAGTGCTTTGGCACCGATCGCGTGGGATATGAAGACACGCTCTCCCGGTTCGGCTCCGTGGGCAGCAGAGTCTCAAAGATTCTCACCCGCCAGTGCGATGTGCTGATCAATGTGCCGGTTCTCAAGGATCACGACGGCGCGGGCATCACAGCCGCGCTCAAAAACATGTATGGGGTCATTCACAATCCCAACAAGTGCCATCCCAACGGCTGCAATCCGTATGCAGCCGACGTGAACATGCTCGCGGAGATTCGTTCCCGGGCGCGGCTGCATATCTGCGATGCGACAACCGCATGCTATGAGGGCGGCCCGGGGTTCAAGCCGCAATTTGCGTGGCACGAGAATGCGCTGCTGGTGTCGGCAGATCCGGTGGCCCTGGACCACACCGGCTGGCAGATGATCGAGCGCAAGCGGGCGGAGAAAGGCCTGAGCACGCTCGAAGCCGAGGGGCGGACGCCCCGCTACATCGCCACCGCCGCGGATGCCGCGCACCGCCTGGGCACGAACGATCCGCGGCGCATGATTCTCAGCGAGGTGCGCGTGGCCTAAGAAAGGCGAGCCATGCAGCCGATCGACCGCCGTTCGTTTTTGCTGTGCGCCGCTTCCGCGGGAATGGTGGGGAGTATCCGGTGCCGGGCAGTTTCGCCTGCCGCATGGCCGGCTGCCGCGAGCCCCGACGACTCGCGCTACAGAAAAGAGGCGCTCTTTTACCAGAAGCTGCCCAACCGCAGGATCAAGTGCAAGCTGTGCCCGCGCGAGTGCATCGTAGGCGACAAGGAGCGGGGCTACTGCGGCGTGCGCGAAAATCGCGGCGGGACCTACTACACACTCGTCCACTCGCGGGTGTGCGCGGCGCACATCGACCCCATTGAAAAGAAACCGCTGTTTCACTACCTGCCCGGCACGCTTGCCTTCTCAGTGGCGACCGCGGGCTGCAACGTGGACTGCAAGTTCTGCCAGAACTGGGACATCTCCCAGTCGCGGCCGGAGCAGGTTCCTGCGAATTATCTGCCGCCGCAGACGATCGCTGCGCTGGCGGCGCAAAACCGCTGCCCCACCATCGCTTACACCTACAGCGAGCCGGCGGTCTTCAGCGAATTCCTGATGGACACCGCCGATGCCGGGCATCAGGCGGGCATTCGCAGCGTTGCCATCTCCAATGGCTATCTTCAGGACGAAGCGCTGCGGACCGCCTACGCAAAGATGGACGCGGTCAAGATCGACTTGAAGGCATTCTCCCAAGCCTTCTATCGCGACGTGGTGGGGGGCGAGCTCAAGCCGGTTCTTGACTCCCTTGTGACCCTGCGCAAGATGAACAAGTGGACGGAGATCGTGTACCTGGTGGTGCCCACGCTCAACGACGGCGACCAGGAGTTTCGCAGCCTGGCAGGGTGGATCCGGACGAATCTCGGCGGGGAGGTTCCGCTGCACTTCACGCAGTTTCACCCCGACTATCTGCTCCGGAATCTGCCCATCACGCCGGTGTCCACGCTGGAGCGCGCCAAGGCAATTGCGGAAGGCGAAGGGCTGCACTACGTCTACATTGGCAACGTGCCGGGGCATCCCGGGCAGCACACGTACTGTCCGCGCTGCCGCAAGGTGCTTGTTGCGCGCACCGGATTCGAGGTGCGCCAGATGCTCATTCAAAAAGGAGGCTGCCCTTTCTGCGGGCAGCGGATTCCGGGAGTGTGGCACTCCTGAAGGAAGGCACAGGTGCGGACATGAAACCGATTTCGAGATCCTGGAGATGGCTGCTTGCGGGCGTGGTCTTCGCGATAGCGATCGCTATTCCGCTGCTGGCTCCGACGGGCGCCGACAGCCAGAAGCTGCGCCCGGCGGGCGCAGCCGGAGGGTTCTATCCCGCAGATGCGCAGGCGCTGACGGCGATGATGAATGGCTTCCTGTCGCAGGTCTCGCTGCCTGCGATGGATGGGCAGATTGTGGCCGCGGTCGCGCCGCATGCGGGGTACCAGTACTCCGGCCCGGTGGCGGCGTACGCCTATGCTGCGCTCAAAGGCCACCGGTATGCGCGGGTGGTGATCCTCGCTCCCTCGCACTATGAAGCTTTCGGATTTACGTCTGTCTACGATGGCGGCGGCTACATGACGCCGCTGGGCACGGTTCCGGTGGATACGAGCTTCGCGCGGGATCTGGTCAACATGAGCTCCTCGATGCGACTCTCGGAACGCGGCCAGGGGGCCACCGCAGCGGGAACCGAGCACGCCATCGAGGTGCAGCTTCCCTGGTTGCAGCACGTGCTGGGCAGCTTCACGCTGGTTCCCATCGTGATGGGCGACCAGAGCTATGAGAGCAGCCGCGCTCTGGGCCTGGCGCTGGCGCGCATGATTCAGCTCGAAGAGCAGAAGGACGCGACCGCACAGGAGCCGGCCGGGGGAACGCTGATCCTGGCCAGCTCCGACCTGTCGCACTACCACAGCTACGCTGACGCCGTACGGATGGATCATAAGACGCTGAACTCGCTCGAGGCGCGGGACCACTACACCATGACGCGCAACTTCGCGTCGGGAGTGTGGGAGGCGTGCGGCGGCGGACCGATTGTTGCCGCCATGATCGCCGCCGAGCAACTGGGCGCAAATCAGGCGCGGGTGCTGCGGTATGCCAACAGCGGCGATGTGACCGGCGAGCGCACGCGGGTGGTGGGCTACAGCGCCAGCGTCTTTGTGAAAGCACCGGCGGAGAAAGCAGCCGAGGCGCCGTTCAGCTTGAGCGATGCGCAGAAGAAGCAACTGCTGGCTCTGGCGCACCAATCGGTGGTGAGCGCGGTGCGCAGCCGTTCGCCGCTTCGCGCTGCGGCCACCGGAGACCCGGCACTCGATCAGGAGCGCGGGGCATTTGTCACGCTGAAGAGCGGCGGCGAGCTGCGCGGCTGCATCGGCTACAGCATGGCAGTAAAGCCGCTCTACGAAACCGTCGCGGAGGCGGCCGCCTACGCGGCGGTGCACGATCCGCGCTTTTCTCCGGTAACGGAGAAGGAGTTGCAACAACTCGAATATGAGATTTCGGTGCTCTCGCCGCTGACCCGGGTAACCAGCATTCAGCAGATTGAACTGGGGCGGCATGGATTGCTGATGAAGAGCGGACAGCGGGAGGGTCTGCTGCTGCCGCAGGTTCCGGTGGAGCAGCAGTGGGACCGCACGACCTTCCTGCAACAGACATGCTTCAAGGCAAGCATGACCAAAAACTGCTGGAAGAGCGAAGACACCGACATCTTCCGGTTCACCGCGCTGGTATTCAACGACCACCAGCCGGCAGCGGAGTTGTCGCGCGTGGAAGAGATGCGCGCAGCGCCAGTACTGCCGCGGGAATGCAAGCTGCAGCGCTGAGCCAGGCGGCATTCCACAGGCCGAAGAGCGGAATCAGAAATCCCGTGAGCAGAAGGGCCGCCACGCATCCACCGGCCAGGTCTAGGGCATAGAGTGTGGTCAGGCTCTGGTCGCCGCCGCGGAGCCAGATCGCCGATGCCACCGGAAACAGGTAGCCGCCGGGAACTCCCGCCAGCAGCGCCATCGCCGGAAAGAGAGCCTGGACGTGCAATAGAGCGCTGCTGGTCTGAAGGCCTTGCGTGAAAAGAGCGGCCAGCACCAGCAGCAGCGGCGCAGCGGCGGCGAGAACCAGTTGAGTCATCGCCAGCGCGCGAACGGCCGGCCAGCGCTCGTCGCGGATGCGCTTGAGGCCCAGCCAGCTGCCGGCGGCGATCCCGGCCATGAACATCCCGATCATCAGGGCCAGTTCCCGGTAAACATAGCCGAAGAGCGCCTGGAAGCTCAGCAGGAGAAGGATCTGAAGGGTCATGAGCGCGTAGCCGCCGGCCGTAATGCACCAGGCGGCCGAGATGCGCGCGCGGCTTCGCTGCATCGGCGCGATAGCAAACAAGAGAAGCAAGATAATGGAAACCGCAAGAACCGCGCTGAGCACCATTCGGAAGCGAATGTTGCCGGCAGCCTGAAGCAGGCGCGCGTAGCGGTCGCCGAACTGCGCGCTCCACAGGACCGCGTTGAAGTAATAGGCGAGCGGATGGAAGTCGGTGTTGATGGCGTCACCGGATTGCGCGGTGAGCAGCGCGTGCATCTGCGCCATGCGGTCCGGCGCCATACGGAAGGGCAGAAAGTACTCGCGGACATACAGCGTGGAGAGGCCGCGGTTCTTCAATCGCGCAATCAGCACGCCGGGGTCTTCCGTGAGGTCGGTTGGCACGGCGGCGGCAAAAAAGTGGACGGATGAGCCGGGAATCACAGCGACGCGGGGAAAAACTTCTTCGAGCGTGCGCTGGATGCAGCGCAGGAATGCGGCCATCGACGGACTGAGAGCTTCCTCCGATGCGCTCAACTGGAGTGCCAGGAGTCCGCCGGGGTTGAGGTGTGCGCGGGCAAGGCGGAAGAACTCCGTCGTGTAGAAGCGATTGAGCTGCGCGCTGGAGGGGTCGGGAGCAGCGACAACAATGACGTCGTACCGGCGCCTGGTGGTTTGGAGGTAGGCTCGGCCGTCGAGCGAATGGATTTGGACGCGAGGATCGGAGAAGGCCTGCGCGGCTTGGGCGGGAAAGAACTGCCGGTACATAGCCAGAAGGGCAGGGTCCAGCTCAACGTAGTCCAGAGAGCGGATGCTGGGATGCTTCAGGGCCTCGGCGATGCTGCCGTTCATGCCTCCGCCGATGAGGAGGATGCTGCGCGGGGCCCGGTGCTCGAGCAGTGCGTAGTGGGTGGATTCTTCGGCTGCCGCGGGGTCGGGCACATTGGCCAGAATCGAGCCGTTGTCGTAGATGCTGCGCAGGCCGCTTGTGCCGATCACGGAGATGCGCCCATACGGGGAATCGCGCGAGGCGAGCAGGTCAAATCCGGGCCAAAGGCCCCGCAAGGTCGCGCTCTCGAAGTGCGGAGCCGCATAGAGGACGAGCGGAACGGCGAGTGCGGTGGCTGCCACTGCGGCAACGGCGCTCCACCGCCAGGACCGGAAAAGCAGGCTGACGCTGGTGAAGATGCACAGCAGCGCGACGACAAAGGCGATCTGGGCGGAGGTAAAGACGCGCAGCAGCAGGAGGCTGGTGAGAATGCCGCCCACCGCCGAGCCCGCCGTCTCCAGCAAATAAGCGGCGCTGCTGGCTTCGCCCGGGGCAGCCGAGTGCGCGGCCCGCAGCATCTCCGCCGCCAGCGCGAAGAGGCTGCCGGAGAGCACGCAAAAGACGCTGACGCAGGCGGCGCAGAGAAGCGTCAGGGAGACGAGGCCCAGGATCTCGCCGGGCCCGGTCTGAAAGGAGGCGCGGGCTTCTCGCAGCGCCCAGACCGTGAGCGGCAGGCTCACGCCCCACGCGCAGGCCGCCATGGCGGCGGGCACGCGGACGGCGGGCCGCTTGCGGAGGAGCCATCCGCTCAAGCCGCTTCCGGCAGCGGTCCAGGCCAGCCATGCGGCAAGTACGACACCGAGAGAAAGCTCGTTGCCGTTGAACAGGGCAAACGTTTCGCGCATCAGGACGATCTGTCCTACGGCCGCCGTAAAGCCGACGAGAAATGCCAGCCCCCGTGCCATGGCTATGCCAGGTCGCTGACCTTGACGGTCAGGCTTTCGAAGTTGACCATTCCCAGCCCCCGCGCGGAGGCCATCTGGAGGTAGGGCATCTGCGCGGCATCGAGATCCCAGTAGGCCTTGGCTACATAGGCATCGAGCGCGACGGGATCGGTGCCCGCCACCAGCGTCTTCTTCAGAACCACGTCCTCGATATTGCCGCCGGTGGGCCCGTTGCGCTGCAAGACGCGGTAGCAGTCGATGAGCGTCAGGGTGGGGAGCATGAAGCTGGCCAGGTCGGCCAGGCTCTGGTGGATCTGCTGATGGAGCCGGTTGCGATCGCTGCCCAGGATGCCGTACCAGTTCTTCATTCCCAGGGTGCAGCCGGTCAGGCTGTGATGCTTGGCGATGGGCAGGTTGAAGACTTTGTCGGCTTCGAGGAAGGGCGTGAAGACCGGCCAGGTCTTCAGCACCACGCCGCCAATCTCCACCTCGCGGAAGTTGCCGGGATCGGGCAGCAGCACCTCCGCTCCCTGGGCGCGGGCCGCAGCCTGAATGCCCGAGCGCAGGAAGCAGCGGCGCGGCTCGTTGCAGCTCACGTCGGTGACGATCACTCGTTTTGCCCCGGCCTGCCAGCACTGCCGCACCACCTCGGCCACCAGCTCGGGATTGGTGTTGGCGGCCTGCTCGGGAGTGCGGTCCCAGGCGATGTTCGGCTTGAGGACCACAACATCGTTGCGGGCGATGAAGCGGCGGATGCCGCCGAGATTCTCCAGCGCTTGCCGGGCGAGGGCAGCGGGCTCGCCGTTCTGCACGACCGTCATCTGCGGAAGCTGATCGTCGGAGGCGATGCGATGATCGCGGCGCGCCTGGCCGGCCGCCACCGGAACCGGACGCGCGCTGCGCTCGCTGAGCCAGACGCCCAGCCCCGCTGCGCCGGCGGCCACGCTGCCCACGCGCAGCAGTTGCAGCATCGCCTGGCGGCGGGTGATGGGCGGCGCAGGCGGCATCTCTCTCTTGTGCGGGAGATTGTCCATTGCATTCCTCCTCAAGGCCGCATCGCCACGCGGCCCGGAGCTCTACAGCCGTGCTTCCACGCCGTGCGCCAGCGCCAGCAAAGCCTGCTGTGTTTGCGGGGTCGCCTCAAAGGCAACAATGCGCACCAGGTGCGGGCCTTTGCGAAACAGGACGCTCTGCTCATAGGCGATGCCGGCGTCTCCAAGAGCAACGGCTTGGGCATCCCTGGTGGACTGCTTGTCCAGCATGGCGCCCGCTCCCGACGCTGCGCCCATGGTGTACACATCGACGGTTGCCTCCAACTGCCCCTGGTACTTGTAGTCGGAGGTGGATGCGGAGATGACGCCGGCGCGAATGTACGCCTCGGCTTCGCCGTCGATGTACTGCCAGAGATCCCGTGCGGCAAAGGTGCGCGTGGCGCTGGACTTCTGCCATCCGGCAACCGCGCCCGACGCCGGGAATGGATCGGGCGGCGTCTTTTTGCATCCGGCGAGCGCGAAGGCGGAGAGGAGCGTGAGCAGGACCATCGTCAGGTTCGATTTCCATGAGGAAAACATCTGCACTGACCTCTTACGTGCGGTTGAGCAGCAACTGGCTTGCAGGCGAGCGGCTCTCGCCAATGTTGGTGACGTAGACGGCGGGGCGGTCCTGGAGCGGGCAGGCGTACTCGCAGGCGCCGCAGCCGACGCAGCGGCTGGGATCGACGCGAGGCTGGCGGACGGTTTTTGCATTGCCTGCTGCGTCGATGACCTGGGCCTCGTGAAGATAGATCGCCTTGGGCGAGACCGGGCACCACTCTTCGCACACGATGCACTGGGTGGCCATGGCCCAGGGCAGGCAGCGGCCCTGGTCGTAGAAGGCGGTGCCGATGCGAAGGGAATCCTGGCGCGCGGCCGTGCCGGCGACCCAGCCTTTTTCTGCCGGCGTAATCTGCCAGATGGCGCCGGTAGGGCAGGCTTCCGAGCAGAGAACGCAGCTTGGCTCGCAATAGCCGATGCGCGGGACCAGCGTCGGGGTCCAGAGTCCCTCGAGCCCTGCCTCGCTGAGCGCGGGATGGAGGGCGTTGTTGGGGCACACCTTGATGCATTCACCGCAGCGAATGCACCGGGCCAGGAAGCCGGACTCCTCGAGAGCGCCGGGAGGACGGATCAGGCGCGGATCGCGGCTCTTGCCCTGCCCCGTATCCGCGCGCAGAAGCGGCACAGCGGCGACGCCGGCGGCAAGCCCGGTCAAGGCCTGACGCCGGCCGAGGTCGGGACCTGCAACCTGCGTGGATCGATCTGCGCCGGGGAAGAAACGGAAGGAGAGGCTGTGCTCCGGGCAGGCATCGACGCAATTCAGACACAACATGCACTCGGACTTGCGCCAGCGGGCGCTGCCGATGGGATCGTCGCCCCCCTGGCAGTGCAGCTCGCAGCGATTGCAGTTGTTGCAGTGAGCGAGATCTTTTTTCAGGCCCAGGATGGACCAGCGGGAGAGCACCCCCAGCAGAGCGCCCAGCGGACACACGGCGCGGCACCAGAAACGGGTAACGCGGAGGCTGGCAGCGAGAAGCAGCAGGAAGATGAGGCCGAAAAAGAAGCTCTGGGCATAGTGCGGCTGACGGAAATCGAGAAAGAGAAACTGCAGGATGTCGTGCAGAATTGCGCCGCTGCGCGCGAGCAGCGCGGAATTGCTGTGCTCCAGCGGAGCCAGGGCGGCGCGGACGGCCGAATTCGCGGCAGGCAGAATGGAGAGACCCACGGAGCGTACCAGCAGGCTGAAAGGATCGAGCCACCCCAGCAGCATGGAGTGAAAGAATGCCGCCACCAGGCCCACGAGCAGCACCACATATTTGATAGTCTGCCAGTGCTTGTAGCGGTTCGACTCGATGCGCTGCTTGCCGCGCTTGGCCTGCGACGGCCTGCTGCCGAGGAACTGTTGGAGGGTTCCGAGAGGGCAGATCCAGCCGCAGAAGAAGCGCCCGAGAAAGAGCGTCGGAATCAGGATGAGGAGACTCCAGAGCAGGCCGCGATAGAGCGCATGCGTCGCGAGGGCGTTACTAAGAGCCACCAGCGGATCCCACTCGAAGAACAGGCGCACCGGACCGCGCAGGTGGATGTCGCTGGCAGAGCCGGGGAGCGGACGCAGCGCGGTGAGCACCAGCAGAGCAAGAAACAGCAGCAGAAAAAATCCCTGCGAGAGCCTGCGAAGCTGCGTCCATCGCGGACCGGCCATCCTGCTCCTCCCTGGGCCGCACTGAGATTGGAAATTGAGAGAATCATCGGCGGTGGTCAGGGGGCGAAACCGTGATGGACATCACGAACTTGCGCGCTGAACCAGCTCGGGCGTCCGAGTCTCGAGGCTGTATCTGTGATGCAGATCACAGATACAGCCTTGCGAGCGGGTCCAGACTCCCAGCCAGGAAGGTGGACCATGCTTATTCTCCTGTGGTTCGCGCTCTACCTGGCCGCCGCTTGCCTGCTTCTGCTCCCCCTGGCTCTCTGGCTGCGTGAGATCTATCAGCAATATGCGGGAAGCCGGGTGGTGGCCTGCCCTGACGACCAGCGATCCGCCGCGGTGACCATTGATGCCCGACACGCGGTGGCGACGGGAATTGACGGTGTTCCCGAACTGCGTTTGTGCGAGTGTACGCGCTGGCCGGAGCACGCGGATTGCGGCCAGGGCTGCCTGGCTCAGGCGCTTCAGGCAGGGTCGTACGCGCCAGCCGAGGGGAAGGCGAAGACGAAGCAGATTTACCACCTGCCCGTGCTGCTCGCGGCGTTTGTCGCCTGGTGCCTGGGAGCCGTCTGGCATGCGCAATATATGTTCCGGCCGCAGTGGATGGAGTCGGTCGGATTGACGCATGCGGAAGTGAAGCAGATGGTGTGGTGGCTTTCGCCGCACCTGCTCACGGCGGCGGTCTGCGTGCTGTTTGCGTACGGAGTCGCGGCGCTGCTTGCGCTGTTCCATCGCAAGGGCGTGCTTCAGGGGCTCCTGATGGCGGCGCTGCTGTGCGCGGCGCTGGCCGTCGCGAGTTCGTACGCGCTGGCGCGCATGCCCCACGACCTGCTGCTGATGGAAGCGGAGTACGCAGTGCTGGCGGTGCTAACGGTGGGCGCGATTGTGGGCGGGCTACAGAGGAAAGACTTTCTGTTACCAGAGGCCGGCAATCAGTAAAGCTGCATAGACAGTGGAGAGGATAAGCGCCTGTTGGCCCACGGTCTTCAGCGGCATCTGGAGGGACGCGGCATTCTTCTGCCGCTTGAGGTCGTAGGCATAGCCGGCGAAGGCGAGCGCCAGGGCCAGTCCAATCCAGGGATGTTTGAGAAAGGCAGCCGTGGCAGCCGCGCAGAGCAGCACGGCCAGCGCGGCCTGTGCGGCGTGACGAAACTGCTGGCTGGCGGCCATCGCCTTGCGGGCGGCAATGCGGGCGTCGAGCCGGGCATGGACAACCAGGATTCCCGCGCTGGCCTGCATGGCGATCAAAATCCAGAACCACCAGCACCAGGGCGCCACGGAGCCGGTGGCGGCAATGCAGGTGGCGAGCGATGTGGACGTCAGTGCGGCCGCGCTGGCGATCTGGAAGAGCGTCGAGCGCTGGCGGTTCTTGAGATTGACGGCGATGGCCGCGCAGCCAAAGGCCGCGACGCCGGCGCCGATGGCGAGGAATGCGTGCAAGGGCCAGGTGGCGAGCAGCACAGCCAGGCTCGCCAGCAAGACCACGCTCCAGCCGATCAGCCAGCGAACGGCGCCGGCGGCATCGGGACTTCTCTGCTTCCACACGAAGAGCTGCCGCATCACCAGCACCGCGGGATCTTTGGCCGACATGGCGGCAAAGGCGGCCAGAAGCACCGCGACTTCGCTCCAGCGCCAGGTACGGGCGAGAATGGCGACGCTGAAGATGGGAGTGAGCAGCATGGCCGTGGCCCCATGCTCGCGCGGCAGGTAGAGCTTGGTGCGCCTGGATGGTTTTGCCGGGGCTGACTGCACGGGTGTCTGCATGGCTGTCACTCGGATCTGGCCCACAGCCCTATTTCCGCGCCGCGCACCAGATATTCAGAGCATAGCGGGGATGTCCCGCGAACTAAGCGACTTTGGTCACACCACCGCACCGGCAAGGGAAATCGGACGGCGGTCAAGGAGGTTTAGTTTCCATAATGAAACAACGTTTCTATTGCTTTTTGGTGTGATATGGTGGTGATTGGTCGACTCCCTCGCCGAGGATGGCTTTCCGTGAAGAACAAGCCTGCTTCTACTGCCCCCGCCCTGAAATTCCTGGAAGACCGCTGGGATGCCAGCATGGCCGCCACGCTGGATGAGCCGGAGTTGCTGCGCTACCGATCGAACCTGCTCGGTTCGGACCTGCGCATCACCAACTTTGCCGGCGGCAACACCAGTTCCAAGATCAAGCAGACCGATCCGGTGACCGGCGAGCCTGTGGAAGTGCTGTGGGTGAAGGGTTCGGGCGGCGACCTGGGCAGCATCAAGCGCACCGGGTTTGCCACGCTGTATCTGGACCGGCTGCTGGCGCTGGAGCGCAGCTACCGGGGCGTGGACAACGAGGACGAGATGGTCGCCCTCTATCCGCTGTGCGCCTTCGGCAACAATCCGGTGGCCGCCTCGATCGATACGCCGCTGCACGGCTATCTGCCTTTTCCTCATGTCGACCATCTGCATCCGGACTGGGGCATCGCCCTGGCGGCTGCCGCCAACGGCAAGCAGAAGATGGAAGAGTTCAACCGCGAGTTCGGGCACAAGCTGGTGTGGCTGCCCTGGCAGCGGCCCGGCTTCGAGCTGGGCATGATGCTGCGCCAGGCGGTCCGCGACAATCCCGACTGCGATGGCATCGTGCTGGGCGGACACGGGCTCTTTACCTGGGGCCAGACGCAGCGCGAGTGCTATCTGAATACCCTCACCGTCATCGACCAGATCGGGCAGTTCATCGAGCGGCACGGCGTGGCCAAGGGGCCGGAGCGCTTCGGCGGCGAGATCGTGCCGGCGCGCGCCGACCGCGCCAGCCTGGCCGCGGAGATTGCCCCGACGGTACGCGGCCTGGTCAGCGCCAAGACCCGCTGGATCGCCAGCTTCAGCGATGCGCCCGACGTGCTGCAGTTCGTCAACTCCGCGCATGCCAAGGATCTGGCGTTTCTGGGCACGAGCTGTCCCGATCACTTCATCCGCACCAAGATCCGCCCGCTGTTTGTGCCCTGGCCCGCCAAGGCTGGCATGGACGAGCTCAAGAAGCAGTTGGTTGCGTCGCTGGCGGAGTATCGCGAGCACTACGGCGCCTACTACCAGCAGCACGCCACGTCGGAGTCGCCGGCCATGCGCGACTCCAGCCCGACGGTGGTCCTGATTCAAGGCCTGGGCATGTTCAGCTTTGGCAAGAACAAGACCGAGGCCCGCATCACCGGCGAGTTCTATACCAACGCCATTCACGTGATGGAAGGCGCCAGCCTGCTGTCGGAAGGCGAAGTGAAGGGTGCGGTTCCGCAGTGCGGCTCGGCGCATGAGCCGGCCAGCTTCAAGGTGTATTCCAACTACGTCGCCCTGCCGCTGCTGGAAGCGTTCCGGATCGAGTACTGGGCGCTGGAAGAGGCCAAGATCCGGCGGCAGCCTGCGGAGAAGGAGCTGAGCCGGCGCATCGCCCTGATTGTGGGCGGCGGCAGCGGCATCGGCCGCGAAGCTGCCCGGCTGGCGGCGGAGCGCGGCGCTCATGTGGTGGTCGCCGATCGCGACGAGGCGGCAGCGGCGCGCGTGGCCGAGGAGCTGAAGTCCGTCACCTCGAAGGAATTTGTCGCCGTCACCGGCATCGATATCCGCAATCGCGAGACCATCGCCGCGGCGCTGCGGGCGACGGTGGCTGCGTTTGGCGGCGTCGATATTCTGATCAATACCGCCGCGCTCTTCCCCTCTTCGCCTGATGGCGTCATCTCCGATGCGATGTGGGGCACTACGCTCGACATCAACGTGACCGGCAACTACCTGCTCTGTGACGAAGCGGCAAAAATCTTCAACGCGCAGGGGCTGGATGGGGCGGTGGTGCTGACCAGCTCGGCCAACGCCGTGGTGGCCAAGCGCGGCTCCGAGGCCTACGACGTGAGCAAGGCGGCGCTGTCGCACCTGGTGCGCGAAATGGCAGTGGCGCTCTCGCCGCGGGTGCGGGTCAACGGCATCAGCCCGGCCACCGTGGTGAAGGGATCCACGATGTTCCCCCGCGACCGCGTGCGGGCCTCGCTTGCCAAATACAACATTCCATTCGAGGAATCGCTGAGCGACGACGAACTGCGCAACCTGCTCGCCGCCTTCTATGCCAAGCGCACCCTGACGCATCAGCCCATCGATCCGGCGGATTGCGCAGAGGCCATCCTCTTCCTGGCCAGCCCGAAGACCAAATGCACGTCAGGGCATCTGATCCCTGTCGACGGCGGCCTGGCGGACGCATTCCTGCGCTAGCTTGGGCTGGGATGCAGCAAAAGTAAGACTCAAGCAGGGGGCGCAGAGCGCGCCCCTTCATTTTTTTGTCTGCAATAGAATGCTCTAGCGCGCGCCCATGCCCACCAGGTTGGCGGCGGCCACAATCACCAGCATGCCCGCCCACAGCAGGCGCACCGGCCGGGTGCTGACGCCCTTCCACTCGCCCACCGCCAGGCCCACAATGGCGCCGCAGAGCACATAGCCGCTCATGTGCAGCATCCAGTTGATGTAGGCCATGTGCGCCGGAATATTGGCGGCGCCCCACGCGTAAAAGAAGAACTGCAAATACCACATGATTCCGCCGGCGGCGGCCATGCTGCCGTTCTTGACGATGGTCGCGCCCGGCTGGGCGAGATCGGCGCGCAATGAGAGATCGCGCTTGAAGGCCAGGCGCAGGAAGCAGTAGCTGAGGTTCACGATGGCGCCGCCGCCCATGATGATGACGTAGGAGGGCAGCGCGGAATAGAGCGGCTTGACGCCCAGGTGCATGGCCGCCGCGGCGATGGGCCGGGCGGCATCGATGGCGAACGACATGCCCGAAGAAAAGATGCCGCACAGCACCGCCAGCAGCAGGCCGAGCTTGAGATTGAACTCCCGTTCCTCGCCTTTGAGCTGCATCTCCTTCTGGTGGCCGGCATAGGAGACGATCGCGACGCCGACCAGCGCAACCAGCACGCCCGAGAGGGTCCACATGCCGCTGCGGCTTTCAAAGATCTGGGCGAACTGGCCGTGCAGCAGCGGCGGCGCCAGCGTGCCCACCACCAGCGTGACGCCGATGGCCACGCCGATGCCGATGGAGATGCCCAGATGGCGCATGGTGAGGCCGTAGCTCACGTTGCCGATGCCCCACATGGCGCCAAACAGCGCCACCTTCAGGATCAGAGAGGCGCCCAACGCCGCGTAGAAGGCGCGGAAGTCCGGCAGCAGGCATAGACTCACGCTGATGGGCAGCAGGATCCAGGAAAAGAATCCGGCAATCGCCCAGGTGGTCTCCCAGGACCATTTCCTCACTTTTTCGATGGGGGCGTAGAAGGATGCGGCGCAGAACGCGCCCACCAGGTGCCACCCCATTCCCACCAGAATTGCCGGCATGCCGTCATCTCTCTGGCCGGCGCCCCTGGAAACCTGAGCTGCCAGCAAAATTGCTGCGACCATAGCAGTCGCGGAAAAGTATTGTCAATAGAGATACAGTTTTCTCTTAGGAAATATCCGCTTCGCCTACCTGTGGTTTCCCATCCTTTCACTCAGGGTTCATGCCTGCGCTGCCGTTTTCTGAGGAGCCTCGCCGTCCAGGGCTTCCGGGGTGATGGCGCGGTGTTGCACGTAATTATAGGGAGGCACGGCAAAGCCGCGCACCAGGGAAATGGCCAACTGGATCAGGCGGGGGCCGTAGCTGTCGGCCATGTGCGAGATGGAGCCGATCAGCGCGCTGGAACCCGACCGCAATTCTTCCATGACCTCGGGGATGCAGTCCTGGCCGACGATGGCGAAGTTGTGCTCCTGTCCGCGCTCGCGAATCACGTCGAGGATGCCCAGCGCGCTGGAGTCGGTGGCGGCGGCCACCAGCGTAGGGCCGGTGACGGGGTGCGCTTCCAGGAACTCCGCGATGGCTTCGCGGCTGGTCTGGCGCATGCCGCGGCCCTCGAGGTGAAAGAAGCGGTCTTGCCCGAGGGCTGGGAAGCGCTCACGCAGGGCCTGGAAGGCGCCGGTGATGCGGCTCTGCACAAAGCTGCCGGCCTCGGCAAACCCGACGCCGATGACCGAGGCGACCTTGCCCTTCCACGCCTGCTGGGCATAGCGGGCCAGCAGCACGCCGGCCTCATAGCCGGTCTCGAAGTTGTCCACGCCGAAGTAGGTGGCGTTGGGGTGGGGCACATCGACGGCGATCAGCGGAATATCGGCCTTCTTCAAGATGTGGGCGATGCGCGGGGCCACGGCCTCGGCGGCCTGGAACTCCAGCACCAGATCGACGCGCCGGGCCACGAACTCCTCGGCGTTGCGAATGGCCACATCGGGGTCGAAGCGATTGTCGAGGACGAGCAGTTCAACGCCGGCAGCCGCGGCCGCGGCGCTCACGCTCTGCGCCAGGGCCTTGGAAAACGGAAGATCGGCACTTTGCACGGCAAAGCCAAATTGCAGGCGGCGCGGCCGCGAAACCAGCCGGTAAAGGCCGTCCTGCGTCTGGGCCACGTAACCGCGGTGCGCCAGTGTTTTCAGGATGCGATAGACGCTGGTCTTGGAGATGTTCGTCTTCTGATAGACGTCCTCCAGGGCCAGAGCCGAGTGGTCCTGCTCTAAAAGCTCGATGACGTCCAGTGCTTTGGACAGAATAGGAATCAGATAAAGCCGTTTGATCTTCGTTTTGGGCACCCGTGCTCTCCCTGGGACACCTTAAGCCAATTGGTAACTAATTTCCATGATATTTTGCGGGCGCGCCGAACTCCAGGAGGAGCCGGCATTGCCTGCCCTGTGGAGCTGCCGGGGTCAGTCTCGGACCACGATCACCTGCAGGAAACGCGGGCCGTGCACGCCCTTAATCCGGGTCATCTCGATGTCGGCGGTCGCGCTGGGCCCCGAGATCCACGTCACCAGCCCCGGCGGTTGCGGACAGCGGGCGAAGTACTCCGGCAGGGTTTCCACGATTTGCGTGGCACGCAGGATGCAGAGGTGCCAGTCCGGCAGCAGGCTGACCAGACGGCGTCCTTCCGCGGCAGAGTGGTGCAGCACGATGGTGCCGGAGTCGGCAATCCCGCAGAAGCAGGCGGTCACCACGCCCTCCACACCCTCGATCTGGTCAGCGGAGAGGTCGCGATCGATCTTCCATTCGAAGCCCGGAGCCAGCCATGCGGAGGGCAGCCCCGCGGGCGCGACGAAGGTCTTTCTGCCGCTGGCGGCCAGCGCCGCGGCGACGGCGGCGGGGAGCTCCCCGGAGGCGCACTCGGTTACGCCGGCATCGTACTCGCGCAGCCGCTCCGTCATGAGCGCGATGCGGGTTTCGGCGGTAAGACTGCCGGTGCGGGTATAGGGACGCTCCAGGGCGGCGTAATCGCGCTCGCGAGCGGCGGAGCCTGGGGCTGCCGCGCGGATGCGATCCAGCACGCGCTGCCGGGAGGTGGAGGAATGATTCATTGCGCCTCCTTGCCGGCCGCCTTGTCACGCGCCGCCCACCACTCATGGAAGGTCTGCTGCGGCAGGCCGCGCAGATCGCGGCTTTGCGTCCACTTGGCGCCCATCCCGGGCAGGGAATGGATCCAGCCGTCTTTGCCGGTGAAGAGGCGCATGCCGATGCGGCCCAGCCGCTGCGCCGCGTGAAACCGGCCGGCGCTGGCAAAGACGAAGCTGGCCACGCGCATGCCGAGGTACATGGGGTCGAACCAGCGCCGGGTCTGCCTGCGCTCCTGATCCGTCACCTGGGCGCGCAGGTCGATGAGGATCTCAGGGATGTTGATCTTGACCGGGCAGACTTCATAGCAGGCGCCGCACAGCGAGGAGGCGTAGGGCAGCGACTGCGCGTGGTGCAGTTCCGTCAGTTGCGGCGTGAGGATCGCGCCAATCGGGCCCGGGTAAACAGAGCCGTAGGCGTGGCCGCCGGTCTGCCGGTACACTGGGCAGCTATTCATGCAAGCCGCGCAGCGGATGCAGCGCAGCGTTTGCCGTTCGGTTTCGCGCTTGAGAATGGAGGAGCGGCCGTTGTCGAGCAGCACCACATGGAAGCGCTGCGGGCCATCGCCGGGCGTTACGCCCGTCCACAACGACGTGTAGGGATTCATGCGCTCGCCGGTGGCGGACCGCGCCAGCACCTGGAGCATCACCTCGAGGTCCTGGAAGCGCGGCAGCACCTTCTCGATGCCGGCCACGGTGATGAGGGCGCGCGGCAGGGTCAGGCACATGCGCCCGTTGCCCTCCGACTCCACGATGGCGACTCCGCCGGTCTCCGCGATGAGGAAGTTGGCGCCGCTGATGGCGGTGGGCACGGTGAGAAACTTTTGCCGCAGATAACTGCGCGCCGCGGCGGTCAGCGCCTGCGGATCGTCGGAGAGATCCGGCCGGTTCATGCTGCGAGCGAAGATCTCCCTCACCTGGCCACGGTTCACATGCAGCGCCGGAACGACGATGTGGGAGGGCTCGTCGTTGCCCAGTTGCAGAATGATCTCGGCCAGATCGGTCTCGAAGACCTTGACGCCGGCGGACTCGAGATACGGATTCAACTGAATCTCGGCCGAGGTCATGGTTTTGATTTTGATGACTTCGTCGGCCTGTTCCTGACGCAGCAGATCGAGAATGATGCGCCGCGCCTCGGCCGCATCGGCAGCCCAATGCACCACTCCGCCCGCGGCCGTGCAGCGCTCCTCAAACTGCTGGAGATAAAAGCTCAGATTTTCCAGCGCATGATCGCGGATGGCCGCTCCGGCGGCGCGCAGTTGCTGCCAATCGGTCTTCTCGGCCACCAGCCGGCCGCGCTTGGCCTGAATCACATCCACGGCGTGGGCCACGTTCTTGCGCAGTTGCATGTTGTTCAGCACCGGTAAGGCGGCCTTGGGAAAAGGCGGCGCGGAGGCGGGATCGAGATCGGGATGGTAGCCGCTGGTGCTCATGCGGGGATCTCCGCCGGGGAGGCTTCGGTGCTGGCCAGAATCTGCGCCATGTGAATCGTGCGAATGCCGGCCTGGCGGCGATGCAGCGCCCCGCCCATGTGCATCAGGCAGCTATTGTCGAGGGCCGTGCAGAACTCCGTTTGCGTGCCCAGCACATCCTCAAGTTTGGTCGCCAGCATGGCGGAGGAGACATCGCCATTCTTCACCGAGAAGGTGCCGCCGAAGCCGCAGCAGCGGTCCAGATTGGGCAGCGGCGTCAGTTCCAGCCCGCGCACCGCCCGCAATAGCCGTAACGGCCGATCGCCCAGGTGCAATCCACGCAGGCCGTGGCAACTGGCATGGTAGGTCACGCGATGCGGAAACCATGCGCCCACGTCCTCGATGCCGAGTCGGTCGATGAGGAACTCGCTCAGTTCGTAGACGCGAGGCAGCAACGCGGCAAACTCGCGACGCAGCGCCTCATTTCCCAACTCCTCGAAGAGCCCGGGATACTGCTCGCGGACCATGGCGACGCAGGACGAGGAAGGAACGACGACCGCTTCCGCATCCTGGTAAAGGCGCACGAACCGCTTGGCCTGGCTGAAGGCTTCACTGCGAAAGCCGGTGTTGGCGTGCATCTGCCCACAACAGGTCTGCTGGGAGCGAAACTCCAGGTCCACACCCAGCCGCTCCAGCAGCGCGACCACCGCGCGGCCCGTCTCGGGAAACAGCGTGTCGTTGTAGCAGGTAATGAAAAGTGAAGCACGCATAGGAAAACTGTCTCCGCTCGGCGGCCTTCCAGGCAAAAGGCGGCTGCCTTCGATGGTAGTACGCCTCTGCACCTGCCGCCGCGACGAGCGCTGCCGTCCCGGCGCCAGGTGCTGTTACGCGCCGACGCCTGCGGCCAGCAGGTGCTTGAAGGTGCGGCCCGCAGCCTCGGGCACCGTTCCGCGCGGCGAAAACTCCTGCATCGGGAAGGAGGCGCGAATCAGTCGGCGCGCCGCATCCAGATTCTCAATCTCTCCCAGGGCAATCATCTGCGCGCTCAGATTGCCCAGCGCGGAGGCTTCCACCGGACCCGCTACCACCGGCATTCCGCAGGCGTCGGCGCAAAGCTGGTTGAGCAACTGGTTCTGGCAGCCACCGCCGATGACGCGAATGCGGCGCAGTTTGCGCTGGAGCAGCGTCTCCAGATCGTCAATGACGCTTCTGTACGCCAGCGCGAGGCTGTCGAAGACGCAACGCGCGAGCTGAGCATTCGTCTGTGGTTCCGGCTGCTGGGTCTGCCGGCAGTAAGAGCGGATCGCCTCGGTCATCGAAGCCGGATTCAGGAAGACCGGGTCGTTAGGATTGATCAGCGAACGCCACGCCGGAAGCTCCGCGACCTCGGCGACCAGCTTTGGAACGTCCGCGATCTGCTGTTCGTCGCAGATGCGCTGGATCGGCCACATGCCGGTGATGTTCCTCAACACCCGGAAGCGCCGCTCCAGTCCACCTTCATTCGTGAAGCTCATGCGCCGTGCTGCGTCGCTGGCCATCGGCACCAGGCTTTCAATGCCCATCAGCGACCATGTGCCGGAGCTGATATAGACCTCGTCGGGGCCTTCCAGAGGAGCTCCCGCGACCGCCGATGCGGTATCGTGGGTGGCCGGAGCCACGACCTTGGCCCGGCCTGCGCCCGCCTGCGTTTCGCCCAGGATGGTGGCGGCGGGAATGGGCCGCTGCATCAGGTTGCGCTGGATGCCGGCAGCTCGCAGCAGATCCAGATCCCAGTCGCCATCCAGGCCCAGGATCTGGGTGGTGGTGGCGTTGGTGTACTCGTTGGAAAGCACGCCCGAGAGCCGGAAGTGCAGGTAGTCCGGAATCAGGAGCAGATGCCGCGCATCGGCCATCCACTGCTGCTCCTGCTCGGCGGCCGCCGCAAGCTGATAGAGCGTGTTGAGGGGCATGAATTGGATGCCGGTGCGGCGATAGATCTCGTCGGCGGGCATGCGCGCGCACACCCGTTCCAGCATGCCGGTGGTCCGCTTGTCGCGGTAAGAAACAGCCTGGCCCACCCGCTGCCGATTTTCATCGAGCAGCACGTAGTCCACGCCCCAGCTATCCACTCCGACGCTGGCAAGCGGCGCCTCTGCCGCGCAGCGTTCGAGGTGCTGCTCGACCTGGCTCACGATTTCGTCGATGTCCCAGCACTGATAGCCACTGGCCGCGTGCTGCACCAGCGGCGTGCGGAAGCGGCCGGCCGTCTGCACATCCAGCCGCCCGTCGCGGATCTGGCCCACAACGATGCGGCCGCTGCTGGCGCCAAGATCGATGGCCAGATGCCTGGGCCCGTTCATGTTCCTGCTGCTGGTCAAAGCGCCCGCCTTGGCACTGGGTACAAAGTGTGCCGCGGGAGCCATCTGCGACGGCAGCCGCGGCACACGAGATTCAGGATAATCTGCGCGAGACGCACAGAAGCTCAGCCCATCTCTGCTAGGCGTAAGAGCTCACAGCCGCCATGCGGCCGCCGCGCTCCCGCGCAACGCGTTCCACGTAGCCGCTTTCCGCCAGGGCCGCCAGCGGCTCCGCGGGCAGGCCGCGCGCGCGGCGCCATTCGCGGAGCAAGGGGCGCACATCCTGCCAGAAGGCATCACGGAACAGCTCTTCCGCGGGGACCAGGTCGCAGCTCTCCTGGAGCTGGGCCAGCTTCTCGCGATCCACCAGGGCCGCTTTGAGCCAGAGCTCCTGCGCGGTGCACACCGTCTGCACCATCGCTTCCATCTTGCCCTTCAGGTTATGGCTCTGGTCGACCATGAAGGCGATCTGCGGCAGCCACTCGGGCCCGACGGCGTGGATCTCGTGGAAGATGCGGAAGATCTGGTAGGGATCGATGGAGCCCAGCGTCAGGTCGTCATCCGCATAGCGGCGGTCGTTGAAGTGGAAGCCGCCCAGCAGGTTCAGGTGCAAAAGCCAGGCCACGATCTGCTCGATGTTCTGCGCAGCGTAGTGGTGTCCGGTATCGACCAGCACCCGGGCCTGCGGACCCGCGCTGGCCGCCAGCTGCGAAGACATGCCCCAGTCGGCAATATCGGTGTGATAGAAGGCCGGCTCGAAGGGCTTGTACTCGATCAGCAGGCGCTGGTCGGGCCGCAACTGGTCATGTACGCTGCGCAGCGCCTCCTGCAACCATTCAATACGGCGGCGGATGCTCTGCGTTCCGGGGTAGTTGGAGCCGTCCGGGAGCCACAGCGACACATCCCGGGAGTTCAGTTCGCGGGCAATGGCAACCGAATCGAGAAGGTGCTGAACCGCACGGCCGCGAATCTCAGCCGAGGGATTGCACAGGGAGCCGTGCTTAAACTCCTGATCCTGAAAGAGATTGGGGTTGATGGAGCCAGCAACCACGCCTTCGCGGCGCTCCAGCGCGCGTACGGCCGGGGCATCGGACACCCCGTTTGGCAGATCCCACAGGACGTGCAGCGCCAGGCTCGGCGTGCAGCCGGTCAACTTGTGCACCTGGCCGGCGTCGGCGAACTTCTCTTCCAGCGTGCTGGCCGCGCCCGCCTGGAGAAATTTGCCGAAGCGCGTTCCGGTATTCGCAAATCCCCACGAGGGAATCTCAATCTGGAATGCGTCCAGAGCCCTGAATGCTCTTTCCTGGAGAGCCGATTCTGATTGCATGCAATTTTCCTACCCTTCTCGACCTCGCCACGTTCGGCCCCGGCCCAACCCGAGCGGTTGCGCAGCCACGGAATTCCAACTGATTCTCCTTGCAATCTGCGGTTCCCGTGAAAGCATCGTATTTCAAAATGAATATGTTTGTCTATTGCAACTTCTTTGAACTTGAGCTTTCCTTTGAATTCCCCTCCCCGCTTGCAACGCCGGTCGGCTCCATCACGCCGGTCGGCTTCATCACAAAGTAGGTCAGACCCCCCCCCGGCGGCAGCAACATTTGATGCGGCGTGTCGGCGGGAATCTGAACAATATCGCCCTTGTGCAGCACGGTCTTCTGGCCGCCTTCGATGCCAGGGCCGCGGACTTCGCCGCGCCCCGTATCCTTTGCGTTCTGGATGACGCCGCCGGTTACCAGCGTGCAGGAGCCGTCCAGCACGATGTCCACGTCGGCCGCATTCTTGTGGAGCTCGGCACCGCCGTCCTTATCCCGGTAGCCGAGGATGAGGATGTAGCCGGGATGCCGCTCCAGCACCTCACTGCACGAGCCCCGCCCCGAGGCACGGCATTGTGCGGCCAGGGCCTCTTCGTGCTGCGCCAGTTGTTCCGGCGTATAGTGCGTCACCGAGCGGGCCGCATCGGTCTGGGCCCATGCGCCCAGGCTCAGGAATGCTGCCGCCGCGATCAACACGCTCCATCTGGAAGACCTTCTCACCGTCATTCTCCTCAGCTCAACGAGCCAGCCAGCCACCATCCACCACCAGGACATGCCCGTGCACGTAGTCGCTGGCCCGTGAAGCCAGAAAGATCGCCGCGCCGGCGAGGTCGTCGGCCGCGCCCCAGCGCCCCGCGGGAATCCGCTCCAGAATCTGGCGGGAACGCACCGCATCGTTGCGCAGGGCTTCTGTGTTGTCGGTCGCCATGTAGCCGGGGGCAATTGCGTTTACGTTGATGCCCTTGGAAGACCACTCATTGGCCAGCGCCTTGGTCAACTGGCCCACCGCCCCCTTGGCCGCGGAGTAGGCAGGGACAAACACGCCGCCCTGGAAGGTAAGCAGGGAGGCGATGTTGATGATCTTGCCCGATCCCTGCGCCAGCATGCGCGCACCGGCCGCCTGACAAAGCTGAAAAACGCTGGTCAGATTGGTTTGCAACACGCTGGCCCAGTCGGCCATGGGATACTCGACGGCCGGCGCCCGCCGGATCATGCCGGCGTTATTGATGAGGATGTCGATGGAACCGAGCGCCCCCACCGCCTCCTCGACGAGCCGCGGAGCGGTCTGCACATCCTGCAAGTCGCCGATCACCACGGCGGCCTTGCGCCCGGCCGCCCGGATGCGTTCCTGCACCGGCTGCGGCACCTCGCGCGATCCGTGCAGAGCCACGTTCGCGCCCGCCTGGGCCAGCGCGACGGCCATGGCCGCGCCCAGTCCGCGCGATGCGCCGGTCACCAGCGCGTTCTTGCCGTCCAACCTGAAAAGATCCAGAACTTCGCTCACCCGTCTCTCTCCTGTCTACAGCAGCTCGGCCGCGGAGACCGCGTCCATGTCGGAGTACACCTGATTCTCGCCGCCCATTCCCCAGCAGAAGGTGTAGTTCCGGGTTCCCACGCCGCAGTGGATGGACCAGCCTGGCGACAACACCACCTGCTTGTTGGCCACCACCAGATGACGCGTCTCCTGGGGCATTCCCATCATATGGATGACGCGCTCCGACTCTTCCAGGTTGAAGTAGAAGTAGATCTCGGTGCGGCGCATGTGGGTATGCGGCGGCATGGTATTCCACACGCTGCCCGGCGCGAGTTGCGTAAAGCCCATCACCAACTGCGAGCTCTGCGCGCCTTCCAGGTGAATCAGCTTGGTGATCTTGCGCTGGTTGGCCGATTCCAGCGTACCCAGGTTAACCGGCTGCTCGGAAGCGGAGTGGATAAGCCGGGTGGGATGCTGCGCGTGGGAGAGATAGCTGAGGAGATAAAATTCCGCGGGCCGGTCCGCGGAGTCGCTGCGGAAGACCACGCTCTTGCTGCCGCGGCCCACATACACGCCGTCGAGCGTCTCCACCGGATAGCTCTTGCCATCCACCTCCACGCTGCCCTTTCCGCCGATGTTCAGCACGCCCAGCTCGCGGCGCTCGGTAAAGTACTCCGAACGCAGCTCGGGATAGGTGGGCAGGGTGAGCCCGTCGTGCAGGGGAACGGCTGAGCCCACTACCGCCCGGTCCAGATCCACGTAGACGCACTCCAGCTTGCCCGGCGCGAAGAGATCTTCGAGCAGGTAGTTTTCACGCAGCTCCGCGCTGCTCATGGTCCGGTACCGCACCTGGTCCGCGGGGATCACAATTTTCATTGGCCTGCTCCCTTCTGTTCCGGCGCATGCGCCAGGACAATCACGTTGCCATCGGGATCGTGCAGCACGAGCGTCATGCCCTCCTGCCGGTACGGTATCCCGCGGGATGAAAGTTGTTTCGCTGCCGCGCTGACGCCGGCAACGCCCAGCACCAGGTGAAACTTGGGCTGGCTGGCCTGCGGCAGAATCTCGATCTCTTCCACCGAGCTGCCCGGCAGCCGAAAGGCGTTGGTGCCGCCATCGAATCCGCGCCGCAGGGGAACAAAGCTCATCTGGTCCTTATAGAAGACATCAGCGGCCGCGACATTGGCCATGGGAATTCCCACTTCCACCATCGATTCCGCAATGCGGTCTGGTCCCAGGTGTTTCCCACGGTCCAGCGTGTGCTTCGAGCCGGGCATGTACTCCGTGTACTCGATATTCTGGTTCTCGGGCCCGCGCATGGTGAAGAGCAGGTTTCCGGCTCCGGCCTTTCTCACCGCCGTCGGGCTGAGACCGCGCGCCACGTAGGCATCGTGCAACGCGTTCAGGTCCTTGCTCTCAAAGCAGACGTGCAGAAACCCGATCGGCTCCCCGGCCTTGTGCGGCGGATACAGCTCAATGAACTGCCGGTTGTTCACCTTGAAGAAGGCTTCGGTGGGCGCGCCGCCTTTGTTATTCAGCGCGAACGCCTCCTCGTATCCAAGTTTTTTGTAAAAAGCGCGCGAGATCTGAAGGTCCTGTACCCGGATCGCCACGTGGGCGATCCCCGCCAGACGCGGCGCCGCCGCGCCTTTGCTTTGCGGCTGCGCAGACACGAGCGCCGCTGTGGCCATGCACAGCAGCGCCATGGATCTCCGCAGGCCTTTCCCAACCCTGCTTCCTGATTGCACGACTACTCCTTCCCGTTTGCCTTGGCCACCTCGACCGCGAACACGTAAGTCGGTCCGAACATGTTGGAGCGGAAGATGACGTACTTCTTGTCCGGCGAAAAGCTCACGTTCGGCTCCAGATGATAGTTATGCTTCGACATGTTCACAAGCCGCTCGGCGTGGAAAATCCCTGGCTGAACAAAGTCGGGGCTGTTGACGCCATCCCCCTTGATCAGCTCCGGGCGGAACAGGTAGATCCACTCGCCGTCGGGCGCGTGCGCCACCTGGCCGGGATTGCCGCCGTCGCCGCAGAAGAGCTTGCCGTCACGCGAGACATTGAAGTGAATCGACCACTCGTTGCGCGTCATGTGATAGGCGATCTGCTCGCCGGTCTCCACGCTGCGTCCTTCCAGCCAGAAGTCCTGGCCTTTGGGGGTCTGCCAGTCAAACCAGATGATCTTGCCGTCGTGGCTCCAGAACTCGTGGCCGGCAATCTCCATAAACATCGTGCGCTTGTGCACTAGCGTGTTCTGGGTGCCGTCGGTGCGGATGGTCCAGATACGGTCCACCTTCTGCCACGGCCCCTCATGACAGTAGAGCAGCAGCGTGGGGTCGGTGGGCGAAAACTGAAGATGGTTGAGCCAGTCGGTGCTGTGCAACAGGATCTTCTTCTTTCCCGTGCGCAGGTCGATGGTGTAGAGCACCATGGGCAGGTGAGCGGCCAGCCGCTTCTGCATCATCTCGCCCTTATTGCGCGCCTGAATCAGCGGGTGCGCTTGCCCGATGCGGTTCTCAAAGGGCGCCGGCGCATGCGGCCCGACGATGGAAGCGCCCGCCGCCAGCGTCTCGTCGGCGTTGATGGTGATGACGTTTTCGTCCGCTTGCAGCGTCAGCAGCTTGCGTGTCTTGCCCGTATCGACGTTGGTCTCGTAGAGCGAGCGGTCCTCCGGGCGGATGTAGAAGACGCTCGGCGTCTTGTGCCCCATCTCGATGGCCCGCACCTTGCCCTGGACCACCGGGTGGCTCTTGAGCGTTTTCAGGTCGATCACCGAGATGCCTTGCGGCGTGGTGTAGACCATCTCCTTGCCATCGGGCGTGTAGCTGTTCACATTAAAGTAGAAGCTGGCGGAATCCGGTTCATCGGTAAGCCGGATCACCCGATGCCCCGTCTGCGGATCCACCCAGCTCTTGGGCGGCGTCTTTCCCGGCTGCACCGCCGGGGCTTGCGAGAAGGCAACGGTGCCAAATGCTGCCGCGCAGGCAACAAGAAGAAGACGGCGAAACAACATGCAAAGCTCCTGAATCCAGGTTGAGGGCGGCGTTCAGCGTTCGTAGGGCCTCTGCGCGGAGACGAACGGATCGTACGCATCGCTCCAGACCGCCGGCGGATCGGGATGCGCCGGATCGAACGCCGGAATCCCGTGCCGCAGGTACTTCGTCAGCGGCAGTTTGTCGTCGCGCATTCCCTGCACCACGCACTTGGCGAGTTCCAGCGCGCCGTAGCTGTTGAAGTGGGTATTGTCGGCCAGCGGCTTGGGCTGGCCGGGGAAGGTGTTCGCCGGATAGTGGACAAATGCCTTCAGCGTGCCCTGCGGGCCCATCGCCTCAAAGAGTGTCTTGCTCATTGCATTGAGATCTATCAGCGGAACATGCTCGGCCTTGGCCACCTCTCGCATCGCGTCCGGATAGCCGGCTAGCGTCATGCGGATCTTGCCGTTGGCGTCAAAGCTGCGCCGGTTCATCGAGGTCACCAGCACCGGATGCGCGCCTTTGGCCCGCGCCATACCGATGTATTTGCGCAGCAGCGCCTTGTATTGCGGAATGGGCACAAAACCGCGCCCCGGCTTCTGATCGTTGTGGGCAAACTGGATCATCAGCCAGTCGCCGCTGCGGATGGTGCTCATCAGCTTGTCCCAGCGCCGCTCCCCCTGGAAGCTGCGGATGGTCTCGCCGGACTCCGCGTCGTTGGCCACCGCGATCTTGCTGTTGAAGAAGGAGGGCAGCACCTGCCCCCAGGCCGCCCAGGGCTCCTTGTCCTGATCGACCACCGTGGAATCCCCGGCAATATAGAGGGTGGGCACATGCGCCGGCTCGATCTCGATGGACCGCAGGGCCGGATGCGGGCCGGTGAACTCGAGGGTCAGCTTGTTATCCCAGTCCAGGTTGCCGATCTCGCGCGGCTTCAGATGCACCCGCTCGGTCGCGTTCACCTCAGGCGTGCGCACGTTCACCACAAACGAGCGCTTCACCTTCGCGCCCGGGGCGGAGGAGACGTCCTCCAGCATCAGCCGGCGCGCCTCCGCCTTGACGGTTGTAGTGGCCTCCTGCGAACCGCCCAGCTCCACCGTCACGCGATAGTTGCCGTCCGGCTCCTTCACCGAGACAAAGAACGCCTTGTCGCTTTGGCACACACCATCCTGGATCTGCGGCGAAGGCTCCAGGTCGAACCCATAGCCTTGCTGGCTGAACCGGGTTGCCGAGAGGGTTTTCGCGTGTTTGGAAGCCGGTCCGCAGGTGAGCTTGTAGCTTGCCGGCTGCGCGGCCATCGACGCCGCGAACAGAACCGCGCAGCCGGGGATCAGGGACTTGCGAAGAGAAAAACAACTCAATGCGATGTGCTCCTGGGATGCCGTGGGTGGCGGCCGTGCGCGGGCTCGGACAGCTTCAGGACCTCGGATCCCGCCATCAGGAAACCGCCGACACCGTAGGTGTAGCTCGAAGAGGGCAGGTAATGCGCCGGCGCAGCGCCGGTCTGCTGGATGTTGCCGAGCCGGCCGTCGGCGTAGATCTGCCCCACCAGCCCGCGCCAGGCTTTGGCCACTACCGGCTCAAACTCGGCGCGGTTCAGCACTCCGTGGTTGATGCCCCAGGCGAGCGCAAACGTGATCAGGGCCGACCCGGAGGTCTCCGGCTGCGGATAATCGGCCGCATCGAGCATGCCGGAGTGCCACAGCCCATTCTGCGGATCCTGGAGCTTTTTCACCGCCCCGGCCATCTCGCGCAACTGCTGTTCGTAGCGGAGGCGCGTCTTCCAGTTCGCCGGCATGTCGTCGAGAGTGCGCGCGATGCCCGCCATCACCCAGCCATTGCCGCGCGACCAGAACACCGGCTGGCCGTTCGGCTCCTTGGCATTCAGGAAGGTCACGTCGCGATAAAAGAGGTGGCGCGCCGGGTCGTAGAGCAGCTTGGAGGTCTCGGCCCAGTGCTGGTCCAGATAATGGAGGTACTTGTCGTCTTTGGTGCTGGCGTACATGCGCGACCAGACCGGCGGCGCCATGAACAGGGCGTCGCACCACCACCAGGGGATCTGCGCCTGGTTGGCGGGAATCCTGGGCGCCTGGCCGGCCAGCAGCCGATCCAGCGCCGCCTGGGTGGGCTGCATCTCCTCCGGCTTGTGGTTGCGCAGGTAAAACTCCAGATAAGTCTGCCCGATGCTTTGATCGTCGGCGTTCGGCACCTGCGAGCGCAATTCCCAGTGGAAGCCGTTGGCCATGTCGTACATGGCCTGACGATAGCGGGGCTCGTGCAGCGCGTCCGCCGCCGCCATATAGCCCGAATACATCACGCTCCAGGTCCAGATGCGGTCGAAATACGGCTGCGAGACCTTCAGTTGCCAGTCCGCGACCTTCCGCACCGCCTTGCGCACGTCCCGAGGTTTCAGCGCTCCCGACAGATCAGTGGCTCTGGGGCCCGGATTGGCGGGGGCGCTGCCGAAATGGCGGGCAATGTCTTTGTCGATGGCTGCCTGCTCTTTCGGCGGAATCTGGTTCTGGGCAAAGGCGGCCGGCAGAGTGGCAAGGGCCAAGCATGCACCGAGCGTTGCATTCACGCTGCGACGCCGGAAAGCGAGAAGGGGTCTGGTCATGAGGAGACTCGAGGCAGCCTGGGAGCAGCGGTGAGCTCACAAGGTCCGCGGTCAAACCATAGGAGACGGGCGTTATCAATGTCAATAGACATTTTGTTTCTCGATTGTGTATAACCATCCTGCACGGATTTCCCGCCCCGGAAAGAGGTTCGTCTTTGCGCCCTGCCACACGCCGCCGCCGTATGCTCGCTCTCGCCCTGTGCGCCGGGATGGCCGCGCCCTTGCTTCTTCACGCCTCCCCACGCCCC
>JAJZCY010000264.1 GCA_021828835.1 Acidobacteriota bacterium | reverse complement strand
GGCGGCAGCAACGGCCGGAGGTAGTGGAATCAGGGGCTGGGCGGCAGCAACGGCCGGAGGCAGCGGGATCAGGGGCTGGGCGGCAGCAACGGCCGGAGGCAGCGGGATCAGCGGCTGAGCGGCGACGATGGCCGTCGGGAAGGCCGGTTGCAAACCGGCCGGGGTGGAACCGAAAGCAGCGGCAACGCCAAAAGCAAAGAACGAGCAAACAGCAATCGAGCGGCTGACGAACGAACGCATGAGGGGCTCCTTAATTGAGGAAAACTTTGCAGGGCATAGAGTAACCCAAACGGGGTAGCTTGAATACAACAAAAGTAACATAATTCAAATAATCTGCAGGAAAAGAGGGTCAAAACGGGACTTATTGGAGGTAGATGGTGGAGTATTCGCCTAATGTTTGCATTATTGGTAACGTTTGCAGGTAATTAATAAGTTATCTTTCGCCTGCCGACCGCGTCTTCCTGCCGGTTTGGAGCGTCTCTGGGACAAATGCACCACGAAGGAGAGCGCGCAGCTCTGGAAGCGAATGGCTGACGATTTTCTTCACCAGGGCTGTAGGATCAGTGAATCCAGAGATACGTCTTACCCTGGGAACACTTTTGTGCTGTAGATTGGGCGGGATAACTCGGCTAGAGTGGATGGGTGGGGGCATCCCCATCGTGGAAGAAGCGATGAGTACACCGAAGCCGCAACAGGAAGTTTCCGAGGCAGAAGCCGAGACGCGCAAGTTCACGGGGCAGGATGTGCGCTGCGCGGTTCGTTTCCCTCTCGAGATTCCGGCGGTGCTGTGGAATGAGACTGGAGAGTTTCCGGCCATCACACGGAATATCTCTGCCAGCGGCGTGCTCTTCGAGATCGGCCAGCGGCTGGAGCCGGGGGAAAGAGTGCGGTTTTCGCTGCGCATGCCCCGCGAAGTGATGAATACCAGCAAGGATGTACTGGTTCATTGTAGCGGGCGTGTGGTACGCTGCTCTTTAAGCCAAAACCAGTATCTTGCTGCAGCCACCATTGACGACTATCGGTTCGGGGAGCAGTGAGAGGCCCCGTGGTTTTGCTGCCCTATTCTATGGATATTCAAAACGCTCCCGACGCCGAACTCCCCGAGGCACCGGATAAGCCGGGCACCATTCGTATTATCCTGGCAGACTCCCAGGCTATTTACCGTGTCGGGATCCGCAAGATCTTCGCACTGGAAGACGATATTCGAGTGGTGGCGCAAGTGGACTCGCTGGAGGGTCTGCGCGCCGCCATTGAGCGCTATCCCACCGACGTGGTTTTGCTGGAAGGAAACCTTCTGGCGGGAACCGCCAACGTGATTCCCGATCTGCTGCGCCTGGCTCCGGATGTGAAGCTGATCGTGCAGGCGGTCGCCTCTGAAGAGGACCATACGGTGGAACTCTACCGGCGCGGTGTACGTGGCATCATCTCGCGTTCGATCTCGCCCGATCTGCTGGTGCGCTGCGTGCGGAGAATCGCGGCGGGCGAAACCTGGATCGATAACCAGAGTGTGAACTGGGTGATCCAGGCCTATCGGGCCCAGGCTGCGGCGCTGGTGAGCCCGCGCAATCAACCCCGCCTGTCGCCCAAGGAGATGGCGATCATCACCTGCATCACGCAGGGCAAGCGGAACAAGGAGATTGCGTTCCAGTTAGGCACGACGGAACAGGTGATCAAGAACTATCTGCGCAAGATCTACGACAAGCTCGGCGTGAGCGACCGCCTGGAGCTGGCGCTTTACTGCCTGCACAATAAGATCATCCGCGGAGACGGGGACGAAGAGATGATGGTGCAGAAGGTCATGGGCCAATAGCCTCGGGCTATTGGCCGGTCAGATCCGCCGCCTCTGACGGATTTCCATTTTCATCCCGCACTGACTGCGGACCCATGCCGGCATCCTGATTCTCGAGGGTGGCGCTGCGTGCACGCGCCAGCTGCAGGAGCCGGTTCAAAGCCTCCAACTCCTCAGCATTCATGTGCCCCAGCAGTTCCGCGGGGACCCGCATCATTACGGGTTCCATCGTGGTCAGCAGTTCAAGCCCAGTCTCGGAGATCTGGGTCCAGACGATGCGGCGATCCTGGCGGTCGCGATGCTGCCGAACCAGGTGCATGGTCTTGAGCCGATTCAATAGTCTGGTGATGTCGGGTTCGGCGGCGATCATGCGGCGGCCGATCGCCGCGCAGTTGAGTCCGTCGGGCTGTGCGCCGCGGAGGATGCGCAGGACGTTGTATTGGGTGGCGGTGATGCCGAAGCGGCGCGTGCTGCGCTGGAAGGCTCGATTCAGAGAATCGCAGGAGCGCGCCAGGTTGAGGAGCACCTCTTCTTCCGGACTGGAAAGCGGACGTTCCTGCTCGATTTCCTGCTTGAGGCTCGCCATAACCAGAAACTCCGTGGCCCAGGGGCCGGCAGCGGCCGGGCGCTTTCCGCCCGGTTGATCGCTACTGTTGCTTTACGACGTCGAGGTCGAGCGTGAGCGTGATCTGGTCACCGATCACAGCGTCCGGGTACTTGGGGCCGATGCCGAAATCGAGACGGTTGATGATAGTGGTTGCGGAGTAGCCCATGTGGGGCTTGTGGTCCATTCCATTCACCGGCCCCATCGGACCGACTACATGCAAGGTCACCGGCCTGGTGACTCCGCGCAGTGTCAAGTTGCCGGTGATGGTCAGTCCGCCGGGGCCCTCGGCTACTTTGGTGCTTTGGAAGCTGGCAGTGGGATAAGCCGCGACATCGAAGAAGTTCGCACTGCGGAGATCGTTGTCGCGCGCGGGCACCCCGGTATCGACGGCGCTGACGTCGATGCTGACTTGCACGGAAGACTGGCTGATGTTCTTGGGGTCGAGACGAACGGTTCCGGTCAACTTACCGAAACGGCAGTGCAAATTGGTAAGACTGAGGTGGCGCACCGTGAACAGCACATCGCTGTGGGCCGGGTCAGGGGACCAGGTGGAGGTTTGAGCCACGGCCAGGGGCGCGGCCAGGGCCAGCACGCCTGCAATGGAGAGGATCTTTCTCATAGTTATGAATTTCCTTTGGCGCAGCGGCAAGCACTGTTGGCAGAGAGCGGGTATTGCCACGGGGAAATACACCCGGTTCCCAGCCATTCAGCGACGCGGCACGCGCATGCAGATGAATTCCCGTTCATAGGGGACGCACAGAGAGCGGGATAAGTTTCACGAGCACCGAGCACTGCGATTGGGGAATTCCGCAATCCGGACTCTTCGACGGGCGCAGTTCGCACAGCCGGTTTTGGCGCAGGTCAGCGGGACTGGGCGGCTCCAGGCTTGCTATCTTCTGCCGTTAGACCGGCAAGCTTGTAATCGTAGTATTGATCGCTTACAGCCGCCTGTTGTCCGCGCAGGCGCCACCAGAAATACTCGAGGACGCCCTGCAGGGCGGGGAACTTCGTGATGGTTGTCATCCATGCGTAGCGTCGCGCATCCCGCGCGCTCCATCCTCGGCGGCGGATGCCGGCGGCAATGCGCGTGATGACCAGCAGGTAGCCTGCCAGCAGGCACAGAGAGAGTCCTCCAGTTACCCGCACTAGGGAAAACGCGGCCAATGGCAGCAACAGTCCCCAGAGCCAGATGCGGAAGATCTCGCGCGAGTAGATCTTTTGGCCTCTGCGGCTCATGAGCGCCGCGACCTGCGCGTAGGCGAAGCCGGTGCGGCGGGCACGCCGCCACATCTGGTGGAAGTGGGTCATGGCGATGTCATGGCGGGCCATGGGCGCCTCGATGTGCAGAACCTTCCATCCCGCGCTGCGCAGGCGAAAGCAGAACTCCTCGTCTTCGCCGGCAATCAGGTCCGTACGAAAGCCGCCTGATTCGCGGACGAGCGCGGTGCGTGTCATGAGCCGCCCCGCGCAGGCATCGATTTCGCCGGCCGGCTGCTGCCACTCGATCTCGAAGACCTTGTTGTAAGGGGTGGCATCCGGATACATCTCGTGCACGGTGCCGCAGACGATGGCTGCATCGGAGCGAGCAGCGAGCGTGGCTGCGCCCGCCTCCAGCCAGCCCTCCATCATCTCGCAGTCGCCATCGAGAAACTGCACATATTGGGCGTGGGGAGCGAGCGCCAGGGCCGCTGCAAAGCCCTCGTTGCGCGCGCGGGAAGGGCCGAAGGGCCGGGCCGGATCAAGGTCGATGACATGGCAGCCCATGGATCGGGCGAAATCCGCGCTGCCGTCGGTCGAGCCGGAGTCGACATAGACAACCACGCTTGTCTGCGGCACCACCGAATGCAGGCATACTCTGAGGCGCTCGCCTTCATTGCGCCCGATGACCACCACCGGCGGATTGTCCTTTCGTTCTCGCATTGTCTTACCAGGGACGCGGCGGGCTCACGCGGCCTCCGCAAGTTTCCTTCCAAGCCTGCCGCAACAACGAGGATAGCAGCGCCGCTTCGCGCGCGCGTTCGCGACGCCGGGGATCCGCGCTGTTATGATTCCGCATCCTGCGCGCCATGTATATGCCCTCTTCGAGCCATCGCGCCACCCACGCCTGCCAGGCGTGATGCTTGCGATAGTAGAGCAGGGTGGAACGCATACGCCACAGCACCACCTGCGCTGCCGATTCAGAGAAGGTGAGTGGAACCTGGCGGCTTGACTCGCCGCCAAGATGCGTGACCACAACATCCGGCCAATACATTACGCGGAAACCGGCTTTCTGGATGCGCCGGCAGAGATCGACTTCTTCGTAATAGAGGAAGAAGCGGGGATCGAAGAGGCCCGTTTTGGCGAGCGCCTCGCGGCGCAGGATCATGAAAGCGCCGGTGATCCAGTCGACCTCAGCCGTATGGGCCAGGTCGGCCCAGGTGCGGTCGAGTGCGGCAAAGAAGCGCGATTTCGAGTAAATTCGCGCCAGCCCGGTTAGCACAAACGCATCGCGCAGCACGGTGTGGAACATGCGGCCGGAGAACTGCATTTCGCCGTCGCGGCCGATCAGACAGGCTCCGCCGACGCAGGTTGCGGGTTCCTCGTCCATGTGCTGCAGGGCGCGGAGCAGTGCTCCCGGGTGAAAAAAGGCGTCTGAGTTGAGCAGAACGAGGTAACGTCCGCGGGCTGCTTCCATGGCAAGGTTGTTTGCTGCACCGAACCCGAGATTGACCTCACTGCGAATCAGTCGGACGGGCACAGCG
>JAJZCY010000263.1 GCA_021828835.1 Acidobacteriota bacterium | reverse complement strand
GGCCCGCCAGAAGAATGTTCGCCGGGGCTTGCCCGACGTGCTCGACCTGCTGGTGGTTTGCGTGGAGGCCGGTTTGAGCCTGGACCAGGCTACCGCGCGCGCGGCACAAGAACTTCGCCTGGCGCAACCGGATCTCTGCGATGAACTCAATGTGGTGGTGCTTGAACAGAGAGCAGGCCGGGCCCGCTCCGATGCCTGGCGCAATCTGGCCGAGCGCACTGACGAAGACAGCATTCGCAATCTGGTTTCCATGCTGATCCAGTCGGAACAGTTGGGCACCAGCGTGGCCAAGACGTTGCGCGTGCATTCGGATACGCTGCGGCAGCAGCGTATCCAGGCGGTGGAGGAGGCGGCGGCGAAGACCTCCGTAAAGCTCGTTTTTCCGCTGGTTTTTTTTATCTTTCCGGCGCTGTTTCTGGTCACCTTAGGGCCGGCGGCGATTTTAATGGCGGAGTCATTCCAAAAGTTGCTCGGTCACTGAGCAAGGGGAGGAGTCAATCATGGATTCGACGATCATCCGGGTAGTTGCCGGCGTTCTGTTCGTCATCGTGATGGTGGTGCTGGTGCAGCGCCGCCGCTCGCGCGTCAAGTAAGCGTGCAGAGGACTGGGCTGGCAGCGGGCGCACAAGCGCCGCTGCCGCCCTCAACCACATCCGGAGATTCAATCCGGGGATGAATCTACCACCAAGGGGAGGAAATACCAATGGATTCCACAGTCATTCGCATCGTTGCCGGCGTTCTGTTTGTGATCGTGATGGTGGTGCTGGTGCAGCGCCGCCGTTCCCGCGTGAAGTAAACGGCAACTTCCAATTCGGTTGCCCGCGCAGCTCGCGAAGCTGCGGGGCACAGATAGCTCTGTCGCGCCCGTGCCGCAACCCTGAGCCGCGGTATCTCTACCGCGCTACAGGTGAGGTGCGCAACAGCTCAGCCACGGCATCAAGCGCGGCAGTTCGAAGGATCCCATGCATCTTTCCGAAGTGTTGGAAGAGCAAAACCAGGCCCGGAGCAAACCGCCAGCGGCAGACGCATCGTCGCGGAAAGGAGCAGGTATGGAATCGCGCATCCACTGCGCGTACAACCAGACGCGCGAGTGTTTTCTGGGCCTCGCCGTATCGGCCGCTGATCTCCATTACTCTGCTCTGGCCGAGAGGATGAAGACGCTGGTGCTTCGCTCCGGCGAAGGTTTGTGGCTCGCTCCGTTCCGCGGATTGCCAGCTTCGGAGATTCCTGCGCCATTGGACATTCTGTACCTCGACGAGGAGGGCAGGGTACTGGATGCAGTGGAGTCGTTTCCCACGTTTCACGCGCGGCTTGCCTGCCCGGTTCCGGCAAGCGTGCTGGCGCTGCCTGCGCACTCTATTTACTCCTCGCAGACCCAGGCTGGAGATCAGTTGGTGGTGTGCGAGGCGGGCGAGATGGAAGAGCGGCTGGAGCGTATCTCCAGATCCCAGCCAGCCGCGAGTCTGGTACAGAATGCCGTTGTGTTGCGTGAGCAGCCGCTATGGAGCGGTGGACCCGGCATGCTGGAATTCGAAAGCCGTTCGGCGAGGCAGAAAACGCCGTCCAAACGGCATGAGATGGGCCTTAGCAAACCCGGGCGCTCACTGAAGGCGCCGCGGGCATGGCTGGATCGCTGGTGGGCGCCCGATCCGCACAAAGCTCCGCGGCAGGCGGCGCCGGGACTCGCTGCCTACTACTGGAATGGGGCACCACCCGTGGCGCACGGCGTTCGGGACCTGAGCTCTTCCGGTGTCTACGTGGTTTCAGAGGAGCGTTGGTATCCGGGCACTCTGGTGCTGATGACACAGCCGGGCTCGGAAGCAGGGGAGCCGGCTACGGAGCACTCGATTCCCGTGCAGACGCGAGCGGTGCGCTGGGGCCATGACGGCGTGGGTCTGCAATTTGTCTTGGCTGATGCACGGGGCCCGGAAGGCGCTCCCTTGCTCGAAGAGATGGACAGAAAGGAATTCGAGCGCTTTCTGGAACAGTTGAAAAAAGGCAGATGAACTGGAAGTGAGTTGGCGTGTATCAACTGGTCGGTTTGACTCTTCCCCGGGTCTCGTAAGTTTCATGTCCGCGCTCACGTTCTCTGGTTCATCGGAGAAGGTGAGCCGGGAATAGGAGCGATGGCCATGAGACCGCAGCGACGCCTAGTCCAGTTCTTCGGGGATGATCAGGAGCACCTCGACGCGTGCCGACTGGCCGTTCTCTGCGGCGGGGCGGAACTGCCATTGGCCGAGCGATCTGAGTACAAACTGCGCCTGCGGGAAAGCTTGCGGAAAGACCACCGAGAGGCTTTGGAAGTGGCCGTCCTGCCCCACGTACCCATGCACCAGAATGGCGTCGGCGTCGACGGTGCCAGCCGCCAGATTAGGCCGAACGATGCTATACGGCCAGGGTGCCTGAATCTGGGCGACCTGACCGGCTGCGGCTGCATCGGCGTTGGGCGGGAGCGCGTACTGGAGGATCCAACTGCGCGCCAGTCCAACGTGCAGGTAAACGGTATAGGCCATGCGACCGCTCCAGACATTCGACGTCTCCGGGAACTCGTCCTGGAGAGAGTCGCCGACGACCACCGCGCCGAACTGGCCGTTTCGGGGCAGCGTGATGCGGGTGGCCAGGGGGTTGCCTTGCGGCACTCCGGTGGCTGCACCCTGCTGTGCGCCCGTAGCGGCTCCGCCGGTGATTCCCTGGGGCATCTTTCCTGCCGGCGTTTTCGCATCTCGACTGGTGCCGGAGCCGCTGGTGCCGTTTCCAGAGCCGTTGACGCCAGCGCCTGCGGGCGCGCCCGGACCCAGTTCGCCCGGCGTGGAGACACTGGCGGTCTCATTCACCGGCGGCAGCGCCGCGCTGCCATCCTTCATCTCCAAGTCAGAGACCGAGAGAACCGCGGCCGGTGTGGGTGTAGCGGTGTTCTGCGAAACCGAACGGGGCTGCACTTCGACAGCCGCAGTGTTGTGCAGCTCGACCGGCGCGGTGCTGCTGGGTTGCAGCTTCAGCTTCACGGAAGGCAAGTTGCTGGCGGCGAGATCCACGTCGGCGAGATGAATCTCCGGAGTAGGTGCATCGAGCGAAGCGTGAATGTCTGCGGTGGTGGCTGGATGCGGAGCGGGCGCCACGACATGCTTCAGGGCGATGTTGCTCGATTTCCAGATCAGCACGCGCGGAACAGGAACCGCTTCGGCCAGGGCGAGGTGCTTGGCGAGGTCCGGTTGCAGCAGCGTCTGCGGGCCCTTGGGGGCATGCACTGCCACACGCAGGACCGCGTGCGCGGTTGCCAACTTGTGGGCCGCCTTTGGCTGCTGGCCGGGATAGCGAATTCCGTTGGCTGCCCGCTGCACCTGCTCTGTGGGTGTGTGCAGATCGAGATCGCGCACCGCGAGGCGCACCGGGGAAGCATGCGTTTCGATCGGGGGAGCCGTCAAAACGCCGAATCCGATCAGAGCCACGAGGGCTGCGTGAACAGCGGCGGATGCAGCAATCGACGCCGAAGAACGGCCGGTGTTGATTTGTCCGCTGAAAAGCGTAACCGAGGGAGTAGGTGTCATGCCGGGAAAAACCTCGCCATGCGCCGTATCGCGATTGCAATCGAGCTGCTTTCAGCATCGCTCAAGTGCGGTCGCAGCTTCAATCATTTCTCAATACCCCTGCTGCGCGATGGATCAAATTGAACAGCCTCGAGGCTGAGAAAGGACAACACTGAAGCCGCGCTTCAATCGTTGAGGGCACGTCTCGCTATCTTGCGGGCTCGCGCCAGGAAAATCAAGAGTACGAAATATAGCAACGCCAGTGCGGCGGTCAACGGGCTGCACGGTGCGCTCAGTGGACCCGAATTATGAATCGAAGACTTCTCACTGTACTACTGCTCGCTTTTGTGATCGCCGGTGGGTGCGCCCTGCTGGTGTATCGCGTTGTGGGCAATCGCATGGTGGCGGCCAAGCCCATGGCCACCAACAAAGTGGTGGCGGCGTCCACCAATCTGCAGATCGGTACGGTTATCTCCGCCGCCGATCTGACCACGGTTGCCTTTGCCGGCACGCCTCCCAAGGACGCAATTCTCAATCCCAAGGACGCCATCGGCCGGGGCGTTATCTCGGCGATCTATCAAGGCGAGCCCATTGTCGATAACCGTCTCGCGCCCAAGGGCTCGGGCGGTGGCTTGGCTGCCACGATTCCTCAGGGCATGCGCGCCTGCGCCGTGCGCGTTGACGAGGTGGTGGGAGTGGCCGGCTTCGTTACTCCGGGCATGCGGGTTGACGTATTGGTCTCAGGGAATCCTCCCGGAGAGAATCCCGCCCAGGGTACCGTGACCAAGACCATCCTGCAGAATATCCAGGTGCTCTCGGCGGGCACAGACATCCAGAAAGATGCTGAAGGCAAGCCCAAGCAGGTGCAGGTGGTGAATCTGCTGGTGACACCGGAACAGGCGCAGGAGCTGAGCCTGGCCGCCAACCAGTACAAGATTCAGCTGGTGCTGCGCAATCCGCTCGACACGAAAATTGCTGAGGTGCGGAGCACCGCCACCGGCGCTCTGTTTGCCAACGCTGGCGATCCCGCGCCGATGCACCGCGGGGGCATACGCCGCATTGCCGCGCGGCCGAAGCCCTATGCCATCGTGATCAGCAACGGAACCAGCATCACCACCGAAAAATTCCCTACCCTTGAGGCAAAACAATGAAAGCCGCGGCGGTCCTTCTCGCAGTTTTATGCACGTTGCTGCCCGGTCTCGCCGGAGCGCAGCCGGGAGCAAGTTTTCAGGATTCCACCAACGAACTGGCGGTGAGCGTCGGCAAGAGCGTGCTGGTCGATACGGCCCAGCCGATTGCTCGCGTGGCAGTTGGCCTCGGTGGTTTTGCCGTGGCCTCCGCGGTCAGTCCAACCGAGGTCATGATCGACGGTAAGGCTCCCGGGGATACCAGCCTGATCATCTGGGATATTCATGGCGGCCGCCAGTTCTTTAATATTTCGGTCCGGCCCAGCATGGCGGTTCACAACAGCGAACTGGAGGAGATTCGCCAGCAACTGCGCGAAGAGATGCCAGGGCAGCCGGTGCAGGTTTCGCTCGACAACGGCTCCGTCTTTCTGCGCGGCACCGTCAACGATCTCACTAGCGCCGACCGCGCCGTCAGTATCGCTTCCGTG